>NZ_CP007410.1:5974132-6313264 GCF_000585995.1 Pseudomonas brassicacearum | reverse complement strand
AAATCCTGCGGGTGATCGATTCCTTGCAATTGACCGACAACTACAAAGTCGCCACCCCGGCCAACTGGCAGGACGGTGATGAAGTGGTGATCGTGCCGTCGCTCAAGGATGAAGAGGAACTCAAACAGCGCTTCCCCAAAGGCTATCGCGCTGTGAAGCCCTACCTGCGCCTCACCCCGCAGCCCAACCGCTGACACAACACCTGAACCTGAACCTGTGGGAGCGAGCTTGCTCGCGATAGCGTCGGATCTGCCGGCATCGATGTCGACGGATACACCGCTATCGCGAGCAAGCTCGCTCCCACAGGTTGGGCTTTCTGTGCACCAAGGGTTTTGGCCGTTCCGACGGCCTTTTTTATTGCCTTGAAAAAGCCAATCGTATATATCTATATATTATAAGTAAATGAATAAATATGATTTAAAGATATATAAATCCCCTGTTATGGTTTGCTCCATACAGCGAGATCGCCCGCCGCGAATCGCACGTGACATTAAGGAATGCCTGGCATGTTGGTCGTCTCACTCGGTGGCAGTCCCAGCCAACGCTCCCGTTCCGGAGTGCTACTGGAGCGCTCGCAGCGCTGGTTGCAGCAGCAAGGTGTGGAAGTGGTGAGCTATCAGGTGCGCGATTTCCCGGCCGAGGATCTGCTCCATGCCCGCTTCGACAGCCCGAAGGTGGTCGACCTGCTCCAGCAGATTGAAAATGCCGACGGCCTGCTAATCGCCACACCGGTCTACAAGGCGTCTTTTTCCGGTGCGCTGAAGACCGTGCTGGACTTGCTGCCCGAACGCGCCTTGGCCCATAAGGTGGTACTGCCCATGGCCACCGGCGGCAGCATCGCCCATATGCTGGCGGTGGATTACGCCCTCAAGCCGGTGCTGTCGGCGCTCAAGGCCCAGGAAATGCTCCATGGGATCTTTGCCGAGGACAGTCAGATCGCTTACGGCGAAGGCAACGCCCAAGCGCAATTGGCGCCGGCCCTGCAACAACGCCTCGACGAAGCTCTGGAGCAGTTTTTCAGCGCCATGGCTCGTCGCCCAAGGCCATTGGACCCTGGCGTGTTGAACGAACGTTTGTTGAGTGCTCGCTGGAGCATTTGAACCCGGTAACCCCTGATTCAACTCACCTTACTCAGCCGCCAACGGCCAAGCAGGTGCAGCCAAAACCCCACAGCAAAAAGGAGAGGCGCCATGCGCACTGTCATTTTGCGTCGCGGGCTGGTCGCTCTGTTTGCTGCGGCTGTGTCCTTCGGCGTCGTTACCCAGGCTCAAGCCGAAACCTTGCGGATCGGTTATCAGAAATACGGCACCCTGGTGCTGCTCAAGGCCAAGGGCTCTTTGGAGAAACGCCTGGCCGCCCAAGGCGTAGACGTGCAATGGACCGAATTCCCCGGTGGCCCGCAACTGCTTGAAGGCCTGAACGTCGGTTCCATCGACTTCGGCGTGACCGGTGAAACCCCGCCGGTGTTCGCCCAGGCGGCGGGCGCCGATCTGCTCTACGTCGCCTACGAACCGCCAGCGCCCGCCAGCGAGGCCATCCTGGTACCCAAGGGGTCTGCTATCCAGTCGGTGCAAGACCTCAAGGGCAAGAAAGTCGTGTTGAACAAAGGCTCCAACGTCCACTACCTGCTGGTGCGGGCGCTGGAGGATGCCGGCCTCAAGTACTCCGATATCCAGACGGTTTTCCTGCCGCCGGCCGACGCCCGCGCCGCGTTCGAGCGTGGCAGCGTCGACGCCTGGGTGATCTGGGATCCGTACCAGGCTGCCGCCGAGCAGCAGTTGCAGGCGCGCACCCTGCGTGATGGCAAAGGCATCGTCGACAACCATCAGTTTTACCTCGCGACCAAACCCTATGCGCAAAAGAACCCCCAGGTCATCACGGCTCTGGTGGAAGAAGTGCGTGCAGTGGGCGAGTGGTCCAGGGCCAACCCTGAAGACGTGACCAAACAGGTATCGCCGCTGCTCGGCCTGCCTGCCGACATCACCCTGACGTCGGTGAAGCGCCAAGGCTACGGGGCGTTGTTCCTCACGCCGGAAGTGGTGGCGGCGCAGCAGAAAATCGCCGACAGCTTCTACCAGCTCAAATTGATTCCCAAGCCCTTGAGCATCAAGGACGTGATCTGGACGCCGCCGGCAGCCGTTGCGACCGCGCAGTAATTCGATTCCTTCAGGAGACCACTCCATGAGCCTCAATATTTTCTGGTTCTTGCCCACCCACGGTGACGGCCATTACCTTGGCACCGCCGAAGGCGCCCGCGCCGTCGATCACGGCTACCTGCAACAGATTGCCCAAGCGGCCGATCGACTGGGTTTTGGTGGCGTGCTGATCCCCACCGGGCGTTCTTGCGAGGATTCCTGGCTGGTGGCCGCTTCGTTGATTCCCGTGACCCAGCGCCTGAAGTTTCTCGTCGCCCTGCGCCCCGGGATCATTTCCCCGACGGTGGCGGCGCGTCAGGCCGCGACCCTCGATCGGTTGTCCGGCGGGCGGGCGTTGTTCAACCTGGTGACCGGCGGTGACCCGGACGAACTGGCCGGCGATGGCCTGTTTCTCGACCACGAGCAACGCTATCAGGCATCGGTGGAATTCACCCGCATCTGGCGCCGGGTGCTGGAAGGCGAAACCGTGGATTACGACGGCGAACACATCAGTGTGAAGGGCGCCAAACTGCTCTATCCGCCGATCCAGCAACCGCGTCCGCCGCTGTATTTCGGCGGCTCGTCGGAAGCTGCCCAGGACTTGGCGGCCGAGCAAGTGGAAATGGTATTGACCTGGGGCGAACCACCCGCGGCCGTCGCGGAAAAAATCGCCCAGGTGCGGGCCAAGGCGGCGAAACTCGGGCGTACCGTGCGCTTCGGCATCCGCCTGCATGTAATCGTGCGTGAAACCAACGCCGAGGCCTGGCAAGCGGCCAACCGGCTGATCTCCCATCTGGATGACGAGACCATTGCCCGTGCCCAGGCCTCCCTGGCGCGCTTCGATTCGGTGGGCCAGCAGCGCATGGCCGCCCTGCACGGCGGCAGCCGCGACAAGCTGGAAGTCAGCCCCAACCTCTGGGCCGGTGTCGGCCTGGTTCGCGGCGGTGCCGGTACGGCGCTGGTGGGCGACGGTCCGACCGTGGCGGCGCGGGTCAAGGAATACGCTGAACTGGGGATCGACACCTTTATCTTTTCCGGTTATCCACACCTGGAGGAGTCCTACCGCGTGGCGGAACTGCTGTTTCCGCACCTGGACGTGGAACGCCCGGAACTGCCGAAAAGCCAGGGTTATGTGAGCCCCTTCGGTGAAATGGTCGCCAACGACATCCTGCCCAAAGCCGCGTCCCAGAGCTGAGGCGGCCATGAAGAAAATCATCCACAACCTGGCGCCGTGGGCGGTGCCGCTGCTGTTGCTGGCGGTCTGGCAACTGTCGGTGTCGGCGGGCTGGTTATCCACGCGGATCCTGCCGGCCCCCGTGGCGGTGATCGAAGCCGGGGTGAGCCTGGTGCGCAGCGGCGAGATCTGGACGCACCTGGCCATCAGCGGTTGGCGGGCCGCGGTCGGTTTCCTGATCGGCGGTGGCATCGGCCTGGCCTTGGGCTTTATCACCGGCCTGTCGAAATGGGGTGAGCGCCTGCTGGACAGTTCGGTGCAAATGGTCCGGAACGTCCCGCACCTGGCGTTGATTCCGCTGGTGATCCTGTGGTTTGGCATCGACGAGTCGGCGAAGATTTTCCTGGTGGCCCTGGGCACGTTGTTCCCGATCTACCTCAACACCTACCACGGGATCCGCAACGTCGACCCGGCGTTGGTGGAGATGTCCCGCAGCTACGGCTTGTCCGGCTTCAGCCTGTTTCGCCAGGTGATCCTGCCGGGCGCCTTGCCTTCGATCCTGGTGGGCGTGCGTTTTGCCCTGGGCTTCATGTGGCTGACGCTGATCGTGGCGGAAACCATCTCGGCCAGCTCCGGCATTGGTTACCTGGCAATGAATGCCCGGGAGTTTTTGCAGACCGATGTGGTGGTGCTGGCGATTCTTCTCTACGCCGTACTGGGTAAATTGGCCGATCTTGCCGCCCGTGGGCTTGAGCGGGTTTGGCTGCGCTGGCATCCGGCGTATCAAGTGAACAAGGGAGGTGCCACATGACCGCCCAACAACCTCCGCGCCTGCTGCGAGGCATTCCGCTGGCGGTGCGCAAGCTGCAGAAAACCTTCGGCTCGCGCCAGGTACTGCGGGAGATCGACCTGCATATCCCGGCCGGGCAGTTCGTGGCCGTGGTCGGTCGCAGCGGCTGCGGCAAAAGTACTTTGCTGCGCTTGTTGGCTGGCCTCGACCAGCCAACCGGCGGCCAGCTGTTGGCGGGCTCGGCGTCATTGAGCGAGGCACGGGAAGACACGCGGCTGATGTTCCAGGAAGCACGTTTGCTGCCCTGGAAAAAAAACATCGACAACGTCGGTCTCGGCCTCAAAGGCAACTGGCGGCCGCAAGCGTTGCAGGCACTGGAAGCGGTGGGCCTGGCCGACCGCGCCCATGAGTGGCCGGCGGCGCTGTCCGGCGGACAGAAACAACGGGTGGCCCTGGCTCGTGCCTTGATCCATCAACCGCGCCTGCTGTTGCTCGACGAGCCCTTGGGAGCGCTGGACGCCCTGACTCGCATCGAGATGCAGCAATTGATCGAGCGCCTGTGGCAGCAATACGGTTTTACCGTGCTGCTGGTAACCCATGACGTGAGTGAAGCCGTGGCGATCGCCGATAGGGTGATCCTGATCGAGGACGGTCAGATCGGCCTCGACCTGCCCATCGACCTGCCACGTCCACGGGTTCGCGGCTCCCATCGCCTGGCAACCCTGGAAACCGAAGTCCTCAACCGCGTGCTGTCCTTGCCCGGCCAACCGCCGGAACCCGAACCCGTTTCACCCTTGCCTACGCAATTGCGTTGGGCGCAATAATTCCATCCAGACAGGAATCAACACCATGACTATCAAAGCCATCAACGTACGCAACCAGTTCAAAGGCACCATCAAGGAAATCGTCGAAGGCGACGTGCTATCGGAAATCGACGTGCAAACCGCCTCCGGCATCGTCACCTCGGTCATCACCACCCGCTCGGTGAAGGAGCTGGAGCTGGCCATCGGCAGCGAAGTGATTGCCTTCGTTAAATCCACCGAGGTGTCTATCGCCAAGTTGTGAGCGATGGTTCACCCACAGCCCCGGACGGCACGAGCCTTTCGGGGTTTTTAGTTTTTAAGCGGCTTTTAAACGCGCTTTATTCAGGTTAAAGCGCGCTATAAGGCGGTTTATGAATCAGGCGACTTCACGCTTGGGCAAATACGGCGGCAGGTACAATCCCAGGTAGGCATCGAACACCCGCATGCCTTCTTCGGCCATGCGCGGGGTGATCTGGCCGTGCTGCTGTATCGAGCGGGCGTAGACGCGGTCACCCAGTTCCATGGCCAGGGCGAACACATCGACGTCGTTGGGCAGGGGCGGCAGCGCGAAATGGTGGTCGAACACCTTGTGCATCAAGTCACTCAGCTCGAGGTCGTGTTGGCGGTCGGCCTGAGTGACTTCGGTCAGGCCGTGCTGGGCCAGGATCAGCTGGCGAGCGGCGGCATCCTGGTTGTAGATGGCGAGCATGCGCTGTTCCACCAGTCGTGACAGGTCGTGCCAGTGGTTCAGCGCTGCATGATCAACCGGTGCTTGCAGGCCAGCGCGAAAAGCGGCGTGGACGTCGGCGGTCAGGGCTTCGAGCAGGGCCGGAACGCTGGCGAAGAAGTGATATACGGAGGAGGGCGGGATCCCGGCGCGCTCGGCGACGCTGTAGATCGACAGGCTGGCCACGCCTTCGGCGGCAAGCAGCGTACGAGCGGCATCGAGAATCGAGTCGATCCGGGCTTGGCTGCGTGCGCGGGGTTTGCGAGGGGTGGCGATGCGCGTCATGGCTGTCTCCTGCGGGGCTGGCGGGCATTGTACGCAGAGCGGGCGGAGGGTCCATAGCGGCACTTGGGAGCAAAGGAGTCCCTGTGGCGAGGGAGCTTGCTCCCGCTGGGCTGCGAAGCAGCCCTTAAGTCAGCCACTGCGGGGCTCCAAATTGTCCGCTTAAGCTTTTTGGGGCTGCTGCGCAGCCCAGCGGGAGCAAGCTCCCTCGCCACAATGATGGGTGAGTAGCCATAAAAAACGCCGCAGCCCTGAAGGCCTGCGGCGTTTTTCTTTACTGCAACCAGTTACACGGTATGCAGGTACCAGTTGTACTCAAGGTCGGAGATGGAGTGTTCGAACTCCTCCAGCTCACTCTCCTTGCAGGCCACGAAGATATCGATGTATTTCGGATCGATGTACTTGGCCATGACCTCGCTGTCGTCCAATTCGCGCAAGGCATCGCGCAAGTTGTTCGGCAGGCTTTGCTCGTTCTGCTCGTAGCTGTTGCCTTCCACCGGCGCACCGGGTTCGATCTTGTTGACCAGGCCATGGTGCACGCCGGCCAGCACTGCCGCCATCAGCAGGTACGGGTTGGCGTCGGCGCCCGCGACGCGATGTTCCAGGCGCACGGCATCGGCTGAGCCGGTGGGCACGCGCAGGGCCACGGTGCGGTTGTCCAGGCCCCAGGTCGGCGAGTTCGGTACGTAGAACTGTGCGCCGAAACGCCGGTAGGAGTTGACGTTCGGGCAGAGGAAAGCCATCTGCGCCGGTAGGGTCTCGAGCACACCGCCGATCGCGTGACGCAGTGCGGCGTTCTGCTCGGGATCCTCGCTGGCAAAAATATTCTTGCCATCCTTGTCCAGAATCGAAATATGAACGTGCAGACCGTTGCCCGCCTGGCCCGGATACGGCTTGGCCATGAAGGTCGTGTCCATTTCATGGTCGTAGGCGATGTTCTTGATCAGGCGCTTGAGCAGTACCGCGTAGTCGCAGGCCTTGATCGGGTCGGCCACGTGGTGCAGGTTCACTTCGAACTGCGCCGGGGCACTTTCCTTGACGATGGCATCGGCGGGAATGCCTTGCTCCTTGGCCCCTTCCAGAATGTCCTGGAGGCAATCGACGTATTCGTCGAGGTCGTCGATCAGGTAGACCTGGGTCGAGTGTGGGCGTTTGCCGGAGATCGGCGAGCGGGGCGGTTGTGGGCGTCCATTCACGTTCTCCTGGTCGATCAGGTAGAACTCAAGCTCAAATGCGGCGCAGATGGTCAGGCCGAGTTCATCGAACTTGGTCACGACTTGGCGCAGGACTTCGCGGGGGTCGGCGAAGAAAGGTTCACCTTCGAGTTCGTGCATGGTCATCAACAGTTGCGCAGTGGGGCGCTTCTGCCAGGGTTCATTGCACAGGGTGTCAGGGATTGGATAACAGATTCGGTCAGCGTCGCCGATGTCCAGGCCCAGGCCGGTGCTTTCCACCGTCGAGCCATTGATATCCAGAGCAAATAAAGAGGCCGGCAGGTTGATGCCTTTCTCGTAAACCTTGTGGAGGCTGGTGCGTTCGATGCGCTTGCCGCGCACCACACCATTCATATCCGCAATTAGAAGGTCAACGTACAGAACCTCAGGATGTTCCTTAAGGAACGCGTTCGCTTCGTTAAGCTGAACGGCACGCGGGGGTACCGACATGATGCAACACCTTTGTTGTTAAAAATATCAATCATTGAACTCTTCGAAAGCCAGTCAACCCGAACGGCATGCCGAAGTCAAGCAGGGCCTTTTTTGCCCTAAAAAAGCACCTACAGGGCTTTTTTGAGGCAATTTAGGGCGTTTTTTTCCCTTTGGCGGGCTTGGCGCCCGCAGGCTTGAGCGGGCCGTGTTGTATTTTTTACGGGGGTGTTGTGTAAAAAAATGAACAAGGCTAAGCTCGATTAAAACCCATAACAGCAATAATACCGGGGTGCTTCATGTCTCGCCTGCCGTTAATCGGCGTCACCACCTGCTCCAAGCAGATCGGTCTGCATGCTTATCACATCAGTGGCGATAAATATTCCCGGGCTGTCGCGACAGCCGCCAAGGGCTTGCCAATGATGATCCCGTCCCTGGCGGATCTGTTCTCGCCGTCCGATATTCTGGACGCCTTGGACGGCATTCTCTTTACCGGCTCTCCTTCTAATGTAGAACCTTTTCACTACCAGGGCCCCGCCAGCGCGCCGGGCACTGCCCATGATCCTGCGCGGGACGCCACCACCCTGCCGCTGATCCGCGCCGCTGTCGATGCGGGCGTGCCGGTGCTGGGCATCTGCCGGGGGTTCCAGGAAATGAACGTAGCCTTTGGCGGCAGCCTTCACCAAAAAGTTCATGAAGTCGGAACCTTCATCGACCATCGTGAAGACGACACACAATCAGTGGACATTCAGTACGGCCCGGCTCACCCCATGCATATCCAGCCGGGCGGCGTCCTCGCGGGCCTGGGCTTGCCTCCGGTGATTGACGTCAATTCGATCCACGGCCAGGGCATCGAGCGCCTGGCGCCCGGCCTGCGGGCCGAAGCATTGGCGCCGGACGGCCTGATCGAGGCGGTCTCGGTGATACAAGGCAAGGCTTTTGCTTTAGGTGTGCAGTGGCACCCTGAATGGGAGGTAAGCTCGAATCCGTACTACCTTGCGATTTTCCAGGCATTTGGCGATGCCTGCCGAGCAAGGGCAACACAACGCGACGCCGATGCGTCAACCAACGCCTGACTACTAATAGCAGCCAGGAAACTCACGCCTAGAGGCATTTATGAGTAACAACCTCGACCAGCTCACCGATTGGTTGAAAGACCATAAGATCACAGAAGTCGAATGCATGATTGGCGACCTGACCGGCATTACCCGGGGCAAGATCTCGCCGACCAACAAGTTCATTGCAGAAAAAGGTATGCGCCTGCCCGAGAGCGTCCTGCTCCAGACCGTTACGGGCGATTACGTCGAAGACGACATCTACTACGAACTGCTCGATCCGGCCGACATCGACATGATCTGCCGCCCGGACGAAAACGCAGTGTTCCTTGTGCCCTGGGCCATTGAGCCCACCGCCCAGGTTATCCACGACGCCTACGACAAACAGGGCAACCCCATCGAGCTGTCGCCGCGCAACGTGCTCAAGAAAGTACTCAAGCTCTACGCCGACAAGGGCTGGCAGCCGATCGTCGCGCCGGAAATGGAGTTCTACCTGACCAAGCGCAGCGACGACCCCGACTTCCCGCTGCAACCGCCCATTGGCCGCTCCGGCCGCCCGGAAACCGGTCGCCAGTCTTTCTCGATTGAAGCGGCCAACGAATTCGACCCGCTGTTCGAAGACGTCTATGACTGGTGCGAATTGCAGGAACTGGACCTCGATACCTTGATCCACGAGGACGGCACGGCGCAGATGGAAATCAACTTCCGTCACGGCGACGCTTTGTCCCTGGCCGACCAGATCCTGGTGTTCAAGCGCACCATGCGTGAAGCGGCGCTCAAGCACAATGTGGCGGCCACCTTCATGGCCAAGCCCATGACCGGCGAGCCGGGCAGCGCCATGCACCTGCACCAGAGCATCATCGACAAAGACACCGGCAAGAACGTCTTCTCTAATGAAGACGGCTCCATGAGCGAGCTGTTCCTGCACCATATCGGCGGTTTGCAGAAATTCATCCCCGAGCTGTTGCCGCTGTTCGCTCCCAACGTCAACTCGTTCCGCCGCTTCCTGCCCGACACCTCGGCGCCGGTGAACGTGGAGTGGGGCGAAGAGAACCGCACCGTGGGCCTGCGGGTTCCAGATGCCGGGCCGCAGAACCGCCGGGTGGAAAACCGCCTGCCGGGCGCCGACGCCAACCCGTACCTGGCGATTGCCGCCAGCCTGCTGTGTGGCTTCATTGGCATGGTCGAAGGCATCAACCCGAGCGCGCCGGTGGTGGGCCGAGGCTACGAACGCCGCAACCTGCGTTTGCCGCTGACCATCGAAGACGCCCTGGAACGCATGGAAAACAGCGCCACCATCGAGAAATACCTGGGCAAGAAATTCATCACAGGCTACGTCGCGGTCAAGCGGGCCGAGCATGAAAACTTCAAGCGCGTCATCAGTTCGTGGGAGCGGGAATTCCTGCTCTTCGCCGTCTGATGCGCCGGGCGACGCTGCTCCGGGCAGTGTCGCCTCCACCGATATAAAGGAGAATTCGCATGACCCGCAACAACCCGCAAACCCGTGAATGGCAAGCCCTGAGCAATGATCACCACCTGGCGCCGTTCAGCGACTTCAAACAGCTCAAAGAGAAAGGCCCGCGCATCATCACCCACGCCAAGGGTGTCTACCTGTGGGACAGTGAAGGCAACAAGATCCTCGACGGCATGGCCGGCCTCTGGTGCGTGGCGGTCGGCTACGGCCGCGATGAGCTGGCCGATGCGGCCAGCCAACAGATGCGCGAGCTGCCTTATTACAACCTGTTCTTCCAGACGGCCCACCCGCCGGTACTGGAGCTGTCCAAAGCCATCGCCGATATCGCCCCTGAAGGCATGAACCATGTGTTTTTCACCGGTTCCGGCTCCGAGGGCAACGACACCATGCTGCGGATGGTCCGCCACTATTGGGCGATCAAGGGCCAGCCGAACAAGAAAGTCATCATCAGCCGCAAGAACGGTTATCACGGTTCGACCGTCGCGGGCGCGAGCCTGGGCGGCATGACCTATATGCACGAGCAGGGCGACCTGCCGATCCCGGGTATTGTCCACATCGCCCAGCCTTACTGGTTCGGCGAAGGCGGCGACATGAGCCCTGAAGAGTTCGGTGTGTGGGCGGCGAACCAGTTGGAAGAGAAAATCCTGGAGATCGGCGTGGACAACGTCGGTGCCTTCATCGCCGAGCCGATCCAAGGCGCGGGCGGGGTGATCGTGCCGCCGGACAGCTACTGGCCGCGCATGAAGGAAATCCTCGCCAAGTACGACATCCTGTTCGTGGCCGACGAAGTGATCTGTGGCTTCGGCCGCACCGGTGAGTGGTTCGGTACCGACTACTACGGGTTGAAACCGCACATGATGACCATCGCCAAGGGACTGACCTCCGGCTACATCCCCATGGGCGGGCTGATTGTGCGCGATGACGTGGTCGCAGTGCTCAACGAAGGCGGTGACTTCAACCACGGCTTTACCTACTCCGGCCACCCGGTGGCTGCTGCGGTGGCCTTGGAAAACATCCGCATCCTGCGTGACGAAAAGATCATCGAGCGCGTTCATGCTGAAACGGCACCCTATTTGCAGAAGCGTTTGCGGGAACTGAACGATCATCCGCTGGTGGGTGAAGTGCGCGGTATCGGTTTGTTGGGGGCGATCGAGCTGGTCCAGGACAAGGCCACGCGCAAGCGCTACGAAGGCAAGGGCGTGGGCATGATCTGCCGGCAGTTCTGCTTCGATAACGGGCTGATCATGCGCGCGGTGGGCGACACCATGATCATTGCGCCGCCGCTGGTGATCAGCAAGGCCGAGATCGATGAACTGGTGACCAAGGCGCGGCAGTGCCTGGACCTGACCCTCGGTGCGTTGCAAGGCTAAGTGCTAGGCTCTGAGCGAGGTACCTGCAAGGGCCTCGCCCAGTGTGAACAAAAGGCTGGGCTTGTGTTGAAAGCCTGCCCTGTAACTTGCCAGACTACCGCTTGTTCAAGTTGCCCGCGAGCCGGCTGCTGAACGTGGCTAAAAAGAATAACCGGAGCATCAATCCATGAAGGCATTAGGTATGAAGATAGCTGGCAAGACTCTCCTGGCCATGTCCCTGATGGGCGTGATGGCGGGTGCCGCTCAGGCGGACGATAAAGTGCTGCACGTCTATAACTGGTCCGACTACATTGCGCCGGACACCGTTGCCAAGTTCGAGAAAGAGTCGGGGATCAAAGTCGTCTACGACGTGTTTGACAGCAACGAAACCCTGGAAGCCAAGTTGCTGGCCGGCAAGTCCGGCTATGACATCGTGGTGCCGTCGAACAATTTCCTGGCCAAGCAGATCAAGGCCGGGGTCTACCAAAAGCTCGACAAGTCCAAGTTGCCTAACTGGAAGAACCTCAACACCGACCTGCTCAAGGCTGTTTCGGTGAGCGACCCGGGCAACGAACACGCCTTCCCATACATGTGGGGTTCGATCGGCATCGGCTTCAACGCTGAGAAGGTCAAGGCTGCCCTGGGTGCCGACGCGCCAACCAACTCGTGGGATTTGCTGTTCAAGCCGGAGAACGCCGCCAAGCTGAAATCCTGCGGCATCAGCTTCCTCGATTCGCCGACCGAGATGATCCCGGTGGCGCTGCATTACCTGGGCTACCCGACCGACAGCCAGGACAAGAAGCAACTGGCTGAAGCCGAGGCGCTGTTCCTCAAGATCCGTCCTTCGATCGGCTACTTCCACTCCTCCAAGTACATCTCCGACCTGGCCAACGGCAACATCTGCGTAGCGGTCGGCTACTCGGGCGATATCTACCAGGCCAAGTCCCGTGCTGCCGAAGCCGGTGGCAAGGTGAAAGTCAGCTACAACATTCCGAAGGAAGGTGCCGGCAGCTTCTTCGACATGGTCGCCATCCCTAAAGATGCCGAAAACGTCGAGGGCGCCTACAAGTTCATGACCTTCCTGCAAAAGCCGGAAATCATGGCTGAGATCACCGACACCGTGAGTTTCCCGAACGGTAACGCGGCGTCTACGCCGCTGGTCAACAAGGAAATCACCAGCGACCCGGGCATCTACCCGCCAGCGGACGTGCAAGCCAAGCTCTACGCGATTGCCGACCTGCCAGCGGCGACCCAGCGAATCATGACCCGCAGCTGGACCAAGATCAAATCCGGTAAATAAGCCGGCTTGAAGCACCTTCCTGTTGCCGCTGTCATCGCGGCGGCGGCAACAGGCGTAATTAAATAATTAAAAGTTTTGCTGGATCGGTTTATCGAGGGTAAGTTGCGCGCCGGTTTTGTTGCAGGGCCCATCGCGGTCAGGTAACGGGGGCAACTTGGGCCCAACTATTTAAGAGGACCTCCACGTGCCAGTCTTTTCTTTGTTACGCAACGCCTTGCTGGTGGGCGCCGGCCTGACGCTCGCCGTCAGTGTCCAGGCGGCCTCCACCGTGCATATTTATAACTGGTCGGACTACATCGGCGAGACCACCCTGGCGGACTTTGAAAAAGCCAGTGGCATCAAGCCGGTGTACGACGTATTCGATTCCAACGAAACCCTCGAAGGCAAGCTACTGGCCGGGCGTACCGGTTACGACGTGGTCGTGCCGTCCAACCACTTCCTGGGCAAGCAGATCAAGGCCGGGGCATTCCAGAAGCTCGACAAGTCGCAGTTGCCCAACTACGCCAACCTGGACCCTTTGCTGCTCAAACGCTTGGAAAAGAACGATCCGGGCAATCAGTACGCCGTGCCTTACCTGTGGGGTACCAACGGCATCGGCTACAACGTCGAGAAGGTCAAGGCGGTCCTGGGCGTCGAGAAAATCGATTCGTGGGCCATGCTGTTCGAGCCGGAAAACATCAAGAAACTCTCCAGCTGCGGTGTGTCGTTCCTCGACTCGGGCGACGAGATGATCCCGGCGATGCTCAATTACCTGGGGCTGAACCCCAACAGCGAAAACCCTGAAGACTATAAGAAGGCCGAGGCCCAGCTCCTCAAGATCCGGCCTTACGTGACCTATTTCAATTCCTCCAAATACATCTCGGATCTGGCCAACGGCGAGATCTGCGTGGCCGCCGGTTTCTCTGGCGACATCTTCCAGGCCCGTGCACGTGCAAGCGAGGCCGGCAAAGGCGTCGACATCGCCTATGTGATCCCCAAGGAAGGCGGCAATCTCTGGTTCGACATGCTGGCGATCCCGCGCGACGCCACCAACGTCAAGCAAGCTCACGCGTTCATCAACTATGTACTCAAGCCTGAGGTGATCGCCCAGGTCAGCGACGTCGTCGGTTATGCCAACCCGAACCCCAAGGCTGGCGAACTGATGGACCAGAAAGTACGCACCGACGAAGCGGTTTACCCACCGCAAGCGGTCGTCGACAAGCTTTACGTCAACTCCGAGTTGCCGCCCAAGATCCAACGACTCATGACCCGCAGCTGGACCAAGATCAAGTCGGGTAAATAGCGTTAAGCGCTCTAACTATTCCAGGTTCGTCCGTGTAGGCGAACTGTAAATTCTGTGGGAGTTTCGTAAATGGCAGTTGCCTCCGGCGCCTATAAGAAAGCCCTCGAGGGCGACCAGACACCCAAACAGGTGTTGGTCAAAATCGACCGGGTTACAAAAAAATTCGACGAGACGATTGCCGTGGACGATGTGTCCCTGGAAATCAAGAAAGGCGAAATATTTGCCTTGCTCGGCGGTTCGGGATCGGGCAAATCCACCTTGTTGCGCATGCTGGCCGGTTTCGAACGGCCCACGGAAGGGCGGATTTTCCTCGACGGTGTGGACATCACCGACATGCCGCCGTATGAGCGGCCGATCAACATGATGTTCCAGTCCTACGCCTTGTTCCCCCACATGACCGTGGCGCAGAACATCGCCTTCGGCCTGCAACAGGACAAGATCCCGAAAGCCGAGGTCGACGCCCGTGTGGCCGAAATGCTCAAGCTGGTGCAGATGAGCCAGTACGCCAAGCGCAAGCCGCACCAGCTCTCTGGCGGCCAGCGCCAGCGCGTGGCCCTGGCCCGTTCCCTGGCCAAGCGGCCAAAGCTGTTGCTGCTCGACGAACCGATGGGGGCCCTGGACAAGAAGCTGCGCTCGCAAATGCAGCTTGAGCTGGTCGAGATCATCGAGCGGGTTGGTGTGACCTGCGTCATGGTGACCCACGACCAGGAAGAGGCCATGACCATGGCCGAGCGTATCGCGATCATGCACCTGGGTTGGATCGCCCAGATCGGCAGCCCGATCGACATCTACGAAACCCCGACCAGCCGGCTGGTCTGCGAGTTCATCGGCAACGTCAACATCTTCGAGACCGAGGTGGTGGAAGACGCCGAAGGCCACGCGGTACTGACCTGCAAGGACCTGGACCGTAACATCTACGTGGGCCACGGCATCAGCACTTCGGTGCAGGACAAGTCCGTGACCTACGCCATTCGCCCGGAAAAACTGCTGGTCACCGCCGAACAACCGACCTGCGACCACAACTGGTCCAGCGGCAAGGTCCATGACATCGCCTACCTGGGCGGTCACTCGGTGTTCTACGTCGAGCTGCCAAGCGGCAAGGTGGTGCAGTCCTTCGTCGCCAACGCCGAACGCCGTGGCCAGCGCCCGACCTGGGGCGATCAGGTGTTCGTCTGGTGGGAAGACGACAGCGGCGTGGTACTTCGCTCATGAACATGCGCAAATTCAAACGCCGACTCGACCGAATAACGCCCGGTGGCCGTCAATTGGTCATCGGGGTGCCCTTCATCTGGCTGTTCCTGTTCTTCATGCTGCCGTTCTTCATCGTCCTGAAGATCAGTTTCGCTGAAGCCGATGTGGCCATTCCGCCGTACACCGAGATCTACAGCTACGTCGACCAGAAGCTGCAAGTACTGCTCAACCTCGCCAACTACGTGATGCTGAGCGACGACGAGCTGTACATTGCCGCCTACCTTGGCTCGCTGAAGATGGCCCTGATCAGCACGGTGCTGTGCCTGTTAATCGGCTATCCGATGGCCTACGGCATCGCCAACGCCCGCAAAGAGATGCAGACGGTGCTGGTGCTGCTGATCATGATGCCGACCTGGACCGCGATCCTGATCCGCGTCTACGCGTGGATGGGCATCCTCAGCAACAACGGCCTGCTCAACGGCTTTTTGCTGAGCATGGGCTGGATCAGCGAACCGCTGCAAATCCTCAACACTAACCTGGCGGTGTACATCGGGGTCGTTTACTCCTATCTGCCGTTCATGATCCTGCCGCTGTACGCCAACCTGGTGAAGCATGACGCCAGCCTGCTGGAAGCCGCATCCGACCTGGGTTCGAGTACGTTCAACAGTTTCTGGAAAATCACCGTGCCGCTGTCCAAGAACGGCATCGTCGCCGGCTGCATGCTGGTGTTCATCCCCGTGGTGGGCGAGTTCGTGATCCCGGAACTGCTGGGCGGCCCGGAAACCCTGATGATCGGTAAAGTGCTGTGGCAGGAATTCTTCAACAACCGTGACTGGCCGGTGGCATCCGCCCTGGCGGTGGTGATGCTGGCGATCCTGATTGTGCCCATCATCCTGTTCAACCGCAGTCAGGCCAAAGAAATGGAGGGCAAGGAATGAAGCGCTTCAGTTTTTCAAGCCTGATGCTGGTGCTGGGTTTGCTGTTTATCTACGCGCCGATGCTGATCCTGGTGATCTATTCGTTCAACGCCTCGAAACTGGTGACGGTGTGGGGCGGCTGGTCGCTCAAGTGGTATATCGGCCTGCTGGACAACACTCAGCTGATGGGGTCGGTGGTGCGCTCGCTGGAGATCGCCTGCTACACGGCGATCGCTGCGGTAGCCTTGGGTACGCTGGCGGCCTTCGTGCTGACCCGCATCACCCACTTCAAGGGGCGTACGTTGTTTGGTGGCCTGGTCACCGCGCCGTTGGTGATGCCGGAAGTGATCACCGGCCTGTCGCTGTTGCTGCTGTTCGTGGCCATGGCGCAGATGATCGGCTGGCCCCAGGAGCGTGGCATCGTCACGATCTGGATCGCCCACACCACGTTCTGTGCGGCTTATGTGGCGGTGGTGGTCTCGGCGCGCTTGCGTGAGCTGGACCTGTCCATCGAAGAGGCGGCCATGGACCTCGGGGCGCGGCCGTGGAAGGTGTTCTTCCTGATCACCATCCCGATGATCGCGCCATCGCTGGCGGCGGGGGGCATGATGTCGTTCGCGTTGTCCCTGGACGACCTGGTGCTGGCGAGCTTCGTCTCCGGCCCCGGCTCGACGACATTGCCGATGGAAGTGTTCTCGGCGGTGCGCCTGGGCGTGAAGCCGGAGATCAACGCCGTGGCGAGCCTGATCCTGCTGGCCGTGTCGCTGGTGACCTTCCTGGTCTGGTACTTCAGCCGCCGCGCCGAAGAAAACCGCAAGCGGGCGATCCAGCAAGCCATCGAAGAAAGCGCCGCGGACTCCTGGAAACAACCGGAGATACGCCGGACGCAAGCAGCGCCGGTCTAACAACCCGACGCAGCCCTACCTGTGGGAGCGAGCTTGCTCGCGATAGCGGTGAGACAGTCGACGAAAATGTTGAATGTCACTCCGCCTTCGCGAGCAAGCTCGCTCCCACAGGTTTTTGGGTTACTTACAAAACTGTAGACAGCCGCAAATCCAATGTGGGAGCGGGCTTGCCCGCGAAAGCGGTGTGGAGTCGACGAAAATGTTGAATGTCAGTCCGTCATCGCGAGCAAGCTCGCTCCCACAGGTTTTTGGGTTACTCACAAAACTGTAGACAGCCGCAAATCCAATGTGGGAGCGGGCTTGCTCGCGATAGCGGTGTGAAGTCGACGAAAATGTTGAATGTCAGTCCGTCATCGCGAGCAAGCTCGCTCCCACAGGTCTTTGGGTTACTTACAAAACTGTAGACAGCCGCAAATCCAATGTGGGAGCGGGCTTGCCCGCGATAGCGGTGAGACAGTCGACGAAAATGTTGAATGTCAGTCCGTCATCGCGAGCAAGCTCGCTCCCACAGGTTTTTGGGTTACTCACAAAGCTGTAAACAGCCGCAAATCCAATGTGGGAGCGGGCTTGCTCGCGATAGCGGTGTGAAGTCGACGAAAATGTTGAATGTCACTCCGCCTTCGCGAGCAAGCTCGCTCCCACAGGCTTTTGGGTTACTCACAAAACTGTAGACAGCCGCAAATCCAATGTGGGAGCGGGCTTGCCCGCGAAAGCGGTGTGGCAGTCAATGCAGAAGTGGGCGGCTTACGAATTCCAAGGCGATGTACGGATGACTTCGACAAAGTTCATCGGCTTGAACCCCGGCGCCTGATCCACCAGCACATCCGTCTTCACATTGCCGAAGGTCGTCTGCGGGCGATGCCGCAAGCCGTCGGCGAAGGCGCAGATGATGCATTCCTTGAACCCTTCCCCGCGCGGATGAGCATGCACCACGGCGTCGCGCTGCGCGGCCGGGAACGCGGCGTAATCCATGCCCAGCACGTCCATCTCCACGCCAGCGGTCACCAGGGCGACGGTGGGGCGCAGGTGTTTGGGCACGCCTGGCGTGGTGTGCAGGGCGATGGACAGCCACACCTGCTCGATATCGTCATCGCTCAACCCGTAGGGTTTGAGAAATGCCGCGGCGGCGTTTGCGCCGTCCACTTCAAAACGTTCGTCGTCGCTGCGGTAACCCTCCACCAGGCCCAGGTCGTGGAACATCGCGCCGACATACAGCAACTCCGGGTCGTAGGCCAACTGCCGACGCTGGCCACTCAAGGCGCCGAACAGAAACACCCGGCGAGAGTGGTGGTACAGCAGGTCGGACTCGATATCGCGGATGTAGTCGGTGGTGGCGCGGGCGAGGGCGCTGTCGGGGATTTTGATGCCGGCAATGCTGTTCATGCTGCTCTCCTCTTGACGATGGGCCAGTGCGGCGCCGAGGGTTTCAGTGTGTTCGCCGGGAGGTCGCGCAACAATCTTCCCATGGCTGCGATCCTTGCCAATAAGCCTGGGTTTCGTGCCAGGGTGGCTTGCGAGGCACGGATTGGCTAGGGTGGCGGAGTCATTCAACTCGAAGGCACGCGTGAACCATGCAGAAAGTCGTCGCCGTCGTGGCATTCCCAGGTGTCCAGTCGCTGGACGTTTCCGGGCCCATGGATGTGTTCAGCGAAGCCAATCGTTTCCTGGCCGCCGAGGATCACTATCGGCTTGAGGTGATCGGGGTCGAACAGGGCGCGATGCTCTGTTCCAACGGTTTGTCCCTGAATGCCCATCGGCATTTCAGCGAGGCTTCGCAGGCTTACGACCTGCTGTTGGTGGCAGGCGGGCCGCAGTTGCCGTTCATGCACATTGGCGTGGTATTCGATGCCTGGCTGCGGGACGCCTGCGGGCGAGCGCGGCGCTTTGGTTCGATCTGCAATGGCGCTTTCATGCTGGCTCGGGCCGGATTGCTGGCGGGGCGGACCGTCACCACCCATTGGGGCGACGCCGCGGCGCTGGCGCAGCTGTGCCCCTCGACCCGGGTTGAAGCGGATCGTTTGTACGTGCAGGATCGTGAGCTCTACACCTCCGCCGGGGTGAGCGCAGGGATCGACCTGTCCTTGTTCCTGCTGGCCCAAGACCATGGGCCGGACGTGGCGCTGAGTGTCGCCAAGCGGCTGGTGGTGTTTACCCAGCGCTCGGGCGGGCAATCGCAGTTCAGCCCTTTTCTTGTGCCCCACGCTGAGCCGACGTCCACCGTGGCCCAGGTCCAGGCGCATGTACTGGCGCACCTGAACGGTGACCTGACCATCGCCGACCTGGCCAATGCGGCGAACATGAGCCAGCGTAATTTCTCCCGGGTGTTCACCCGGGAAGCGAAGATCACGCCGGCAGAGTTCGTCGAGCAAGCCCGGGTGGACGCGGCGCGGGTGATGCTGGAAAGCACCCGCGCCCCGCTCAAGACTGTAGCTTGGCAGTGCGGCTTTCGCGATGCCCAGCACATGCGCAGCGTATTCAGCCGCAGGCTGGGCGTGACGCCGCAGCAATTCAGGCTGAATTTCGGCGCGCTGGTGTAGGTGTCAGCCGCTCATTTCTTCAGCGCGTCGTGGGCCTCCAAGGCTCGCAGGGAGTAGATGTACGCCGCGCCGGCATTCAGCGACACCGCCGTGGCCAGGGTGGCGGCAATTTCTTCACGGGTGGCGCCAGCCTTGATGGCCGCGTCGGTGTGCACGCCGATGCAGCCGTCGCAACGAGTGGTGATGGCCACGGCGATGGAGATCAGTTCACGGGTCTTGGCATCTAACACGTCGTTTTCAGCCGCGGCTTCATCCAGGGCCATGTAGGCCTTGACCATTTTCGGGTTGCTCTTGCCCAGGGCGCCAAAGGCACTTTTGATGGTGGGCAGCAGTTCGGACCAGTTATTGAACATTGCATTGACTCCTGTGAGGGGGGACGGGGGGTTGAACCCTTGTAGTCTTGACCATCAATGACGATTGAGCCTGTTGGTGATGAAAAATTACCCCCGCCAGAATCAGGGCGAGCTCCTCGCCGGTAACAGTTTCAGGGTCGCGCGGGTATTGGCCACCACTTCTTCCTCGGCCAGGTGCGCCTGGTGATAGACCCCCTCGATATACGCCTCGGCCTGATCCTCGTAATGCTTGTCGAACGGCACGCCGCTCTGGCCGACCGGATTGATGGTGACGCTGTGGGCCGGATCGGCGAAGTCGATGATGCGTCGGGTGGAAGGACCATAAGTCACCGGCCAAGGAGCCGGACCGATTTTGGCCGAGAGGTTGTTGGGCACTTCATGGGTGCCGGGGGCCGCAAACGGACCGACGTTGAAGATCCGGTCCAGCGGCTTTTGCTGGCCCAGCGGATGACCATGGGTCAGGGTGTGGGCCTTGCCCCATTGCCATTGCGTGGCATCGTCGCCCAGGGTGGCCCGCAGGTGCGCCAGGCTTTTCTTCCAGGCGATGTTCACCGTGTCGGCACGGGTTTCCACGCCCAGCGTCGTGCGGTCATCCCACCACGGTGAATCCTTCGAGGCCGCCAGGCGTGGCAGGGCCGCGTCGATCACCCGGGTCGACAGCGCGGTCTCGAAGAACCCATTGCCCAGTTCATCGTGCAGGGCGGCGTCGGCCAGGTTGAACAGGAATTGATTGAACAGCGTGGCACTGATGGAATCCAGCGGGTAATCGCCCTGCCATTGGCCCAGTTGCTCCACCCATTTGCGTTCCTGCGGATCGCTGACCACTTCGCGCAACACCGGCAACAAAGGCGCGAGCAGGCGCGGGCCGTAGGCGGTGGTCGTGCCCAGTTGCAGCTTCTGGGTGGTTTGGAGATCCCATTTCGCTTGCTTGTCGCTGAGCTGGAGATTGAGTTGCTGGCCGCGGTCGGCGGGGTTGTAGTAGCCCGGGATCTCGATGCCGCTGGCCGGCACCGGCTGGAAGTTGGCTGAGACGATGTAGCCCCGCCCCGGGTTTTCTTCCTGGGGATTGTCGCTGAACGGGTAGAAACCTTCCTTTTCCGCTTCCGGGCTGCTGCCATCGAGGATGAACCCCGGTTTCACGCCGGTTGGCCGCTTGGGCAGTTGCGCGGCGGCCCACCAGCCGATATCGCCCTTGGCATTGGCCCATACGACATTCAGCCCCGGCGCGTGGATCTTGGCCGAGGCGCCACGGGCCTTGGCCAGGGTGTCGGCGCGGTTGAGCTGGTAGAAGGCCTCGAGGATCGGGTTGCGGCTTTCCAGGAACCCCCACCACATGGCGATCGGCGTCTTGCCGGCGTTCGCACCGAGGGCATCGTTGACGATCGGGCCGTGGGGCGACTGGCGCAGCACCAGCGTCACCGGCGCCTGGCCCTTGACCGCGATCTGCTGTTCGCTGCGGGTCATGTCCACCCATTGGCCGCGATACCAGACCTGCTCGGGATTGTCCGGGTTGGTCTTTTCTGCAATCAGGTCCAGGTCGTCGTTCTGGAACATGGTGATGCTCCAGCCGAAATCCTTGTTCATGCCCAGCGTTGCGAAGGGCAGCAGCGCCTGGTAGTGCCCGTAGAGCTCGAAACCCGGCGCGGACAGGTGCGCCTCGTACCACACCGATGGCGTGGAAAAACGGATATGCGGGTCGCCCGCCAGCAACGGCTTGCCGCTGTGGGTGCGGTTGCCGGAGACCGCCCAGGCGTTGCTCCCCTCGAACTGCGGCAGGCCGTTTTCCGCCAGGGCCTGTTCGCTCAGGCGGGCGAGGGCGTTGAGGTCTTTCCAGTCGGCGGCGGCCAGTGGCTGGTTGCGCTTGCGACCATCGGCCAGCACGCCTTGCGGCTGCCAGTCGAGGTCGAAGATGTCCAGGTAGTTGGCGCCCAGTTGATCACGCACGTAGGTCAGCAGGGGTTCGGTACGAAAGGCCGCGGCGAAGCTGTAGGCCATGTAGCCGGTAATGCTCACGGTGTCTTCGGCGGTGAAAGGGCGCTTGGGAATGCCCAGCACATCGAACTCCACCGGCCGGGTGTGGCTGTCCTGGTAGGCGTTGATGCCGTCCAGGTAGGCCTGCATCGCGATCCAGGCCGGGGATTGTGGGTCTTGCTCCGTCACATAGGTCGCGGCGCGCTCGCGGATGCGCAGGCTGCGCATCAGTTTGTCGGTGTCGAGCAGCTTCGGCCCCAGCACCTCGGCCAGTTCGCCACGGGCGAGACGACGCATGATCTCCATCTGGAACAGCCGGTCCTGGGCATGGACATAGCCGAGGGCGCGGTACAGGTCGGTTTCGTTCTCGGCGCGGATATGCGGCACACCGCGTTCGTCGTAGCGCACGGTCACCGAGCCATGCAGCCCTTGCAGCTGTACCGTGCCCTGGCGGGTGGGCTGCTTGCTGTAGAGGTAGCCGCCCGCGACGATGATGGCGGTGACGACCAATGACAGGAAGGCGATGAGGGTGCGTTTCATGGTGATTCCTTATTCTGATGACAGCGGTCCCATGGTCTCGCTGTTGACTCCCTGTTTAGCATGCCACTGCTTTACTGCGCATCGCCCCTCGGAGGGATTGCTTATTCTTTGGCAGATGTGTCCTCGCCCCACGGACAATAACACCCCACCGCCAGCGTATGAGTCGCATCCACCGCCCGGCCAACGCTCAACGCTTCGAGAATCGGCTCGATGAAGCTGTTGCTCGAATTGCAGGTCAGGCCTTCGCTGTAGGGGCCGAAATACGCCAATTTGCCGCTGCGGTCCCAAATCGCCACGGCGGGGCTGGCGGGAATCTGGCTTGAACCGGGGAGCGCCGGGAGGGCTTTGAGGCTGCTTAACGTGGTCGGTAACCGGCCTTGGCTACCGGTCTTTTGTACCGCATAGAACTCGACGCCTTGTGGTCCGTATTTATCGACCAGCTCGGCCAGGTGTTGCTGGTTGCCGACGTTGCACGGGCAGGCCGGATCCCAGAAATGCACCAGGCGGATCGCGCCAGGGCCGGCCAGGTCAGCGGGCAGGCGCAGTGGGTCGCCGGAAAATACCGCCGTGTGTTGGCTGAATGTGCGCAGAAAACGCCCCTGGAACCAGTCGTAGGCGAACCACAACACGGCGGCGCACGCGAGGACAAGCAGGCTGGCAAGCAAGGTCGTGCGGTGGGACGGGCGCATGAAGTCGATCCTCTGAGGCCGGCTAGCTTGCCATGCCTGCCGCGACAGATGAATATCGCAGGCTTATAAAGTCTGTTTCGCGCGATGCGCTTCTGCCTGGGAATCTTGATGCCTGCCACTTTCGACCCCGATCACCTGCGTGCCAGCCTGCAATCCCTGGCCGAGTGGCAGCCGCTCTCGGAGCAAGCACAGGCCTATCAGCGCTTCTATGGGCTGGATTTCCCCCAATACCCGTTGCGCAAGGGACTGGGGCGTTTCGAGATCGACGGGTATGAGGTGGTTGCCCAGGTCTGGTGGCCGGAAAAAGCCGTGGCGACGTTGTTTGTGTTCCACGGTTACTACGATCACATGGGCCTGTATCGACACTTGATCGAGTGGGCCCTGGCGCAGAAATTCGCGGTGATTGCCTGTGACCTGCCGGGCCATGGCCTGTCCAGCGGCGAGCGGGCCAGCATTGGCGATTTCGCCGAGTACCAGGCCACGTTGCAGGGCCTGTTGGCCGAGGCTGGAGCATTGGGCCTGCCGCAACCCTGGCATCTGTGTGGGCAAAGCACCGGCGGGGCTATCGTGGTGGATCACGTGCTCAACCATGGCGCCACTAGCCCGGCCCAGGGCCAGGTGATCCTGTTGTCGCCGCTGGTGCGGCCGCGGGCCTGGGGTTGGTCGCGCCTGAGTTACTACCTGCTCAAACCTTTTGTGACCGGCATCGCCCGGCGCTTCAGCGAGAACTCCACCGACCCGCAGTTCCTGCCATTCCTGCAAGCCGACCCGCTGCAACCGCTCCGCCTGCCCACCGCGTGGGTGGGGGCGTTGGGACAATGGATCAAACGCATCGAAGCCGCCCCGAGCAGTCCGCGCCAGCCGTTGATCGTGCAAGGGCAGGCGGATATGACGGTGGATTGGGTGCACAACCTGCAAGTGCTGCGCAGTAAGTTCGACCGGCCGCAGGTGTTGATGCTGCCCGAGGGCCGGCATCATCTGGCGAACGAGGCCTTGGCAATGCGGCAGGAGATGTTTGGGTTTCTGACCAAGCGGATGAGCCGGGTTCGGCGGTGACTTTGTGATCGCTATCGCGAGCAAGCTCGCTCCCACACTGGACCTTTGACGCTCGCGAAACCTGAGTTCACTCAACCCCCTGTGGGAGCGAGCTTGCTCGCGATAGCGATGCCTTGGACGCTGAAGTTCTACTGCCCGAGCGTCTGCCCCACCGCCAACCCCGCCCGAATCGCCGCCAAAGCCGCCTGGTAATAAGCCTGACCCTCGGCCGATTCGGCGAAGGTGGCGAATTCTTCCAGCTCGGTATCCGACAGGTCGCGGTAGACGTACAGCAACGTGTTGTTCAGGTCCGCGCCGATCTGCTCCATCAGCCGCTGGCGCTGGCCGTTCAGCATGCCCTGGGCCTGGCCGCCACCCAGCAGGCCGGGGATCATCGAACTCAGGCTGTCGGCCGCCACGCCGGCGATCGCCAGGCTGACCTCGGCGCCGGCTTCGCGGGCGGGCAGGGCCTGGGCCAGGTGGCCGATGATCAACAAGCGGTTATCGCTGGCTTGCATCTTCGGCAGGCCCTTGGCGTTTTTCGCCAATTGATCGCGACGGGTCGCCAGCAGTTCGGCCGTCACGACCTTGCGGCCCAACGGTGATTGGAAGAACGCCAGGGACGGCTGAGGGTCACGCAGGTTCTTGCGCATTTGCGCCTCGGCCCGCTGGTCCATGGCCTGGGGGGCG
Source organism: Pseudomonas brassicacearum (assembly GCF_000585995.1). Taxonomy (NCBI): domain Bacteria; kingdom Pseudomonadati; phylum Pseudomonadota; class Gammaproteobacteria; order Pseudomonadales; family Pseudomonadaceae; genus Pseudomonas; species Pseudomonas brassicacearum. The sequence goes on along the minus strand of NZ_CP007410.1, from coordinate 6,288,422 downwards.
AAACGTTGATTGCTGTTGTTCACCAACGCCTGGAACACCGCTGGCGGCAGGCTGTTCTGGTAACGCTGTTGCGTGGCGCTCAAGGCGTCATTGAAATGCGCCCGCTGTTCCGGCCAGCCGGCGACCTTATACAACTGGTCGTAGCTGTCTGCCCAGGCAGGTAATACGCAGAACATCAACAGTGAGAAAAGCAAACGGCGCATAGGGACTCCTGTCAGCAGCCGACTATTCTCCGTGGGGTGTGGGGTCTTGTCGAGAATTCGTATCAAGTTCGTACGGCGGTGCTATCTGGCAGCAAAAAACCTGCTGTGCCTCGCTGTCGGTTTTGCAGGCACAGGAATACTATGCGCGCCATGCAAATATCTTCTGATCACCCGCTGCTGTTACGTATCGTGGACGACCTGGCCGAGCGCGGCTGGTCGCAGCAGAACATCTTCCTGCCGGATGCGTTGACCCGCGCCCTGGCGACCGAGTGCCGCCAGCGTGCCGCTGAAGGCGAATTGGCCCCGGCGGCGGTCGGGCGCGGGCCGTTCTCGGAGATTCGCGAAGGCATTCGGGGTGATCGCATCCAATGGATCGAGCCCGGCCAGGCGCCAGCCTGCGACCGTTACCTGGGGCTTATGGACTGCCTGCGCGAGGCGATGAATCGCGGGCTTTTCCTGGGCCTGGAGGATTTCGAAAGCCACTTCGCCCTGTACCCGCCCGGTGCGTTCTACCTCAAGCATGTCGACCGCTTCCGCGATGACGACCGGCGGATGGTGTCGGCGGTGCTTTACCTCAACGACGCCTGGTTGCCGGAACATGGCGGCCAGTTGCGCATGTACCTGGACGACGGCGCGGAACATGACGTGGTGCCCACCGGTGGCTGCCTGGTGGTGTTCCTGTCGGGGGAAATTCCCCATGAAGTCCTGCCCGCCACGCGGGATCGCCTGTCCTTGACGGGGTGGTTCCGGCGCCGTGGCAACGAGTTGTTCTGAGTATGGAAAAGATCCTGGTCAGTCGCTGCCTGCTCGGCCACCGTGTGCGCTACGACGGTGGTGCCAGCGGGCCGTTCGATCAGCTCCGGCATTGGCTCGACGAAGGCCGGGTCGTGGCGCTGTGCCCGGAAGTCGCCGGTGGCCTGCCCACGCCCCGGGCGGCGGCGGAGATTCCCGGCGGGCAGGGTGGGCAAGTACTCGATGGCCACGCAGCAGTGATCACTACCGACGGTGAAGATGTCAGTGCGCAGTTTTTGTCAGGTGCCGATCAAGCGCTGGCGTTGGTGCGCGAACACGGCATCCGGATCGCCGTGCTCAAGGCCAATAGCCCGTCGTGCGGTAATCTGCTGACCTATGACGGGACGTTCAGTGGCGTGAAAGTCACTGGCGAAGGCGTGACGGCAGCCTTGCTCAAGCGCCATGGCGTGAAGGTGTTCAGTGAACTGGAATTGCCTGAAGCGGCTTTGGCGCTCAAGGCATTGATCGGCGATTGACCCTAAGCGGGCGCCGCGGCTCTTGTGGTGAGGGGATTTATCCCCGTTGGGGTGCGAAGCGCCCCCAAAATGGTTGAACGCTATTGACTTGAGAAAGCGAGGTGTCAGGTTTTGGGGCTGCTGCGCAGCCCAGCGGGGATAAATCCCCTCGCCACAAACTGTGTCCACCCTATCCTCGGTTCAGGCAGGAGGTGTCTAGAGCTCCTCGGCCAACTGCTCGATCCGCTCCTGCCGCTCCGCCTGGCTCAACCGTGCCTGAGGGTTCAGCGACGACCACTGCGGATACGTCCGGGCCTTGCTCAAGGCTTCGGGCAACTTGCCTTCGCGCCAGGTCTTGTCCTGGGGCGTGGCGATGCGGATGCTGTCCATCGCCGCGTGGCCGCGCTCATTGAGGGCTTGCAGCAGTTGTCGTTGGCGCAGGGCCAGCAGGCGCAATACGCTGTCGTCCACCGTCAGCTCCCGCTGGCCCTTGAGCTTGCCCATCAGCCGGCTGCCATAGCTGCGCGCGGTTTGCAGGGTGCCGCCGACAATGGCCCCGGCCAGGGCGGCGGCACCGAGGGTCAGGCCGCCCACCAGCAAGTCCACCCCGGCTCCGGCCGCTGCGCCCGCCGCGATCCCGCCGCCCACGCGTACGCCCAGTTGCTTGAGGGTTTCGGGGTTGAACAGGTCATCGCCCCAGCGCCCGTCCAGCAACGGCAGATCGCTGGCAGCAGCGTCTTGGGGGCGGAAAGCGTAGAGCTTGAGCAGGGCCTCGACGCAGCGCTGTTCGCGTTGACGCACCGCGCCGCGTAGCTCGCTGATGGCCTGGCGCTCCAGTTCGGCATCGCTGGCCACGCTGCGCCGGCAGGCGGCGCAGTCGATCAGCAATTCGGCGATCAATCGCGCCGCGCTCCGCTGACGGGCAAGGCGCTGGGCCTGTTGATCGGCGACCAGTCGTTCCAGTTGCCCGCGGGCGCTTTCCAGCAACAGCGCGAGGCTTTCATACAGGCGTCGTTCGCCGTCTTCGGGTGGAGCGACGCTGTCAAAGCGCACCAGGGCGTGCAGTCCCAGTCGAGCCAGGGCTTCACGCCAGTCGGGCTCGCGATGATGGGCGCTGCTGACGAAGTTCAATACCGGCAGCAGCGGTTTGCCACAACTGGCGAGGACTTCCAGCTCATCACGGTATTTGGCCAGGACCGGTTCCCGGGCATCGATCACATAGAGCCCGGCGTCGCTGGCGAGCAGTTGCCGCAGCACTTTGGCTTCCTGCTCGAAACGTTGCCGCGCCTCGCTGCCCTCGAGGAACCGGGCCAGGCGCGCCGGGCCATCCAGGCGTTCGCCGGGACGCTCCAGGCGCTCGAGGTAATCGAGCAGGGCGATGGCGTCTTCCAGGCCCGGCGTGTCGTACAGTTCCAGCAGCGCTTCGCCGTCCACCGACAAGCGTGCACCCTCGACGTGCCGGGTGGTGCTCGGACGGTGGGACACCTCGCCGAAGCCGACGTCCCGGGTCAGGGTTCGTAGCAGGGAGGTCTTGCCGACGTTGGTATGGCCGACCACGGCCAGTTTCAGTGGCTTCATGGATTCAGTCATGGCCGGTCTCCAGCCAGTTCAAGGGCGCGCAATCGGCGAAGGGCAATTGCAACTGTTGCAGGGCGTTGTGCCAGTCGCCCAGGCGCTCGGCGTCCAACGCTTCACCCGGTGGGGCTTGCAACAACCAGACGCGGGTGGCGCTGGCGCTGCGGGCCAGCTCGGCAATCAACGCCAGGCTGCCGCGATCCGGTGAGCGGCGCGGGTCGCAGGCAATCGCCAGTCGCGCCGGGGGAAATCGCGACAGTTGTTCGAGGAGCCGGTGGCGGGATTCGCGACTGTCGAGAATGCCGGCGTCTTTCACGGTGTCTGGCAGTTTCGGTGGCCAGGGCCGCTCGTCCAGTTCGATTGCCACCAGCAAGGCTCCGTCGCTTTCCTGCGCACTGACCGCATTTTCGATCTGGTGCAACTGCGCGGGCGCGGCGTCGTTGACGCCCAGGCGCTCACTGCTGGGCATCAGGCGTTCGCGCAATTGGGCGTAGCCCGGCAGGTTCAGGTCCAGGCGCAACAGGGCCCGGCCGCGCCGCCAGCGCCACAGGCACAGCAGCGCCAGGCCCAGGCGCGGCAGCACGCCATAGACCAGCACCACGCCCACCAGCCAGGCGGCCCAGGCCTGGCGGGCGCTCTCGATGTCCAAGGCGCCGTCGCCGCTGGCGCGGATCATCTCCACGGTCGGCACGCTGAAGCCCAACAGGGCAGGCAGCGCGCCGAGGCCTCGGGTCATGGCGACGAAGGTCTCGCCACCGAGGATTGTCGTTTCCCAGACAAAGCCATAGCGCCGGGTCGCCATCAGCATCAGTACGATGACCAGCGCGCTGAACATCGCCAGCAGCCACAAACCATTGACCAGCGCACCGAGGGCCCAGCGATTGAGCTTGTGCCGTTGCAGCAACAGCAGCAGGACCGGCGCCAGCTGGGCGGCCTTGGCATCGCGGGCGAGTTTTTCGCTGAGCCACAGCCACAGGCGCCCCAGCGCGGCACCTTGCTCGCCAGCGAATATCAGTCCCAGGACCCAACCGACGAGCAGGATCAGGTTCAGCCCCAAAAGACTGCCCAGGGCCCAGAACACATTGACCGGTGTTTGCCCATCGCCGAGCGCGGCGAACCCGAGGCCGGCGCCGCTGATGATGGCGAGCACCGCCAGCACGATCAGCGCCAGGCGCGCCCCTTGCAGCCAATGGCGCAGGGCGTCGGTGAGACCATCGCGCTCGGCCAGCCAGCGGGCGCGGTGGCGGATGCGGGTGGATAAATCGCCGCCTGCCGCACGGGCCAGGCGATTGGCTTCCTGGTCTTCGAGCGGGCCGGCGTGTTCTTCACGCAGGCGGACCGTCTCGGTCAACCAGAGGTTCTGCAGTTCAGTCACGGGCGCTCCCGTCGCTCGAATGAGGGGTGAGCATAACCGCTGTAGCGCCCGTCGGGGTACGTTGCCAGGCGCCAAGCCTCTGGTATCCTCGCCGCCATGAAAAAAACTCTGCCCCTAAGCCTGATCGCAGCCCTCGGTGAAAACCGTGTGATCGGCGTCGACAACAGCATGCCCTGGCACCTGCCGGGGGATTTCAAATACTTCAAGGCCACCACCTTGGGCAAGCCGATCATCATGGGTCGCAAGACCTGGGATTCCCTCGGCCGGCCATTGCCAGGGCGCCTGAACATCGTGGTCAGCCGTCAGCTGGATCTGGTGCTGGAAGGTGCGGAGGTCTTTTCTACGCTCGAGGCAGCGGTGGAACGGGCCGAGGCCTGGGCGTTGGCGCAGGGTGTCGACGAGCTGATGTTGATCGGCGGTGCGCAACTGTACGCCCAGGCGCTGGCGCAGGCGGATCGGCTGTACCTGACTCGCGTAGCGCTGAGCCCGAAGGGGGATGCGTGGTTTCCGGAGTTTGATTCAAGCCAGTGGAAGTTGGTTTCGAACCAACCGAACCCGGCGGAAGGGGACAAGCCGGCCTACAGCTTTGAGGTGTGGGAAAAGCTTTAAAAACATCGCGAGCAAGCTCCACACATTGATTGCCAGTGATCACAAATACTGTGTTCACTGAAGATCCAGTGTGGGAGATTGCTCGCGATAGCGATCGATCAGGTGCCACCCATCAAGCCTGTACCAGCTCCCCATGCTCCTCGGCACCCAGCAACGCCTTGTCGGTCTGTTGCATCACCTGACTGGTAATCGCCCCGGCGGTGATCGAACCGCTGACGTTCAACGCCGTGCGGCCCATGTCGATCAGCGGTTCGACGGAAATCAGCAACGCCACCAGCGAGACCGGCAAGCCCATTGCCGGAAGTACGATCAACGCGGCAAACGTCGCGCCACCACCGACCCCGGCCACACCCGCCGAGCTCAGGGTCACAATCGCCACGAGTGTCGCGATCCATACCGGATCCAACGGGTTGATGCCCACCGTCGGCGCAACCATGACTGCCAACATGGCCGGATAGAGCCCGGCGCAGCCATTCTGGCCGATGGTGGCGCCGAACGAGGCGCTGAAGCTGGCAATGGAACGCGCAATGCCCAGGCGGCTGGTCTGGGCTTCGATACTCAGCGGGATCGTTGCCGCGCTGGAGCGGCTGGTGAAGGCGAAGGTCAGCACCGGCCAGATCTTGCGGAAGAAGCGCAACGGGTTGATCCCGGCGGCGGAAACCAACAGGCCGTGGACCACGAACATCAAGCCCAGCCCGAGGTACGACACCACGACGAAACTACCGAGCTTGATGATGTCCTGCAGGTTGGAGCCGGCCACCACTTTGGTCATCAGTGCCAGTACGCCGTACGGGGTCAGTTTCATCACCAGGCGTACCAGGCGCGTCACCCAGCTTTGCAGGGTGTCGATGGCGTTGATCACTTTCTGGCCTTTCTCTACATCATCCTTGAGCAACTGCAACGCCGCGACACCGAGGAACGCGGCGAAGATCACCACGCTGATGATCGAGGTCGGCTTGGCCCGCGCCAGGTCGGCAAAGGGATTCTGTGGAATGAACGAGAGCAGCAGTTGCGGGATGTTCAGGTCGGCGACCTTGCCGGCGTAGTCGCTCTGGATCACCTGCAGGCGCGCCAATTCCTGGGTGCCGGCCACCAGGCCTTCGGCGGTGAGGCCGAACAGGTTGGTCAGGCCGATACCGATCAGGGCGGCAATGGCGGTGGTGAATAGCAGCGTGCCGATGGTCAGGAAGCTGATCTTGCCCAAGGACGAGGCGTTGTGCAGGCGGGCTACGGCGCTGAGAATCGAGGCGAAGACCAGCGGGATGACGATCATTTGCAGTAGCTGCACGTAACCGTTGCCCACCAGGTCGAACCAACCGATCGAGGCTTTGAGCACCGGGTGGCCAGCGCCATAAATCGTGTGCAGGGTAATCCCGAACACCACGCCCAGCACCAGTGCCAGCAGGACTTTCTTGGCCAGGCTCCAGGTACCGTGACGGGTTTTCGCCAGGCCAAACAGCAAGGCGAGGAATACCAGCAGATTGAGGATCAGCGGCAGATTCATCAAAAAAAGCTCCGATAAGACTTGTGCCAGTCGCCTGAAGCCGCGACTGCGAGCCGGGGAGCCTAACAGCCTGATAACTAATGAATTAATACTAAAAAAGCATGTAGATTGTCGTTTATGGAATAAGGCAATGGCGTTTATGGATACGCCGCTGGCGTGATCACGATGTAAGCGGTCGCCCACAGGCGAGGACTGTCACAAGCATTTGTTAGCGTCGGGTTCTTTGAACCTGGGAGAAATGCCGATGAAGCTCGCACCTCACCTTCTCGCTGTTGCCTTGGGCCTGGGCCTCGTCGGTCAGGCATTTGCCACTGATCTCAAGCACTGGCCCGCCGAACAGGCCAAGGCACTGGACGCGATGATCGCGGCCAACGCCAACAAGGGTAACTACGCGGTGTTCGACATGGACAACACCAGTTACCGCTACGACCTTGAAGAGTCGCTGTTGCCGTTCATGGAGAACAAGGGCCTCATCACCCGTGAAACCCTGGATCCTTCCTTGAAGCTGATGCCGTTCAAGGACACGGCCGATCACAAGGAAAGCTTGTTCAGTTATTACTACCGTCTGTGTGAAGTGGACGACATGGTCTGCTACCCGTGGGTCGCCCAGGTGTTCTCCGGTTTTACCCTCAAGGAACTCAAGGGCTACGTCGATGAGCTGATGGCTTCCGGCAAGCCGGTGCCAACCACCTATTACGACGGCGACAAGGTGGTGAACTACAACGTCAACCCGCCAAAAGTCTTCACCGGCCAGGCTGAGCTGTACAACAAGCTGATGGAAAATGGCATCGAGGTCTATGTCATGACCGCGGCGTCGGAAGAGCTGGTGCGCATGGTCGCCTCCGATCCGAAGTATGGCTACAACCTCAAGCCGCAGAACGTGATCGGCGTGACCACGTTGCTCAAGGATCGCAAGACTGGCGAGCTGACCACTGCCCGCAAGCAGATCACCGCAGGTAAATATGACGAGAAGGCCAATCTTGACCTGGAATACACGCCTTACCTGTGGACTCCGGCGACCTGGATGGCCGGTAAGCACGCGGCTATCCTGACGTACATCGACGAATGGAAAAAACCGGTGCTGGTGGGCGGCGACACGCCGAGCAGTGACGGCTACATGCTGTTTCACGATGTGGACGTGGCCAAGGGCGGTATCCACCTGTGGGTCAACCGCAAGGACAAGTACATGACCCAGATCAACGGCATGATGGCCAGGCACGCCGCGGCCCAGGCCAAGGAAGGACTGCCGGTGACGGCGGACAAGAACTGGGTGATCGTCAAGCCGGAGGATATCCAGTAACACGGCATCAAAGAGGCAAGGTATTGCCTTTGGTGGCGAGGGAGCTTGCTCCCGCTGGGCTGCGAAGCGGCCCCAACGTCGTAAGCTCACGACATGGGGATGATAGGGAAAATTTGGGGCCGCTTCGCGACCCAGCGGGAGCAAGCTCCCTCGCCACAGGGAATCATGTGGCTCCAGAGTCCAAACTGGAGCCCAAAAAATGCCCCGCACTTGGCGGGGCATTTTTTATTGCGACTAACGACGCTTACAGGCCGTCCAGCATCGCCTTGTTCCGCACAGCGCCCTTGTCGGCGCTGGTGGCGAGCAGGGCGTAGGCCTTGAGCGCCGTGGTGACTTTGCGCGGACGCACTTCCACTGGCTTCCAGCCTTTCTTATCCTGTTCGGCGCGACGTCCGGCCAATTCTTCGTCGCTGACCAACAGGTTGATCGAGCGGTTCGGAATGTCGATCAGCACCTTGTCGCCGTCCCGCACCAGGCCGATGGCACCGCCAGCAGCAGCCTCCGGCGAAGCGTGGCCAATGGACAGGCCCGAAGTACCGCCGGAGAAACGACCATCGGTCAGCAAGGCGCAGGCTTTGCCCAGGCCCTTGGACTTCAGGTAGGAGGTGGGGTAGAGCATTTCCTGCATGCCCGGACCGCCTTTCGGGCCTTCATAGCGGATGATCACGATATCGCCGGCCTTCACTTCGTCGGCGAGGATCCCGCGCACCGCGCTGTCCTGGCTTTCGAAAATCTTGGCGTTGCCTTCGAACACATGGATCGACTCATCGACGCCGGCGGTTTTCACCACGCAGCCGTCCAGGGCGATGTTGCCGTAGAGCACGGCCAGGCCGCCTTCTTGAGAGTACGCGTGCTCGACACTGCGGATACAGCCGTTTTCACGATCGTCGTCCAGGGTTTCCCAACGGGTCGACTGGCTGAATGCGGTTTGCGTCGGAATGCCCGCCGGGCCGGCCTTGAAGAAGTGATGCACGGCTTCGTCAGTGGTCTGGGTGATGTCCCACTTGGCGATGCCCTCGGCCATGGTCTTGCTGTGCACGGTCGGCAGGTCGGTGTGCAGCAAGCCACCACGGGCCAGGGAGCCGAGGATGCTGAAGATCCCGCCAGCGCGGTGCACATCTTCCATGTGGTACTTCTGGATGTTCGGCGCGACCTTGCACAGTTGCGGCACGTGACGGGACAGGCGGTCGATGTCGCGCAGGTCGAAATCGATTTCGGCTTCCTGGGCGGCGGCCAGCAAATGCAGGATGGTGTTGGTGGAACCGCCCATGGCGATGTCCAGGGTCATGGCGTTTTCGAATGCCTTGAAGTTGGCAATGTTGCGCGGCAACACCGACTCGTCGTTCTCGCCATAGTAGCGTTTGCACAGTTCGACGATGGTCCGGCCGGCCTGCAGGAACAGCTGTTCGCGGTCGCTGTGGGTGGCCAGGGTGGAACCGTTGCCTGGCAGGGCCAGGCCCAAGGCTTCGGTGAGGCAGTTCATCGAGTTGGCGGTGAACATGCCGGAGCACGAACCGCAGGTCGGGCAGGCGCTACGCTCGTACTCGGCGACTTTCTCGTCAGAAGCGCTGGAGTCGGCGGCAATCACCATGGCATCCACCAGGTCGAGACCGTGGCTGGCAAGCTTGGTCTTGCCCGCTTCCATTGGACCGCCGGAAACGAAGATCACCGGGATGTTCAGGCGCAGGGCGGCCATGAGCATGCCAGGGGTGATCTTGTCGCAGTTGGAAATGCACACGATGGCGTCGGCACAGTGGGCATTGACCATGTATTCGACGGAGTCGGCGATGATCTCGCGGCTCGGCAGCGAATAGAGCATGCCGTCATGGCCCATGGCGATGCCGTCGTCCACGGCGATGGTGTTGAACTCTTTGGCAACGCCGCCAGCGCGTTCGATTTCCCGGGCAACCAGTTGACCCAGGTCCTTGAGGTGCACGTGGCCGGGTACAAACTGGGTGAAGGAGTTGGCAATGGCGATGATCGGCTTCTTGAAGTCGTCATCCTTCATCCCCGTGGCGCGCCACAATGCGCGGGCGCCGGCCATGTTGCGGCCATGGGTGGAAGTTTTCGAGCGGTAATCAGGCATGGAGCACTCCGGGCGGCTAATCAGATATCAAAGGGGAAGTGAGCTTCTGTTGACGTTCTGGAACACCGGGGATTGGCCGAGTGTCCGGAAGTGGCCGATGACTTTGCAGGATCACTGCGCGCCTCAGCATGAGCTCATAAACCCGCCGGGGATGAATGGCGATGAATGTCGCGATTCTACACCGCTGGCGCCAGGATGAAATGACGCAAAGCGCTGATCGGACGCCAATGTCGTGCTTGGGATGACGACTGGCAGCGCTCAGCCTGCCAACAGCCCCCTGTGACGATGCCGGACCAGGGTATTGAGCAGCAGCCCGAGGAGGCTGAGCAACATCAGGCTCAGCGCCAGTGTGATCTGCATATCCAGCGGGGTAAGGCTGATCGCGGCACTGGTCAGCCCGCCGACGATGAAGATCAGCACGCTGCCGGCCGAGGCGGACGTACCGGCTTGCCCCGGGAATCTATTCATTGCCAGGGTATGGGCCGCTGCCCGGGCAATGGTTGTTCCGGCGGTGCATACGATCATGGGCAGCAGCAGGGTAGTGACCGACAAGCCCAGTTGGCTGGAGAGCCCGAGCATCAAGACGCCCGCTACCAGGATCAGGCCCAGGCCTGTGATGATTTGCGTCTGAGGGTCGATTCGAGTGCTCAGCACGGTCGCTACCGCTCCGCCGCCGATATAGGCCAGTCCGTAGCCCAACAATGCCCACGAAAAGGCCTCGGGCGAGAGCTGCAACTGATCGATGAGCACCAGCGGCGAAATGACGATAAACGAGAAATGGCAGGAAAAGGCCAGTGCCGACGTCAACCAATAGGCCATGAAGCTGAAGTCACCGCAGACCTTTCGATAAGACGCAATGAAGTCCAGGCGCTTGCGTGGGCGGCCCGCCGGGGACGGTTTGAGTAACAGGCTGGCGCCGACAAACACGCCGACCGCCAGGGCCACGAACACCAGGAAACTGCCACGCCAGCCCATCCAGCTTTGTAGCCCGGTGCCGGCCAGGGGCGATACGGAAATGAAAATGCCACCGCAGGTGACCAGGAAAATACGCAATCGCTGCTGCTCCCTGCCTGTGAACAGGTCCTGGATCAACGCCTGGGACAGTACGAAACAACCGCACCCCAAGGCCTGGACGACACGGAAAAACAAAAAGGACCAGTAACCATCGGCGAGCACGCAACCTGTTGCCCCAACGGCTGAGACGCTGATCCCGATCAGCAGCAGGTTCTTTCGCCCCATGGCATCGGAGAGTGGACCGATCAGCAGCTGCGAAAGAGCGATGCCCACTGCGAACAGGCTGACAGACAGGGCGATGTCAGACGACGGCCTCTGAAAGTGCTCGGACAACGCTGGGAACGAGGGCAGCACCACATCGATTGGGAACACGCCGAGCAAGGTCAGGGTCAGCAACAGCCCGACGGTGGCGGGTTTGCGGGTGCCTGGAAGGTCCTGGGTGTCAGCCATCGATAAACCCCGCCTGAAAGAAAAGCTGCCGGTTGTGTTCGTTGTCGAAAAAGCCCGCCTTTTTCATGGCCGCGAAGGTCGAGGTCGCCCCTGAGCGCACCCGTCGGGCATGGGCACCTGGTTGCAGGAGGTCGGCGATGATCTGCTGGGATGACGGCTCGTTGAAGCCGACGCTGGCGAGGCTGCCCAGCAGCCAGGGCGCGTCAGGTTCGAAATAAAGGCCGATGATCTCCAGCAGCATGCTTGCAGCCAGGTCGCGTTGTGTCGGGGTCAGGGCGGACCACAGGTACTGGAACACCTCACTGAAGTAGCGACTGTGGCGTGCCTCGTCCTCGAGATGACTCCTGAGCATCCTGTACACCGTGGAAACCAACCCTTCGCGGGTGATGGCCAGCAGCTCTTTGGCGATGATCGTTTCGGAGACGAACCCCAGCAGGAACCACGCCAGGGGCCGATCCGTGGGGCTCGTGACGTCGATGACAGCCAATAGCCGGTCGATACGCCTGGGGGGCGGACGATCGCGGATGTCATACAGGGCGACGATCTGTTCGGCCACTTCATTGGAAAACAGTGCGTGGTAGCCCTCGTCGGTATAGAGCTGCAGGGCAGCGGTTTTCATCTGCCCGGGGATCGACACGGTGAGTTCGCCATGAACAAGGGTTTCCACGGCACGATTGACGACCCGGTGTTCGAGCAAGGTGGTGTAGTCGAGGAAATACACCAGGTGATTGGCCGCCAGGCGCTGGGCAATGGAACGTCCTGCCCTGTCGATCAGCGGATGTTCGATATAGGGAATGAAGGCGGGGGGGAACCAGTCCCGAATCGACAGTTGCTGCTCCAGGTCATCGGGCAACCGGTAGTCGTTTTTCCCCACCCGTACCGTGGCCTTGTTATTCCAGTCGCCCAGGGTGTAACGAGGCACCTGGGTAGAGCTAGAACCGGTCATGAGACAGTGTCCTGGCCATTGACCAGGGCCATCAGCTCGTTGCAATGCACCTGTCCGTCGCCATGCCCGCAGCCGACAAAAAACAACGGTTGCTCCGGGGCTCCCTCAAGGCCAAGCAGATGTTCCACCTGACGGTCGGCCAGCGCCCCGGTCAACCAGGTATTGAGGCCCAGTGCAGTCGCAACCATCAGGAAGACCTGGGACACGTGACCCGTTTCGACAAATGCCATCCGGTAGGCGCGGGAGTGCTCGTACTTCCACCACAGTTTGTCGAAGCGTGAAGTGATGAACAGCCCGAATGGCAGAGGATTAATGAAGTGCTGACCGCATAACAATTGGCCCAGGGGGACATCCGGTAAGGGTCGGATCAGGCTCAAGGCGTGCTCGTCCGGGTGATAGGTGTACACCCCCGGTGCCAGCCCTGTGACGTTGCGCACGTAAAGATAGCCCTCGCAGGCATTCAGGCCGCCGCCCGAGGGGCTGCTGCGGCGTGCGTTCAGCGTATCGGGTGGGCTGGCCTGAACGCACGAGCGTTCGTTCAGGTAACCCAGGGTCAGGTACAGGAGGGTGCTGACCTGCTCGATTGAAATGGCGTGTTCGCTGAATGAGCGAGATGTGCTCCGATTGACCAGCGTCTGCGCCAGCGAAACGTGCTGTAGATCCACCAGCGGACACGAAGCAAGGGCAATCCGGTCGATCGGGCAGGGCTTCGTCCTGGCGGCGGGCGTCGGTGACGCAAGTACTTCATTGCAATGTTGCAGATACAGCGTCGCCCATTCATTCACATCTTGGGGAACACTTTCGCAGGGAATGTTCTTTGTGCCGATATGAAATATTTTCGACAGTTCATCCCATCTCCAGTTAATCGAATTCCTGGGCTCGGCAATCAGTATGTCGGCGTTGACGAACTCAATATCTATGGGGTTGCAGGTGTCGAATTGTGAAGGGTCGCTGATAAGTTGCGCCAATCGTATCGAATGATTAAGTTCGAGTTCGAATTGAGTGTGGCGCTCATAGTTCCATACAATTTGGTGCGGCGGTCGCGCAAGCATGAAAAGGCACGGGTTTATATGCATGAAAATTGATTCCGCTGGGACGAAGAGTCTCGATGGAGCGGGGCGCCGGCACTCCCCGGCTCCATCTTTTACTTACTTAGCGGCTTTTTGGAACAATCAGGCCTGCCAGGTTTGCGATTTTATTAGCTTCCAGATTGATTGCTTTCATCGTACAGCTCCTTTGTTTGAGATGAGTGTTGTGTTTTTTAATAGTTGTCACTTGCGCAGTGACAGTCCAATCATAGTTTGTGATGAGTGCTTGGCAAGTGGCTGTTGAGTAGGAAAGCTCCAGTAATTATGTGGGAGAGTTCATACAAGATGTATAGGTGCGGGTATTTACTTTGGTGCTCGGTAACTTTTCATACGCGCAAAAAAATTCGCAGCCAAGGCTGCGAATCAGGCATCGAGCGGATAATACGGCGCGGGGCCCGGCAGCCATGGCTGCGGCCCCGTCCCGAGACTCAGCTGTTGGGCAACAACCGGCAGGTAATGCTCTTGATGTAGCGGGTTTCGGCAATGGCCGGGTGCACCGGATGGTCCGGCCCTTGGCCGCCGCGTTCGAGCAACTGAATGTTGCGGTCCAGGTGGCGGGCACTGGTCAGGAGGATGTTTTGCAGGTCGTCTTCGGGCAGGTGCATCGAGCACGAAGCGCTGACCAGGATGCCGTCCTTGCTGAGCAGGCGCATGGCCTGTTCATTGAGACGGCGATAGGCGCCTTCACCGTTTTTCAGGTCTTTCTTGCGTTTGATGAAGGCCGGCGGGTCGGCCACGATCACGTCGAAACGCTCTTCGCTGGCCTTGAGTTCCTTCAGGGCTTCGAACACGTCGCCTTCGATGCAGGTCAGTTTCTCGGCGAAGCCATTGAGCGCCGCATTGCGCTCGACACCGTCGAGGGCGAAGGCCGAGGCGTCGACACAGAATACTTCACTGGCACCGAACGCCGCCGCTTGCACGCCCCAGCCGCCGATGTAGCTGAACAGGTCCAGGACGCGCTTGCCCTTGGCGTACGGCGCCAGGCGTGCGCGGTTCATGCGGTGATCGTAGAACCAGCCGGTTTTCTGACCTTCCATGACCGGCGCTTCGAATTTCACGCCGTTCTCTTCCAATGCGACCCATTCCGGCACGAGGCCGAACACGGTTTCGACGTAGCGGTTCAGGCCTTCGGCGTCACGGGCGGCGGAGTCGTTCTTGAACAGAATACCGCTGGGCTTGAGCACTTGGGTGAGGGCGGCGATCACGTCTTCTTTATGGGCTTCCATGGTGGCGGAAGCGATCTGCACCACCAGAATGTCGCCGAAACGGTCGACCACCAGGCCCGGCAGCAAGTCGGAATCACCGTAGACCAGGCGATAGAACGGCTTGTCGAACAGCCGTTCGCGCAACGACAAGGCCACGTTGAGGCGATGCACCAGCAAGGATTTATCCAGCGGCAGCTTCACGTCACGGGACAGCAGGCGGGCGCAGATCAGGTTGTTGGGGCTCATCGCAACGATGCCCAGCGGCTTGCCACCGGCGGCCTCGAGGATGGCCTGGTCGCCGGCCTTGAAACCGTGCAGCGGGGTGGCGGCTACGTCGATTTCGTTACTGTAGACCCACAGGTGGCCGGCGCGCAGGCGACGGTCGGCGTTGGCTTTGAGGCGCAGGCTAGGCAGGGACATGACGTCGCTCCGGAAAAAAGAGCGGGAGTATACCGTGTTGCGGCGATTGGCGTGGTTGAAGGACGATCGGTGGCCCAGCGGTGTATCGGATCCATCTTTAAGGGTTAGAATCCCCGCCTGACCCAGAGTGTGTACTCATGTCCAAAGAACTTTCCGCCGAACAGATCCAACAGTCCCTGCAAGGCATCAGTGTGCCGCCCCAGCCGCAGATCATGGTGGATCTGCAGATGGAGCAGTACATGCCCGACCCGGACCTGGAGACCATCGCCAAGTTGATCTCCCAGGACCCAGGCCTCTCGGGGGCCTTGCTCAAGATCGTCAACTCGCCGTATTACGGCCTGCGCAACAAGATCACTTCGATCCAGCGTGCGGTGAACCTGCTGGGCAGCCGCTCGATCATCAACCTGATCAATGCGCAGTCGATCAAGGGCGAGCTGCACGATGACGCCATCGTCACCCTGAACCGCTTCTGGGATACCGCCCAGGACGTGGCGATGACCTGCCTGACCCTGGCCAAGCGTGTTGGCCTGGAGAATGGCGACGAAGCCTACGCATTGGGGTTGTTCCACGATTGCGGCGTGCCGTTGATGCTCAAGCAGTTCCCCAACTACATGAGCGTGCTGGAGGAGGCCTACGCCAATGCCAGCGCCGAGTGCCGGGTGGTGGACACCGAGAACCGTGTGTTCAACACCAATCATGCGGTGGTCGGTTACTACACCTCAAAATCCTGGCGCCTGCCGGATCACGTCAGCCAGGCCATCGCCAACCACCACAATGCCCTGGCGGTTTTCAGCGACGACTCTTCACGCAACAACAGCCAGCTGAAAAACCTGCTGGCGATCCTGAAGATGTCCGAGAACATCTGTGCGTCCCACCGGGTGCTGGGCAATCAGGCCGAAGACCATGAGTGGGATTGCGTCGGGGCGCTGGTGCTCGATTACATCGGTTTGTCGGAATACGACTTCCAGACCCAGAAACAGGAAATCCGCGACCTTGCTACTCGCTAAGCGCTGAAAATAAGCGCCGAGCCTTCGCCTGACTCGAGAGCCCTATGCCAGAACTGCCGGAAGTCGAAACCACCCGCCGCGGAATCGCGCCCCACCTTGAAGGCCAGCGGGTCAGTCGCGTGGTGGTACGTGACCGCCGCCTGCGCTGGCCGATTCCGGAAGACCTCGATGTGCGGCTTTCGGGGCAACGCATTGTGCTGGTGGAGCGACGGGCCAAGTACCTGCTGATCAATGCCGAAGTTGGCACCTTGATCAGCCATTTGGGCATGTCCGGCAACCTGCGGTTGGTGGAAGTCGGCATGCCCGCCGCCAAGCACGAGCACGTGGACATCGAGCTGGAATCCGGCCTGGCCTTGCGCTACACCGACCCGCGGCGCTTTGGGGCGATGCTCTGGAGCCTCGACCCGCTCAACCATGAACTGCTGATCCGCCTCGGGCCGGAACCGTTGACCGATCTGTTCGACGGCGAACGTCTGTTCCAGCTCTCGCGTGGCCGCTCCATGGCGGTCAAGCCTTTCATCATGGACAACGCGGTGGTGGTGGGCGTGGGCAACATTTATGCGACCGAGGCGCTGTTCGCCGCCGGCATCGACCCGCGTCGGGCGGCCGGAGGTATTTCCCGGGCGCGTTACCTGAAGCTGGCGATCGAGATCAAACGCATCCTCGCCCACGCCATCGAGCGCGGCGGTACCACGCTGCGTGATTTCATCGGTGGCGATGGCCAGCCCGGCTACTTCCAGCAGGAATTGTTCGTCTACGGTCGGGGCGGTGAGCTGTGTAAGGTTTGTGGCACGGGGCTGCGGGAAATCCGCCTGGGCCAGCGCGCCAGTGTCTGGTGTCCGCGCTGTCAGAGCTGATCCGTCTATAGTCAGTAGTCATTACTGCTTAGCCGAAGGATCGCCCCATGAATCTGCTTCGACCTGTTGTTCTTGCGCTGCTGCTGAGTGTCGGTTTGCCTGCCTTGGCGAACGAAGGCAGCGGCGACCCGCGCTACACCATCCAGAATCCGCCCGCCTTCGCCATGATCGGCGATCTGCTGATCGCCCGCCCGCTGTTACTGGCCGCCACGGTGATCGGCGCCGGGGCGTTTGTGGTGTCGTTGCCCTTTACCGCGCTGGGCGGCGGGGTTGGCGATGCGGGGAAGGCATTGGTGGTGGACCCGGCGAAGGCCACGTTTGTGCGGTGCCTGGGGTGTATTGGGGAGGGGTTTGAGCAGCAGGAGTGAGGTTGGCAGTTGGATCTTGGTGCTGCTGATGGCCCCTTCGCGAGCAAGCCCGCTCCCACCAGGGATTTGCTTAAGACACAAATGCTGTGGACATAGCCGATCTCTTTGGGAGCGGGCTCGCTCGCGAAGAGGCCCGCACAAGCGCTACAGAGTCTTCTGGCTCAAGCCTTGCCAGTAATCTTGCGATATTTCGCCATCAACTGCTCTTCCGTTTCCGGATGAGCTTCGTCGAGCGGGATGCAATCCACCGGGCAGACCTGCTGGCACTGGGGTTCGTCGTAGTGGCCGACGCATTGGGTGCACAGGTTCGGGTCGATGACGTAGATCTCTTCGCCTTGGGAAATGGCTTCGTTCGGGCACTCGGGTTCGCAGACGTCGCAATTGATGCAGTCGTCGGTGATGATCAGGGACATGCAGGCTCCAGCCGGGGCATTGGGCCCGGGCATCTGAAAACGTATGGGCGCAATTGTGCCGCATTGGCGAGCGCAGTGCACGCGGGCGCGATGGACTGCGTTGTGTCGGGCTGCGAAGCGGATCGCAGCCAGCGGGTTATTTCTTGAAGCGCAGGGTCAGCGCATCGGCCACGGCCGGGTGGACGAACTTGGTGATATCACCGCCCAGGGCCGCGATTTCCCGCACCAGGGTCGAAGAAATAAAGGAATAGCGCTCCGATGGCGTCAGGAAAAGGCTCTCGACGTCCGGTGCCAACTGGCGGTTCATGTTGGCCAGCTGGAACTCGTACTCGAAGTCCGAGACCGCCCGCAGGCCGCGCAGGAACACATTGGCGTTCTTTTCCTTGGCGAAGTGCGCCAACAGCGTCGAGAAGCCGACCACCTCCACATTGGGCAGGTGTTTGGTGACCTCGCGAGCCAGATCCACACGTTGTTCCAGCGGGAACAGCGGGTTTTTCTTCGGGCTGGCGGCGACGGCAATGATCACATGGTCGAACAGGCGCGCGGCGCGTTCGACCAGATCGCCATGGCCCTTGGTAATAGGGTCGAAGGTACCTGGGTACAACACTCGGTTCATCGCGTCGTCCTGGCGGGTGTCCGTTGGGGAGTCGGATGGTATCGCAGCCTTCTCGGTCGGCCAAGTCGGCTGTTGGGTAAGAAAGCACTATAGACGCTGCGAATAATCCACATATTCATGATTTTTTCAGGCGTTCGGCCAGGGAAGTCGCCAGTTGAGCGGTTAGCCCGTACACCGATAATTGTGGATTGGCGCCGATGCTGGTGGGGAATAACGAGCCGTCATGGATCGAAAGATTGTTCAGTTGATGATGACGGCCGAGGCTGTCGGTGACGGCGGTTTTCGGATCTTCTCCCATGGCACAGCCACCCATCACGTGGGCGCTGCCCAGGCGCGTGCGGTACAAGGCGAGGTCCAGGCCGTCGATCAGCGAGCGCGCTTCGGCCAAGGTCTTCACGTAGCGGGCATCGCTGTGCATTGGCATGACCGCCCGGGCGCCGCCGGCGAACTGAATCTCGGCCATGCTGTGGAATGCCCGGCGCAAACCGTTCCAGGCGTAGGGCGATACCGCGTAGTCGAGCACGGGCGTGCCGTCGCTGCGCAACTCGACGCGGCCGCCGGGGCTGTCCGGATGAAAACCGTCGCGCAACAACGCCAGCATGGCGTGGGTGTGGGGCAGTTGCGCCATGTGCAGGGCGTTCTCGCTGCCAAACCCGCCTAATAGCGTGGCGGCGAGGGCCGGATGCAAGGGCGGGACCTCCAGCTTGTAGGACATCTGGCCAGCGGTACCGTCCTGCCATTGAAAGTGATCCGAATAAATCGACTGCGGCGCGCCGTAGAACGGGTTGATGACCTCGTCGAATTGCCCGGCGGACATGTTCACCAGATGCAGGAAAGTCCGCTTGCCCAGGCGTTCATACGGGTCCGGCGCGTCGGAGCGCAGCAGCAGGGCCGGGCTGTTGATGCCACCACCGGCCAGTACGTAGTGTCGCGCCTTGACCGTGATGCGACGCCCGGTCGGCGCTACGCAGCGCTCATCCATGGCCAGGCACTCAAGCCCGGTAATCGTATCGTTCTTGAGGGTCAGGCGCTCGGCCCGCGCCAGGTAAAGCAGCGCCCCACCCTTGTCCAGGGTGGCCGGGATGGTGGTGACCAGCATCGACTGCTTGGCGTTGGTCGGGCAGCCCATGCCGCAATAGCCCAGGTTCCAGCAGCCGCGCACATTGCGCGGGATCACGTGCCAGCTGTAGCCCAGTTTTTCACAGCCTTTGCGGATCACGTCGTTGTTGGCATTGGGTGGAATCAGCCAGGGCGCCACCCCCAGGCGTTGTTCCATCTGTTCAAACCAAGGCGCCATTTCAGCGGGGCTGTGGCCCTTGACGTTGTGCTCGGCCGCCCAGTGGTCGAGGGTCTGGTCGGGCGTACGGAAGCTGGAGGTCCAATTGATCAGCGTCGTGCCACCGACCGCCCGGCCCTGGAGAATGGTGATGGCGCCGTCCTTGCTCATGCGCCCGAGGCCTTCCTGGTAGAGGCTGGTGTAGGCCTGGTCCTCGAGCAACTTGAAGTCATGGCTGGTCTTGAGTGGTCCTTCCTCGATCAACAGCACGTTGTAGCCGGCAGCACTGAGGATTTCGGCCGTGGTGCCACCACCCGCGCCGCTGCCGATAATCGCCACGTCCGCTTCCAGCGTCAGGTCCTGGGTCAGTTGCGCGCCGTTGTAGGTGGTCCAGCCACGGGCCAGGCCTTCGCGGAAGGGATCGGGTACGGGCATGTTAGGGGTCTCTTATTATTTAGAGTTTGCGAGGCCCCTGTGGGAGCGAGCTTGCTCGCGATGGCGTCGCATCAGCCGCAACTGCATTGACTGACACACCGCCATCGCGAGCAAGCTCGCTCCCACAGGATTTCACTTGGTTTTCAAATCTTGGGCGGTCCCGGATACCCGCAATGCGCCCAGGCCTCGGCCCGGCTGTACCACGCCATCATCACCATTTGCAGCAACGAGCTGTGGCCTTGTCGCAGCAAATTCAGCGAGCTGTTTTCCCATCGATCGAGGAACTGGCGGATGTCATCGGCGCTGGCGTTTTCCCACGAGCCCCAGATCCCGGTCAGCGGCCCGCGAGTCACACCCAGCGTGAGCACGTCGAACAGTTGGCGCGTGAGCTTGAGCATGGTCGGGGACAGATGAGCCAGGCCGCTGTCGAGGCTTTGCAGGGTGGCTTCAGTGGCGGCGGGAATCTGTTCAATGGCCACGGCGCCGTCCAGCAGCACCGGGATGACGGCACGCAAGAACGGCAGATCGCCGTCACGCAGGGCCGCCAGACCGCTGGCCGGCTGGCTCGGCGAGCAACCGCTCAGGCTGGCTCCCAACCCGACGGTGGCCAGGAACACGCTGGCGCCGAAGCTGAATTTCAGCAGGCCGCGCCGTGACAGGGCGGGTGTAGCGGTGAGGCTTGGGTTCATTATTGTGATTACCCGGACAGACGCGCGTTAGCGGACAAACAGCTTCTGGATCAGTTTCTGCAGAGGTTTGCCGTAAGGCGGATAAATCAGCCTTGCGGCATTGAAGCGCTGTTTGGTCAGCACGCCTTTGGCTTTGCTGAACGTCAGGAAACCTTCGTGCCCGTGGTAGTGCCCCATTCCCGAGGCACCAATGCCGCCGAACGGTAAGTCGTCCTGGGCCACGTGCAACAACGTGTCGTTCAGGCAGACGCCGCCGGAATGGGTTTCGTTGAGTACACGGTTCTGTTCGGCCTTGTTGTAGCCAAAGTAGTACAGCGCCAGCGGACGAGGTCGCTGACTGATGTAGGCAAATGCCTGGTCCAGGCTCTCATAAGGCACGATGGGCAGCAGCGGGCCGAAGATTTCGTCCTGCATGACGGTCATGTCATCGCTGACGTTGAGCAACAGGCTGTGGGCCATGCGCCGCCCCTGGCCTTGGTCGAACAGTTCAATCAGCAGCGCCCCCTTGGCGGTGGCGTCGCTGATGTAGCCGTTGAGCCGCGCCAGCTGTCGTTCGTTGATGATTGCGGTGTAGTCCGGGTTATCAGCCAAGGTCGGATAAAACCCGCGAACCGCCTGGCGATACGCTTCAACGAATTCACCGACACGGTTCTGCGGGACCAGCACGTAGTCCGGTGCGACACAGGTTTGTCCGGCATTCATGGTTTTGCCGAAGGCAATGCGCTCGGCGGCGTCCTTGAGCGGCACATCGACAGAGACGATGGCTGGGGATTTTCCACCGAGTTCGAGGGTGACCGGGGTCAGGTTTTCGGCGGCGGCACGCATCACGTGCTTGCCAATGCTGGTGGCACCGGTGAACAACAGGTGATCGAACGGGAGTTTGGAAAACGCCATGCCGACCTCGGCCTCACCGAGTACCACGCCTACCAGGTCCTGGGGAAAGATCCGGGCCAGCAATTGCTTGAGCAGCAAGCCGGTCGCAGGGGTCGATTCGCTGAGCTTGAGCATCACCCGGTTACCTGCCGACAACGCCCCCACCAACGGGCCAATGGCCAAAAACAATGGGTAGTTCCAGGGCACGATGACCCCGACCACGCCCAGCGGCTGATACATCACTTTGGCCGATGCCGGCTGGAACGCCATGCCCACCTTGCGTCGGGCGGGTTTCATCCAGCCCTTGAGGTGCCGGCTGGCGTAATGGATGCCGTGCAGGCTCGGCATCAACTCGGCCAACAGTGTTTCGTCGGCGCTGCGGTGACTGAAATCCTGGCTGATGGCGTCGATCAACGCTTGTCGCTCGTTGCTCAACAGCTCCTGCAATGCCTTGAGCCATTGCCGGCGTTGTTCTGCCGGTGGCATCGGATGGGCGGCGTAGGCTTGGCGCTGGGCGTCGAAGAGCGACCGCAGTGCGCCCAGTTGCTGTTGAGACTCGTGCAGGTAAGCAACGTCGGCAGGCATTGTCGGGCACCGGATATTATTAGAATGGATGTTTTCTAGAGCTTGTACTCTAGAAAGTCAATGGCATCCGCAACGGCTTTGGGTTTTTCCTATCACCGATAGGTCGTAAGATGCCATTCAATGCCTTCGTCGAATTAAAGCCCAAACCATGGTCCCACGAATGAAAACCAGCGAGCGCATCGTGCAAAACAGCCTCGAACTGTTCAATCAGCAGGGCGAGCGCAGTGTCAGCACCAATCACATTGCCGCCCACATGGACATGTCCCCAGGCAACCTCTACTACCACTTTCCCAACAAGCAGGCGATCATCGCCGTGCTGTTCAGCGAATACGAAAACCTGGTGGACAGTTTCCTGCGTCCGCCCCAGGGTCGCGCATCCACAGTGGACGACAAGCGTTTCTACCTGCAGGAACTGCTGTCGGCGATGTGGCGCTACCGGTTCTTGCACCGGGACCTGGAGCATCTGCTCGACAGCGACCCAGACCTCGCGGCCCGCTATCGTCGGTTTTCCCAGCGCTGCCTGATCCACGGTACGGCGATCTACGAGGGCTTCGTGGCGGCCGGTATCCTGAAGATGGACCGGGTGCAGATCGAATCCCTGACCCTCAACGCCTGGATCATCCTCACGTCCTGGGTGCGATTTCTGTGCACGACGCGAGAAAACTCCAGCCATCTGAGCGAACAGGCCATCAAGCGTGGCGTCTACCAGGTGCTGGTGCTGGAGGCCGGCTTCGTGACCGATCAGGCCCGCGAAGCGGTGGATGCATTGTTCAAAGAGTATTACGTCCCCCTGGCCCGGACCTTGGAAGAAGGGCTGTAGGCATCGGACCCTCGACTTAACCACAGGAGCTCAGCATGCCCATCGCGCAACTCATCAGCCCTCAAGCCCTCGAGCAGCAAAGGTCACGGCCCGGACTGGTGATCCTCGATTGTCGTTTTGCCCTGGAAGACCCCGATTACGGTCAGCGCAGCTACGCCGAGGGCCATATCGCCGGGGCGTCGTTCGCCGACCTCGAACGAGATTTGAGCGGGCCGGTGACCAAGGGCGTGACCGGACGCCATCCGCTTCCGGAGCCCGAGGCATTGATAGAGCGCCTGCAAGCCTGGGGCATCAGCAACGACAGCGACATCGTGCTGTATGACGACGGCCCCGGGGCCTATGCCGCCCGAGCCTGGTGGTTGCTGGCCTGGCTGGGGAAACGCGATGGCGTGTTCATCCTCGACGGCGGGCTCAAGGCCTGGCATGCCGCCGGCCTGCCGCTTAGTCTCGATCCGCCGCTGGGCCGTCGCGGCACCTTCAGTGGTTCGCCGGACGCGGCCTTGGTACTCAATGCACAAGCGCTGCAACAGCGGCTCGGCCAGCCGGACATGACTCTGCTGGATGCCCGGGCGTTGCCGCGCTTCAAGGGCGAGGTTGAACCGATCGATCCCGTGGCTGGACATATTCCTGGTGCCCAATGCGCAGCGTTCACCGACAACCTGGGCGCAGACGGGCGTTTCTTGTCGGCGGATCAGCTCAAGCAACGTTTCGCCGAAAAACTGCGGGGGCGTTCGCCGACTGAGCTGGTGGCCTATTGCGGCTCTGGCGTGACGGCGTGCCATAACCTGTTTGCCTTATGCCTGGCCGGCTATCCGTTGGGAAGGTTGTACGCGGGCTCATGGAGTGAGTGGATCACCGATCCGCAGCGGGGCGTGGCGAAGGGCGAATGATGTGATTGGCAAGGGAGCTTTTGTGGCGAGGGAGCTTGCTCCCGCTTGAGTGCGCAGCACTCACCTGAGGAGGGGCTGCTTCGCAGCCCAGCGGGAGCAAGCTCCCTCGCCACAAAAAACCAAGCAAGGCTCATTCCCGGCGCAGATGGGCCAACCATGTAGGTATCCGCCGCTCCAGGTAATACCCCGGGCGCCGCAAGGTCCCGTCGACAAAACCCACATGCCCGCCCTGGGCGTGCAGCTCGAGTTGGGTCGAGGCGGACAGCTCGCCGGGTTCGGGCAAGCTGTGGGGGAACACAAAAGGATCATCGGCAGCCTGGATGACCAGGGTCGGTGTCTTGATCCCACCCATGAAATAACGACTGGAGGCGCGGCGATAATAATCCGCCGCATCCGAGAACCCGTGCAACGGCGCCGTAATCCGGCCGTCGAAGTCCCAGAAGGTGCGCATGTTTTCCAGTGGGCCTAGCGCCGTCAGGGTCGCCAGCCCTTCGTGGCGTCCGTCGTGCTGGAACTGGTGTTGCTTGTTGCGCACGTAGGCCACCAGTTGACGCATGAAATGCGCCTGGTAGAACTTGGAAAATCCCTGGCCGATGCGATCAGCGCACTGGTCGAGGCGGAACGGTACCGAGACCGCCACCGCGCCCTGCAGCTGGCTGTCGCCGCCGGTTTCCCCCAGGTGCTTGAGCAGCACATTGCCGCCCAGTGAATAACCCACCGCAAACAGCGGCGCCAAGGGCCGTCGGGCGCGAAGATGGGTGATCGTGGCGGCCAGGTCTTCGCTGACGCCGGAGTGATAGCTGCGGGGCAACAGGTTTGGCTCGCCCGAACAGCCGCGCCAATTCAGCGCGACACTGGCCCAACCCTGGCCGCCGAGGGCTTGTTGCAGGCCGGCGACGTAAGGCGAGTTGGAAGAGCCCGTCAGCCCGTGCAGCACCAGCACCAGTGGCGCATTGGCGCTGTGGGGCCCATGCCAGTCGAGGTCGAGGAAGTCGCCGTCATCGAGCCAGAGGCGCTCGCGTTCGCGATCGACGTGGGTGGTCTTGCGCCATAGTGGACCCCACAAGGTTTGCAAGTGCGGATTGCCAAGGCCCAGGGCGGGGACGAAACGTTCAGATGCAGCGGACATCATTATTATTATTCTCGATGCACTGGCCAGCCGTTCAACTAACGGTCTCTGCCATACGTTGCCACAACGCGTAATACACCCGTCCAGACCTCTGCTCGCGATGCAGGCGCCAATTGCCCGGCAAGCCCAGGGTGGACGGGGCGGTCTCGCTTTCAGTGTAGACCCAGGCATCCTCGGCCAGCCAATGCCGTTCCTCGAGCAAGGCACAGACTGCAGGCAGCAGATTCTGGTTGAACGGTGGGTCCAGGAACACCAGGTCGAAGGGGGTCGCCGGTTGTCCATCCAGGTAGCGCAGCGCGTCGGCGGTCTGCACCTGGCCGACGGTGCAGCGCAGGGTCCCCAGGTGTTCTTTCAGGCTGGAGACCGCCAGGCTGCTGGCGTCCAATGCCTGGCCCATCGCCGCGCCGCGGGACAGCGCTTCGAGAAACAGCGCACCGCTGCCAGCGAACGGGTCGAGCACCCGGGCGCCTGCTACGTAAGGCGCGAGCCAGTTGAACAGGGTTTCGCGGACCCGGTCCGGGGTCGGTCGAAGGCCGGGGGCGTCCGGGAAGCTCAGGCGGCGGCTGCGCCATTCGCCGCCGATGATGCGCAATTGATTCACTCCGTTGTGAACGGGTTTTTTGCTGGAATTCGATGGGCGGGCCATTAGTGCTCCGGAACCCCGAGCGGTTGCTCGGCAGGTTTTTCAGTAGGGGCCGGTAGTGGCTTTTGTGGCACGGTCGGGCCGGCAGTGACGATGATCATTTTGTCGGTGCTCAGGTGTTTGTTCAGCGCGACCCTGACCTGTTCGACCGTCAGTGCCTGGGACTGGCGCATGAAGTCTTCCAGGTAGCTCAGCGGCAAGTCATAGAAGCCCATCGCGCCGAGTTGGCCGACAATATCGGCGTTGCTGGCGGTGGACAGTGGGAAACTGCCGGCCAGCTCGCGCTTGGCGTCATCGAGTTCTTTCTGGGTGGGGCCGTTCTTGAGGTAGTCGGCAAACACCTCCTGCACCAATTTCAACGTGCCTTCGCTCATCTCGGCTCGGGTTTGCAGGTTGATCATGAACGGGCCGCGGCCTTGCATCGGCGTGAAGCCGGAATACACGCCATAGGTCAGGCCGCGCTTTTCCCGCACCTCGGTCATAAGGCGCGTGCCGAAACCACTGCCGCCGAGAATCTGGTTGCCCAGGGACACTGCTGCATAGTCCGGATCGTCCCGGTCGATGCCCAGTTGCGCGAGCATCAGGTTGGTCTGCTTGGACGGAAACTCGATATGCGTCACGCTCGCCTTAGGTTCCACCGGCGGTGGAGTGTTCGCCAGGGCCGGGCCCTTGGGCAGCGCGGCGGACACCTGGTTGGCCATCGCTTCGGCCTCGGCGCGGGACAAGTCGCCCACCAGGGCAATCACCGTGTTGCTGGCGGTATAGGCCTTGGCATGGAAAGCCTGGGCCTGAGCCAGTGTGATCGGTGGAATGCTTTCTGCGGTGCCGTCACTGGAGTGGGCATAAGGGTGATCGCCGTACAGGCGTTTCATCAGTTCCAGGCCCGCCAATTTGCCGGGATTTTGTTTCTGGTATTCGAAACCGGCGAGCATCTGGTTCTTGATGCGGGCGAAGGAGTCGGCGGGGAAGGTCGGTTTACCGACAACTTCGGCGAACAACTTCAGTGCTGGCTCACGCTTGTCCACCGCGCTGAGGCTGCGCAGCGATGCCACGGCCATGTCTCGGTAGGCGCCGTTGCCGAAGTCCGCGCCGAGGCTTTCGAAACCCTGGGCGATGGCGCCGACGTCTTTGCCGGCCACACCTTCGTTGAGCATGGCATTGGTCAGCAGGGCGAGGCCGGGAGCGTCGCCGTCCTGGCTGCTGCCAGCGGCAAAGGTCAGGCGCAGGTCGAACATCGGCAGCTCCCGGGCTTCGACGAACAACACCTTGGCGCCATCAGTGGTTGTCCAGGTCTGCACGTCGAGCTGGCGGTGGCTGGGAGCTTTACCGTCCAGTTCCGCCAGTGATTGCAGCTTGTTGCCAGACTTGGCGTTATCCAGGGCCTGGCTCGCGGTGACGCCAGTGGTGGGGGACAGATAGAAGGCCAGGGCGCCGATCAGGGCGATAGACACCAGGCCGATCAGCACCAGGCGCGATGATTTGCGCTCACTCATGAGCTTTCTCCTCGGGCAGGACGTGCGCAACGCTCAGGCGCGAGCGGGTGAAATACAGCTGGGCTGCCTTCTGGATATCTTGCGGGGTCACGCTTTGCAGTTCGGCGAGCTCGGTGTCCATCAGCTTCCAGGACAAACCGACGGTTTCCAACTGGCCGATGGCGGTGGCCTGGCTGGTGATTGAATCGCGCTCGTACACCAGGCCGGCAATGACCTGGGCGCGCACGCGTTCCAGTTCTTCAGCAGTCGGGGCGGTGGTTTTCAACTGATCGAGCAGCCGCCACAGACCGGCTTCGGCCTGGGCGAGGGTTTTGTTTTTCTGCGTGTTGGGCGTTGCCGACAAAGTGAACAGTGTATCGCCACGGGTGTAGGCGTCGTAGCTCGACGATCCGCCGGACACCAGCTCTTCGCCGCGCTCCAGCTGGGTCGGGATCCGGCCGCTGTAGCCACCGTCCAGCAGGGCCGAGATCAGCCGCAGGGCGTTGACCGACGTTTTGTCCGTGGCGGTCGCGATGCTCGGCACATTAAAGGCCAGCATCAGGCTTGGCAGTTGGGTCTGCACATGCAGGGTGATCTGGCGCTCGCCGGGTTCGGCCAGCTCCAGGGGGATTTTCGCCACCGGCACGTCGCGCCGGGCAATCGGGCCGAAGTAACGCTGGGCCAGGGTCTTGACCTCGTCCGGCGTCACGTCGCCGACCACCACCAGGGTTGCGTTGTTCGGGGTGTACCAGGATTCGTACCAGTGGCGCAGTTCCTCGACGGTCATCCGGTCCAGGTCGGCCATCCAGCCGATGGTTGGCGTGTGATAACCGCTGGCGGGGTACGCCATGGCCTTGAAGCGCTCGAAGGCCTTGGACATCGGCTTATCGTCGGTGCGCATGCGGCGCTCTTCCTTGATGACCTCGATCTCGCGGCTGAATTCCTCCGGCGGCAGGCGCAGGCTGGCCATGCGGTCGGCTTCCAGTTCGAAGGCCACGCCCAGGCGATCCCGGGCCAGCACCTGGTAATAAGCGGTGAAGTCATCGCTGGTGAAGGCGTTTTCTTCGGCGCCCAGGTCCCGCAGGATCAGCGACGCTTCGCCAGGGCCGACTTTCTCGCTGCCCTTGAACATCATGTGTTCCAGGGCGTGTGACAAACCGGTCTGGCCGGGGGTTTCATAACTGGAACCAACCTTGTACCAGACCTGGGACACCACCACTGGCGCACGATGGTCTTCGCGCACCACGACCTTCAGGCCGTTGTCGAGGGTAAATTCGTGGGTGGGTTGTGGATCGGCAGCCAGGACTGAAAAGGGCAGGCAGACTGTGCTGAGCAGCAGGCCTGCAGCACGGCGGGCAAGAGCATTCATTCGTGTTTAAACCTGTTGGGCTGCCCGCTAGGTCTTAGCGTCGGCGGGCGAGAGGGTGCTAGGATAACGGTCCGTTTTACTGGCGGCCACGCCTATCGGGCCTTTTATCGGCCCGGGCTGTTTGGGTTCCCCGGAGAAACCCTGGGTTTGTTGGTTGATCCCTGCGTTTTCGCCGATGATGCCGTGCCAGTCCTTCGAAAACATCGACGATGAGGTGTCCTTGGGACATTTCGACAATCTGTTGCGCGTGAACAAGCTGGATGAAACGCAGTCTGTTCAGCATCGAATATTTATCACCGAAGCGCCCTCGTGGCGCTTCGCTACCGTGAGATAGCCGTCCTCCATGTTTGGTTCCAACGACGACAAGAAGACCCCAGCTGCGGCTGGCGAGAAAAAAGGCCTGTTCGGATGGCTGCGCAAGAAGCCGCAGGAAACCGTCGTTGAACAGCCACAAGTGCTGCCTGAGCCTGACGCCGAGGCCGTGGCCGAAGAACCGCCGCCCATCGTCCTGCCGCTGGTCGAGCCGGTGCTGCAACCGGTCGAGCCTGAAGTCGCTGCCGAGCCAGCGGTCGAGCAGCCGCTGACCCCGCCCGCCGAGCACACGCCCTGGCTGACCTTGCCGGTGGCGGAAGAGCCGGTCGCGCTGGTCGAGGACGCACAGGTACCCCATGTCACGCCACCCATTCCGGCTCCGACACACGTTGTCGAGGCGCCAGTCGTCGAACCGGTCATTGAGCCGCCGGTCGCTGCCGTTGCGCCTGTGATTGCGCAAACGGCACTCGAGCCAGTACCTGCGCTGCTGGAGACGATTGCTCCCGCCGAGCCCGTACGTACCACCGAGGAAAGCAAGGTCGGTTTCTTCGCCCGCCTCAAGCAAGGCCTGTCCAAGACCAGCGCCAGCATTGGCGAAGGCATGGCCAGCCTGTTCCTGGGCAAGAAAGTCATCGATGACGAATTGCTCGAAGACATCGAAACCCGCCTGCTGACCGCCGATGTCGGCGTCGAGGCCACCTCGGTGATCATCCGGAGCCTGACCCAGAAGGTCGCGCGCAAGCAGCTGACCGATGCTGACGCGCTGTACAAGTCCCTGCAAGGCGAGTTGACAAGCCTGCTCAAGCCGGTGGAACAGCCACTGGTGATCACCTCGCAGAACAAGCCGTTCGTGATCCTGGTGGTGGGCGTCAACGGCGCTGGCAAGACCACCACCATCGGCAAGCTGGCGAAGAAGCTGCAGCTTGACGGCAAGAAAGTCATGCTGGCCGCCGGTGATACCTTCCGCGCCGCTGCCGTCGAACAACTGCAAGTGTGGGGCGAACGCAACAAGATTCCGGTGATCGCCCAGCACACTGGCGCCGACTCCGCGTCGGTGATCTTCGACGCCGTGCAGGCCGCCAAGGCCCGTGGCATCGACGTGCTGATCGCTGACACGGCCGGTCGCCTGCACACCAAAGACAACCTGATGGAAGAGCTGAAGAAGGTTCGTCGGGTGATCGGCAAGCTCGATGCCGACGCACCCCACGAAGTGCTGTTGGTGCTGGACGCCGGTACCGGCCAGAACGCCATCAACCAGGCCAAGCAGTTCAACCAGACCGTCGAACTGACCGGGCTGGCCCTGACCAAGCTCGATGGCACTGCCAAGGGCGGGGTGATTTTCGCCCTGGCCAAGCAATTCGGCCTGCCCATTCGCTACATCGGCGTGGGTGAAGGCATCGACGATTTGCGCACCTTTGAAGCCGAGCCCTTTGTCCAGGCACTGTTTGCCGAGCGGGAGCACTCATGATTCGTTTCGAACAGGTCGGTAAACGCTATCCGAACGGTCACGTCGGCTTGCATGAGCTGAGCTTTCGGGTCCGTCGGGGCGAGTTTCTGTTTGTCACCGGCCATTCCGGCGCCGGTAAAAGTACCTTGCTGCGCCTGCTGCTGGCGATGGAGCGGCCCTCCACCGGCAAACTGCTGCTGGCCGGCCAGGACCTGAGCACCATCAGCAATGCCCAGATCCCTTACCTGCGGCGGCAGATCGGCGTGGTGTTCCAGAATCACCAGTTGCTGTTCGATCGCACCGTGTTCAACAACGTGGCGTTGCCGTTGCAGATCCTTGGCCTGTCCAAGGCCGAGATCGTCAAGCGTGTGGATTCGGCCCTGGAGCGTGTGGCCCTGTCGGACAAGACCGACCTGTACCCCGGCGACCTGTCCACCGGCCAGCAACAGCGCGTCGGCATCGCCCGCGCCATCGTCCACCGCCCGGCCTTGCTGCTGGCGGACGAACCCACCGGTAACCTCGACCCGCGCCTGGCGGCGGAAATCATGGGCGTGTTCGAAGACATCAACCGCCTGGGTACCAGCGTGTTGATCGCCAGTCACGACCTGGCGCTGATCGCGCGCATGCGTCACCGCATGCTCACGTTGCAGCGCGGTCGATTGATTGGTGACGGGGAGGCCGGCGTATGAGTGCGACTCGCAGCCCGAAAGTGGCCGAACGGGTGGCCCCGAAAGCCTCCGACCCACAGCCGCAAAAGAAAAAGCGCGACGATGACGATGGTCCGGACTTCGCCACGCTGTTGCGCGCCTGGATCGAAAGCCATCGCGCCAGCCTGTTGGACAGCCTGCGGCGCCTGGGCAAACAACCCATCGGCAGTTTCTTTACCTGCATGGTGATGGCGGTGGCCCTGAGTTTGCCCATGGGCCTGTCATTATTGCTAAGTAATGTGGAGCGTCTGGGTGGCTCCTGGCAGCGTGCGGCGCAGATTTCCCTGTACCTGCAATTGGAGGCGACCCCGGGCGAAGGCCAGGCGTTGAGCGAGCAGATCAAAGCCATGCCAGGTGTGGCCGATGCCGAATACATCAGCCGCGAACAGGCGCTGGAAGAGTTCCAGCAGCAGTCCGGCCTGGGCGAAGCCCTCAAGGAACTGCCGGAAAACCCGCTGCCAGGCGTGGTGCTGGTGACGCCGAATGAAGTCGACAAGCCGACCCTTGAAGCATTAAGACAAAGACTTTCCGAATTGCCGAAGGTACAACAGGCACAACTTGATCTAGTCTGGGTCGAGCGTCTGGCAGCGATACTCAAGCTCGGTGACCGGTTTGTCTTCGGCCTGACGGTGCTTCTGGTGTCTGCATTACTTTTGGTGATAGGCAATACCATTCGTCTTCATATTGAAAACCGCCGCACCGAGATAGAAGTGATTAAACTCGTTGGCGGCACGGACAGTTATGTACGCAGGCCCTTCCTTTATATGGGGGCGCTGTATGGCTTCGGTGCCGGGGTTCTGTCTTGGGGTGTGTTGGCGTTTGGCCTGGATTGGCTGAACGACGCGGTCGTGGGACTGGCCGGTTTGTACGGCAGTGATTTTGCGCTGGCCGGCGTGCCAGCCGCCGACGGTCTGTCGCTCTTGCTTGGTGCGGTGCTGTTGGGTTATATCGGTGCCTGGATTGCGGTAGCACGCCACTTGCGTGAGCTTGCGCCAAAATAGGGTTTTTTGCGCGTATTGACCTTTCGTTTTTTGTGGGAACTTGTCCTGCGGTTCCCGGTCAATTTTCGCAGTGCTGAACTGCACGAGTTATGTGAGTCGGAGGTTTTTTCGTATGACCACTTCTTTGCAACCTGCTTATGCTCTGGTCCCGGGTGCGAACCTGGAGGCCTATGTGCACACGGTGAACAGCATTCCATTGCTGACGCCCGAGCAGGAGCGTGAACTGGCCGAGAGTCTCTATTATGAGCAGGATCTTGAGGCGGCTCGGCAGATGGTGCTCGCCCACCTGCGTTTTGTCGTACATATCGCCCGCAGCTATTCCGGCTACGGGCTGGCCCAGGCCGACCTGATCCAGGAAGGCAACGTGGGCCTGATGAAGGCGGTCAAGCGTTTCAACCCGGAAATGGGTGTACGCCTGGTGTCGTTTGCCGTGCACTGGATCAAGGCGGAAATCCACGAGTTCATCCTGCGCAACTGGCGCATCGTGAAAGTCGCGACCACCAAGGCCCAGCGCAAGCTGTTCTTCAACCTGCGCAGCCAGAAGAAACGCCTGGCCTGGCTGAACAACGAAGAAGTTCATCGCGTGGCTGAAAGCCTGGGCGTAGAGCCTCGGGAAGTGCGCGAGATGGAAAGTCGCCTGACCGGCCATGACATGGCCTTCGACCCGGCCGCGGAAGCGGACGACGACAGCGCTTTCCAATCGCCGGCCAACTACCTGGAAGACCACCGGTACGACCCGGCGCGTCAACTGGAAGACGCCGACTGGAGCGACAACTCCAACACCAACCTGCACGAAGCCCTGGAAGTGCTGGACGAACGCAGCCGCGACATCCTCTACCAGCGTTGGCTGGCTGAGGAAAAAGCCACGCTGCATGACCTGGCGCAGAAGTACAACGTGTCGGCCGAGCGGATTCGCCAGCTTGAGAAGAGCGCGATGAACAAGCTCAAGGTGTCGATTGCGGCTTGACCTGCGGCAACAGCAATAAAAACGCCCCGATCAGTGATGATCGGGGCGTTTTTGTTTGTGTGGGCAAAACCTCTGTGGGAGCGGGCTTGCTCGCGAATGCGGTGTGTCAGTCCATATCAATGTGTCTGACGCACCGCTTTCGCGAGCAAGCCCGCTCCCACAAGGGGTCCTAAGTGCCTGGGCTACTGCGCCCAGGGCGCTCGCCGCGAACGATCGAGCTCCAGCAGGTAGCTGTCACCCCCCAACTGGCTCATCTGCTGGCGAATCCAACTCGCCCGCCGTAGCACGTAAGGGCTCGGCCGACTGGCATTCCATACCCGTGGGTTGGGCAATACCGCCGCCAGCACACTTGCCTGCTGCCGGGACAAGGCGTCGGCGCTGACGCGAAAGTGATGGCGTGCCGCGGCTTCAGCCCCGAACACACCGTCATCCCACTCGACGCTGTTGAGGTACACCTCGAGGATCCGCTGCTTGGGCCAGAGCACTTCGATCAGGGCGGTGAACCAGGCCTCCAGCCCTTTGCGCAACCAGCTGCGGCCCGACCACAGGAACAGGTTCTTGGACACTTGCTGGCTGAGGGTACTGGCGCCGCGAATCGAACCGCCGCGCCCATTGTGGGCAAACGCGGCCTGGATCGCGCCGATGTCGAAGCCCCAGTGCTCGGGGAATTTCTGGTCTTCGCCAGCGATCACCGCGACCTTGAGGCTGTCGGAGATCTTGTCCCAAGGCTGCCAGGTGCGTTGCAGGTCGATCGGTTCGCCGCCGAACCAGGATTCGACCTTGCGCTCGATCATCAGCGCCGTGAACGGCGGCGGCACCACGCGAAACAGCAGCACCAGTACAACGCTGCCGACGGCGAACCAGAGCAGGGCTTTAACGAATCGTCGAAACAATGAACGCAGCATAGAGATGGCTTGGCCGAACCCGTCGAGCGGGCCATTATACAGACCCTGTCCACCGAGTCTGATTGGAGTTCTCATGCTGCGTAGCTTTCTGATGCTGGCTGCTTTTTTCGGCTTTACGGGCGTGGCACTGGGGGCGTTTGCCGCCCACGGCCTGAAAAATCGCTTGAGCGCCGATTACCTGGCGATTTTCCACACCGGCGTCACCTATCAACTGGTGCACGCCCTGGCGTTATTCGGCGTTGCGCTGCTGGCCACGCACATTCCCGGTCGCATCGTCACCTGGGCCGGGATTTCGTTTGTCATCGGCATCCTGCTGTTCTCCGGCAGCCTGTACCTGCTGACCCTTACGGGCATCAGCAAGCTGGGCATCATCACACCGTTTGGCGGCGTGGCGTTCCTGATCGGCTGGCTCTGCCTGGGCCTCGCGGCGTGGCGCTTGCAGCTTGCCGCTTGAAGCTCGCCGCTTATAGCTGACCAAGGGACTTGGGTCACCCTGACTGATCGGGCTAGAATGCCAGCCCCTAAAAATGATGGCGGCTTCCGGCATGCGCATTCAGTTGAACGGCGACCCCCTTGACCTGCCCGACGGTGAAACCGTTGCGGCCCTGCTGACCCGTCTGGAACTCACCGGACGCCGTGTGGCGGTGGAACTCAATCTGGATATCGTCCCGCGCAGCCAGCACGCCGAAACCACGCTGAACGATGGTGATAATGTCGAAGTGGTCCACGCCATCGGCGGCGGCTAAATACCCAGCGGCTTCACAGCATTTCGCAAGAACCTCACCCCAACAGAGGATTTCCCATGAGCATCGTTCGTAGCGACAAGCCCTTCGTCCTGGCCGGTCGTACCTACCAGTCGCGCTTGCTGGTAGGCACCGGCAAATACCGCGACATGGAAGAAACCCGCCTGGCCATTGAGGCCTCGGGCGCCGAAATCGTGACCGTCGCCGTGCGCCGGACCAACATCGGCCAGAACCCGGGGGAACCGAACCTGCTGGATATCCTGCCGCCGGATCGCTACACCATCCTGCCGAACACTGCCGGCTGCTTCGACGCCATCGAGGCTGTGCGCACCTGCCGCCTGGCCCGTGAACTGCTCGACGGCCACAACCTGGTGAAGCTGGAAGTGCTGGCGGACCAGAAAACCCTGTTCCCCAACGTGATCGAAACCCTCAAGGCCGCTGAAACCCTGGTCAAGGAAGGTTTCGACGTGATGGTGTACACCAGCGATGACCCGATCATCGCCCGTCAGTTGGCGGAAATCGGCTGCATCGCGGTCATGCCGCTGGCCGGCTTGATCGGCACGGGCCTGGGGATCTGCAACCCGTACAACCTGCAGATCATCCTGGAAGAAGCCAAGATCCCGGTGCTGGTGGATGCCGGTGTCGGTACCGCCTCCGACGCGACCATCGCCATGGAACTGGGGTGCGAAGCGGTGTTGATGAACTCCGCCATCGCCCACGCCCAGCAACCGATCCTGATGGCCGAAGCGATGAAACACGCGATTGTCGCCGGGCGCCTGGCGTACCTTGCCGGCCGCATGCCGAAAAAACTCTACGCCAGCGCCTCCTCGCCGCTGGATGGTCTGATCAAGTAAGAGCCATTGATGACTGAATCGAACGACACGCCTGTCCTGCCGGAAGAGGGCGAAGAGCGCCAACACCGCCGCATCAAGAGTTTCGTGATGCGCGCCGGGCGCATGACCGAAGGCCAGCAACGTGGTCTGGACCAGGGCTCACCGCTGTTTGTCCTGCCCCTGGCCGATGCGCCGGTGGACTTTGACCAAGTGTTCGGCCGTTCGGCCCCGCGCTCGCTGGAAATCGGCTTCGGCATGGGCCACTCGCTGCTGGAAATGGCCGCCGCAGCGCCGGAACAGGATTTCATCGGTGTGGAAGTGCACCGTCCTGGCGTCGGTGCGCTGCTCAACGGCGTGCTGACCCAAGGGCTGACCAACCTGCGGGTCTACGATTGCGACGCTATCGAAGTGCTCAACCGCTGCGTGGCTGACAACAGCCTTGATCGGCTGATGCTGTTCTTCCCGGACCCGTGGCACAAAAGCCGTCACCACAAGCGCCGTATCGTCCAGGCGTCGTTCGCTGAACTGGTGCGCAGCAAGTTGAAGGTCGGCGGTGTGCTGCACATGGCCACCGACTGGGAACCCTATGCCGAATACATGCTGGAAGTGATGAACGTGGCGCCCGGTTATCGCAACCTGGCCGAAGACGGCAAGTGCGTGCCACGCCCGACCGAACGGCCGATCACCAAGTTCGAACGCCGTGGCGAACGGCTGGGGCATGGGGTTTGGGATTTGAAGTTCGAGAAGTTGGCGTAAACATCAGTCGGTAAAAACTGTGGGAGCGAGCTTGCTCGCGATGAGGGCATGACATCCAACATCAATGTTGACTGTTATACCGCCATCGCGAGCAAGCCCGCTCCCACATTTGTTTTCTGGCGTGCTCTGGATCAGCGACGATCCGCCACCACGCCAATCAACACCAGCACCACCAACAGCACCGGTGCCAGGCTGTAGTTGTTGAACTGGCTCAGCCCCCTGATGACCCACGGTGTGGCGTAGATCAGTGCCACACCGCTGCCGATCATGCACAGCAGGGCGATCAACGGGACGCGCAAGGCGCCGGCGATGCTGCCCAGGCGTTGCTCGACCCAGCCCTTGATGTCGGCACCAAACAGCACCAGCAGGCAGCCCACCAAGGCCAGGGAGATTTCCGACAGGTTGCTGCGGCTCCAGCGGGACACGGTGGCGAGCAGGTCGAGTACCAGATCCATTCGATTTCCTTGTTTGGGTGATTAGCTCAAAAATGTCTGTAGCAAGTCATTGAGAAACAGCTGTCCACGCTCGGTGGCCGCCAGACGTGTCGGTTCGACCTGCAACAACCCGCTTTGTTCGGCCTCGCGTCGGCCTTCGGCCAGGCTTTGCAGGGACAGGCCGGTGCGCTCCGGGTACAACCGCGCATCAACGCCTTCGGTCAGGCGCAGGGCATTCATCAGGAACTCGAAGGGCAACTCTTCGTTGGTCAGGATTTTCTCGCCGGCGAGGAAGCGTTTGGCCGGGTTGAGGTAGTCCTTGGGCAGGCGGGTCTTCCAGGTGCGCACGATGCGCCCGTCCGGATGGCTGAGCTTGCCGTGGGCGCCGGCGCCGATGCCGATGAAGTCGCCGAAACTCCAATAATTGAGGTTATGCCGCGCCGCCCGGCCGGGTTGGGCGTAGGCCGAGACTTCGTATTGGGCGTAGCCGTGCTCGGCCAGCAGCGCTTGCCCGGCTTCCTGGATGTCCCACAGCGTGTCGTCTTCTGGCAAGGTCGGCGGCTGGTTCCAGAACACCGTGTTCGGCTCCAGCGTCAGTTGGTACCAGGACAGGTGGGTCGGCTTCAAGGCGATGGCCTGGCGCAGGTCGCCCAGGGCATCGTCGAGGGACTGGTCGGGCAGGCCATGCATCAGGTCCAGGTTGAAGTTATCGAACCCGGCCTGACGGGCCATGCCGGCGGCGCGTACCGCCTCGTCGCCGTTGTGGATCCGCCCCAGGGCCTCGAGCTTGGCCTGCTGGAAGCTCTGGATGCCGATGGACAGGCGATTGATGCCCAGCGCCCGGTACGCGACGAACTTCTCTTGCTCGAAAGTGCCGGGGTTGGCTTCCAGGGTGATTTCAATGTCATGGGCGAAGGGTATCCGCGCCTCGACCCCCTTGAGCAGGCGGCCCAAAGCTTGGGCACTGAACAGGCTTGGTGTACCGCCGCCGAAGAAGATCGAGCTCAATTCGCGGCCATGAACCCCGTGCAGGTCCTGGTCGAGATCGGCCAGCAAAGCGTCGACGTATTCCTCTTCCGGCAGCTGCGGGCTGGCGGTGTGGGAGTTGAAATCGCAATAAGGGCATTTGCGTACACACCACGGGATGTGGATGTACAACGCCAGGGGCGGCAGCATCGGCAGCGGCGCCCGAGGGGTTTGTGCACCACCATGGATCAGGGGTGCGGGGACGTCGTCGGTCATTGCAGGCCCAGGCGTTGACGCAGCAAGACCATGGCGCGGGCGCGGTGGCTCAGTTGGTTTTTTTCCACCGGGCCCAGTTCAGCGCTGGAGCAGTTGCGCTCCGGCACCCAGAACAGCGGGTCGTAGCCGAAACCGTGCTCGCCACTGGCCTCGGTGAGAATGCGCCCGTGCCACAAGCCTTCGCACAGGATCGGCAACGGATCATCGGCATGCCGGACCAGGGCCAGCACGCAAACGAACTGCGCGCCACGCTCGGCTTCCGGCACGTCCTTGAGCGCTTCCAGCAGCTTGGCATTGTTCGCCGCGTCACCTTGGCCGTCGGCGTAACGGGCCGAGTAGATGCCCGGCGCGCCGCCGAGAAAGTCCACCGCCAACCCGGAATCGTCGGCCAACGCCGGCAGGCCCGAGATGCGTGCGGCATTGCGGGCCTTGAGGATAGCGTTCTCGACGAACGACAGGCCGGTTTCTTCAGGTTCCACCTGGCTGAACTCGCCAATCGAGCGCAATTGCACCGATCCACCAAGCATGGCCTGGAGTTCCTTGAGCTTGCCGGCGTTGTGGCTGGCCAGTACGAGTTGGGTGAGGTTCATCATTGGCCCGGGAACAGTTCCTGGTTGAAGTTGAGGGTGTTGATCTTGTCGCCGGTCTGCACCTTGATTTCAAAGGTGCGGGTTTCCTGTTGGTCGACCGGGTATTGGGCGATGTAGTAAATCGCGCCCTGCTCGGTGATCTGGCGGAACGTCAGGGGGATGGTCTTGCTGGTCAGGTCCTTGACCGAGCCGCTGACCTGGGCCATCAATGGCTTGCCATCCCTGAGTACCGAAACGTTGATCACGCCTTGGTTCTTGCTGCGAATCAGCTCGGCAGCCTTGGCGATATCCGGCGTCAGGAAGGTGGAGTTGAACGTGTTGTAGTGCACGGTGACGTCACCGAACACTTCCTTGCGCTCGCCCTTGATGACATCGGCGGCCATGGCGCCAACGCTCAGGCAAGCGGTGATGAGAAACAACGCTAGACGTTTCATGTCGTGCTCCTGGGTACGGCCGGGGCTTACACCGCGACCTGATGATCGGCAAGGCCTGGGCTGCTGACCCGATAGATGCCTATTTCACCTAATAGATTAGGCCATAGCTTGCTGGCCCACCCGTGGCGGTGCTGCTGGTCCACGGCCAGGCGATCGAGGACCTTGGCTTCACGTTCACGGCACAGCGCTTCGAAATCCTCGAAGGTGCAGAAGTGGATGTTTGGCGTGTTGTACCAGGTGTAGGGCAGGAAATCCGACACTGGCATGCGGCCCTTGCTCGCCAGGTACCAGCGGCAACGCCAATGCCCGAAGTTGGGGAAGGTGATGATGCACTGGCGCCCGACCCGCAGCATTTCGTCGAGGATCTTGTCCGGATAGTGCACCGCTTGCAGCGCCTGGGTCATGACCACGATGTCGAAACTGTTGCTGGCGAAGTTGCCCAGACCCTTGTCCAGGTCCTGCTCGATCACGTTGATGCCCTTGGCCACGCACTCGGCAATGTTGTCCGGGTCGTTTTCCAGGCCGTAGCCGGTCACTTGCTTGTTGTCCCGCAGCCAGGTCAGCAGTTCGCCGTTGCCGCAGCCCAGGTCGAGCACGCGGCTGCCGGCGGGGATCCATTCCTGGATGATGTCCAGATCGGCTCTCATGGCGTCCTCACAGCGTTATACGGTTCATGTAGTTGCCGAACGCCTGCAGGTAGCGCGGGATCGGGATCAAGAAGGCGTCGTGGCCCTGGGGCGCGTCGATTTCCAGGTAGCAGACGTCCTTGCGCGCGGCCATCAGCGCATCCACCAGCTCCCGCGAGCGCGCCGGGGAGAAGCGCCAGTCGGTGGTGAACGACATCACGCAGAACTTTGCCGTGGCGCCGGCGAAGGTTTTCGCCAGGTCATCGTCGAAATTCGCCGCTGGATCGAAGTAGTCCAGTGCCTTGGTCATCAACAGGTAGGTGTTGGCGTCGAAGCGCCCGGAGAACTCCTCGCCCTGATAGCGCAGGTAGCTTTCCACCTGGAACTCGACGCTGTGGAAGTCGTAGTTGAGCTTTTCGCTCTTGAGGCCACGGCCGAATTTTTCGCCCATGGAATCATCGGACAGGTAGGTGATGTGCCCGACCATCCGCGCCAGCATCAAGCCACGCTTGGGGATCACGCCGTGTTCCTGGAACGAGCCACCGTGGAATTCGGGGTCGGTGAGGATCGCCTGGCGCGCCACTTCGTTGAAGGCGATGTTCTGCGCCGACAGCT
This sequence comes from Pseudomonas brassicacearum, assembly GCF_000585995.1. Taxonomy (NCBI): domain Bacteria; kingdom Pseudomonadati; phylum Pseudomonadota; class Gammaproteobacteria; order Pseudomonadales; family Pseudomonadaceae; genus Pseudomonas; species Pseudomonas brassicacearum. The sequence goes on along the minus strand of NZ_CP007410.1, from coordinate 6,248,346 downwards.
TCGGGGCCGAGGCGATTGCCAGGCAGTGGCGCACGCGGTCCGGGTAGGTGATGGTCCATTGCAGGGCCTGCATGCCCCCCAGGCTGCCACCGATGACCGCCGCCCACTGGGCGATGCCGAGGCGATCGGCCAGGCGTGCCTGGCTGTGGACCCAGTCTTCGACGGTGAGCACCGGGAAGTCGGCGCCGAAGGGCTTGCCGGTGTCCGGGTTGAGGCTGCTGGGACCGGTGGAGCCGTTGCAGCCCCCGAGGTTGTTCAGGCTGACCACGAAGAATTTGCTGGTATCGATAGGCTTGCCCGGGCCGATACAACTGTCCCACCAACCCGGCTTGCGGTCGTCGGTGCTGTGGTAGCCGGCGGCATGGTGATGTCCCGACAAGGCGTGGCAAATCAGCACGGCATTGCTCGCCGTGGCATTGAGGGTGCCGTAGGTTTCGTAGATCAGGTCATAGGCTGGCAACGAACGGCCGCAGGCCAGGGCCAGGGGCTCGCTGAAATGCGCCATTTGCGGCGTCACCAGACCAACGGAATCGGGGGGAAAGGCAGCTGGCATCGACCCTGCTCGCGTTGAAATGAGGCGTAAGTCTAAAGACCGCTGTGGCAAGCGGCAAGCAAAGGCGCAACCGGGGATACAACGGTTGCGAGGGGATTTATTTGTGGCGAGGGGATTTATCCCCGCTGGGCTGCGAAGCAGCCCTGAAACCTGAGTATGCGGAGTATCAGACTGACCGAGTTGTCTGCTTTGGGGCCGCTTCGCGGCCCAGCGGGGATAAATCCCCTCGCCACAGACAGTTCTTTTGCCACAGAGAGCAGGGCTGGGGGCGTCAGATCAGCAGGCGCAGGATTTCCGGCATCATGGTCATCGCCGCCAGGTTGTTGATCACCAGCATGTCGATCAGCTTGAGCACCATGAACGCCAGGATCGGCGAGATGTCCAGGCCGCCGAGGTTCGGCACGATACGACGGAACGGCGCCAGGGCCGGTTCGCAGATTTGGTTCACCAGCTCGGCGCCTGGGTTATGGCTGCTCGGGGCGACCCACGAGAGGATCACGCTGATGATCAGGGCGAAGAAGAAAATCTTCAGGAACAGCGCGGTCACGCCAATGAGCGACCAGATCAGCAGTTGCAGCGGGTTACCGGTGGTGCCGTAGGTCAGCAGCAGGGTCAGGGCCATCAGCGCCAGTTGCACCAGGATCGCCAGCACCAGCGAGGACATGTCCAGGCCGAACAGGCTCGGGATGATCCGGCGCAGGGGCTTGAGCAGCGGCTGGGTAGCCTTGACGATGAACTGGCACAGTGGGTTGTAGAAGTTGGCGCGTACCAGTTGCAGCACGAAGCGCAGCAGCACGATCAGCAGGTACAGGCTGCCGAGGGTTTGCAGTACATAGACCGCTGCAGTGTTCAATCCGATCATGAATGGCTCCTTATTGGCCCAGTTGTTCGGCCATTTCGGCCGAGCGGTGCGCGGCGGCGCCGAGTGCTTTTTCCACCAGGGCTTCGAAGCCCCCGGCCTGGAACGATTTGATGGCGGCTTCGGTGGTGCCGGCCGGAGAGGTGACACGGCGACGCAGCTCGGCCGCGTCGACATCGCTGGAGACGGCCATGTGCGCGGCGCCCAAGGCGGTTTGCAAGGTCAGTTGGGCGGCGATTTCTCGCGGCAGGCCGAGTTTCTCGCCGGCGGCGGTCATGGCTTCGATCAGCAGGAAGAAGTACGCCGGGCCCGAGCCGGAGACGGCGGTGACGGCGTCCAGTTGCTGTTCGGTGTCCAGCCACAGCGCCAGGCCGACGGCCGACAGCAGTTCTTCGGCCTGATGGCGTTGTTCGGTGGTCACTTGTGCAGTGGCGAACAACCCGCTGACACCCTGACGCAACAGCGCCGGGGTGTTGGGCATGCAGCGCACGATCGGTTGGGCACCCAGCCAGTTGTTCATGCTGGCGCAGGTGATACCCGCGGCAATCGACACCACCAGCTGATGGGGCTTGAGACTGGGGCGCAGGGCTTCGCACACGGTTTTCATGGCTTGCGGCTTGACCGCCAGGACGATGACGTCCACGCCATCGATGGCCTGGGCGTTGTCGGCGAAGGTTTTGATGCCATGCTCGGCGCTCACGCGGGTGCGGGTTTCTTCACCCGGATCGCTGGCGCGGATCTGCGAGGCCTCCAGGCCCTTGGCCCGCAGGCCACCGATCAGGCTGGCCGCCATGTTGCCGGCGCCGATGAAGGCAATACGCGTGTTGCTCATGACAGGTCCTTATTAAAGAAATGAGTGGGTCATGCTTCAGGATTGACCGTAGTCGCGGGCACCAAACAGCGCGGTACCGACGCGCACCCAAGTTGCGCCCTGGGCGATGGCCGACTCGAGGTCATGGCTCATGCCCATGGACAGGGTGTCCAGTGGCAGATCCAGGCTGGCTTGCAAACGTTGCACGGCGGCGAAGGCCGCGTCCTGGGCGCCGCGATCATCGGTCGGCTCCGGAATCGCCATCAACCCACGCAGCTTCAGGCGTGGCAAGGCACTGATGGCGTTTGCCAGCGCGGGCAGGTCGGTGGGGGTGCAACCGGACTTGCTGGCTTCACCGCTGACATTGACCTGGATGCAGATGTTCAGCGGCGGCAGCTCGGCGGGACGCTGCTCGGACAGGCGTTGTGCAACTTTCAAACGATCCACGGAATGCACCCAGTCGAAGTGTTCGGCAATAGCGCGCGTCTTGTTCGATTGAATGGGGCCGATGAAGTGCCAGATCAAGGGCAGGTCGGTCAGTTCGGCCTGTTTGCCCAGTGCTTCTTGCAGATAGTTCTCGCCGAAGTCCCGCAGGCCGGCGGCATGGGCTTCGCGCAGGGCCTGGGCGGGCTTGGTCTTGCTCACGGCAAGCAGTTGAACGCTGTGTTCGGTGCGGTGGGCGGCTTGCTCCGCAGCGCGGATACGCGAACTAACCTGGGCAATGTTGTCTGCTATCGTGGACATAAGGAAGCGCCAGCGGTGAGGTTCGCGGCATTCTACTGGAATTGAGGAGCGCTATGGATATCACTGAGTTACTGGCGTTCAGCGCCAAACAGGGCGCGTCGGACCTGCACCTGTCCGCTGGGTTGCCGCCGATGATCCGCGTCGATGGCGATGTGCGACGCATCAACCTGCCAGCGCTGGACCACAAGCAGGTTCATGAGCTGATCTACGACATCATGAACGACCGGCAACGCGTAGATTACGAAAAGTTTCTGGAAACCGATTTTTCCTTCGACGTGCCAGGCGTCGCCCGGTTTCGGGTCAACGCCTTTAATCAGAATCGCGGCGCGGGGGCGGTGTTCCGCACCATTCCGTCGAAAGTGCTGACCATGGAAGACCTGGGGATGGGCGACGTGTTTCGCAAAGTGACCGAATCGCCGCGCGGGCTGGTGTTGGTGACCGGACCGACCGGCTCGGGCAAATCCACCACCCTGGCAGCGATGATCGATTACCTCAACAGCCACAAGCACCATCACATCCTCACCATCGAGGATCCCATCGAATTCGTTCACGAACCGCGCAAATGCCTGATCAACCAGCGCGAAGTGCATCGCGACACCCAAAGCTTCTCCACGGCCCTGCGCTCGGCGCTGCGGGAAGATCCGGACGTGATCCTGGTGGGGGAGATGCGTGACCTGGAGACCATCCGCCTGGCCCTGACCGCCGCCGAAACCGGACACCTGGTGTTCGGCACCCTGCACACCACGTCGGCGGCCAAGACCATCGACCGGGTGGTCGACGTGTTCCCGGGCGACGAGAAGTCCATGGTTCGCTCGATGCTGTCGGAGTCACTGCAGGCGGTGATTTCCCAGACGTTGATCAAGAAGATCGGTGGAGGCCGGATTGCCGCGCACGAGATCATGCTGGGCACCTCGGCCATTCGAAACCTGATCCGCGAAGACAAGATTGCGCAGATGTACTCGTCGATCCAGACCGGCGGTTCGCTGGGGATGCAGACGCTGGACATGTGTTTGAAGGATTTGGTGAGCAAAGGCGTGATCAGCCGCGAGCATGCGCGGGAGAAGGCGCGTACGCCGGATAATTTCTAGGGGATCGGCCAGGGGATTTGCAGCGCTTCTGCAGGCACCATCGCGAGCAAGCTCGCTCCCACATTTGATTTGCGGCGGACACAATCTCTGTGAACACTGAAAATCAAGTGTGGGAGCGAGCTTGCTCGCGATGGGGACATCAGCTGTGACACAAATGCTTGATCAGCGCTGAACCACCCGCAACCCACCCGGTTCTTTCGGCAAGACCCGCTTGGCCACCACGTAATGGGTATCCCAGTACGGCTTGTTCAAGGTGTCGATGCTCACCGACTTGCCACGGCGTGGAGCATGGATGAAGCGGTCGTTGCCCAGGTAAATGGCCACGTGATTGACCCGGCGGCTCTTGAGCTTGAAGAAAATCAGGTCGCCGGGCTTGAGATCCTTGCGATCGACCTTCTCGCCATGACCGCTGGCCATCGCATTGGAGGTGCGTGGCAGGTCGAACGTGGCGTCGTTGAAGGCATATTTCACCAAACCGCTGCAATCGAAGCCTTTACTTGGGCTGCTGCCGCCCCAACGATAAGGAGTGCCGAGTACATTCACGGCGCGGCTCAATACGTTGCTGCTCGTTTTGGTCGCCATGGGCGGAACCAGTTTGCTGTTGGCATTGCTCACGCGCTGGGCGCTTTGCTTGTTCTTGCTCAAGGAAGCAGAAACATGGGATTTCGGGGTGTAGCCGTTGACGTTGGGAAGACGTTGCTCACGATTGGTGGCGTGGGCGGCCAGTGGCAATAATAGGCAAAGGGTCAGCCATGTCTTGAAAAATGGACGCATTAGGCAGGGCTCTTAAAGGTTAGCGCGCAACTTTATAACAGCTTTTTTCGCGTTCCTGAGGCCGTTTGTCGATTCGAAAGTCGCTACCAACCCCGTGTAATTGCGGCAAATTGACCCGATTGTCCGACAGAACCCCGACACCACGGGGGTTTGCTTGGTTCAGGGTTACTCCGGACCGCTTGTCGGCGAGACACAAAAAAGTCACAAAAAATCCGAAAAAATTTATCTATCGAGGCAAAGAGGCCATTCATGAACAGCTATCAACAGGACGCTATCCGGGATACCCACAGCAAAGTCATTGGCTATCTGCTGTGGATTTTCGGCTTCACTGGCGCCCACCGCTTCTATTACGGCAAACCGGTCACCGGCACGATCTGGTTCTTCACCTTTGGCCTGTTGGGCATCGGCTGGCTGATCGACCTGTTCCTGATCCCGGCCATGGATCGCGAAGCGGACCTGCGGTTTACCCCTGGGCCTATCGAATACACCGTGGCGTGGATCCTGCTGACGTTTCTCGGCGTGTTGGGCGTACACCGCATGTATCAGGGCAAATGGCTCAGCGGGATCATTTACCTGCTGACCGGCGGGGTGTTCTTCCTGGGGGTGCTGTATGACTTCTGGACGTTGAACGACCAGGTCTCGATTCGCAATGCGCAGAAGCGGGGGGCTTTTCACTAAGTCGGCTAGACCGAGTCGCCCTTTATCGCGAGCAAGCTCGCTCCCACAGGGATTTTCAGTGAGCACATTATTTGTGAACACCTCAAACCCAATGTGGGAGCGAGCTTGCTCGCGATAAAGGGCGACTCGGTGTCAGGCCTGGTGGGTTATCCGCCCATCCATCAAGGTATAACGCACCACACCCGGCAAGCTGTGGCCCAGGAACGGGCAGTTGTCGCCTTTGGAGCGCCAGGTTTCCCCCGCCACGGTGGAGGCGGTGGGGTCGAACAGCACCAGGTCCGCCGCTGCGCCCACCGCCAGCTTCCCAGCCGGCAATTGCAGTGCCTGGGCCGGGCCGGCGCTCAGGCGTGCCAGCAGGGTCGGCAGGTCCAGCAAACCGTCTTCCACCAGGGTCAGGGCCAGCGGCAGCAGCAGTTCGACGCTGCTGATGCCCGGCTCGGTGGCGCCGAACGGTGCCAGCTTGGCATCGCGCTCATGGGGTTGGTGATGGCTGGAAATGGCCGAGATCACCCCGGATTTCACCGCCTCGCGCAAGCCATCGCGGTCGGCGCGGGTGCGCAGCGGCGGCTGGACGTGATAAACGCTGTTGAAGTCGATCAGCGCTTCATCGGTCAGGATCAGCTGGTACAGCGCCACATCGGCGGTGACCGGCAGGCCGCGGGCCTGCGCCTGGGCGATCAGCGCCGCGCCGCGAGCGCTGGTCAGTTGGCTGAAGTGCGCGCGTACGCCGCTTTGCTCCACCAACAGCAGGTCCCGGGCCAGGGCCACGGTCTCGGCGGTCTCTGGAATGCCCGGCAGGCCGAGGAAACTCGCGGTCGGACCTTCGTGGGCCAGGCCGCCTTCGGCCAGGTCGTGATCCTGCGAGTTGAAGATCACCGTCAAGCCGAAAGTCGCCGCGTATTCCAGGGCGCGGCACAGGGTGCGAGTGTTGCGGAAACTGTTCAGGCCGTTGCCGAACGCCACGCAACCGGCGTCGCGCAACGCGATGAGCTCGGCCAGTTGCTCGCCGTCGAGGCCCTTGCTCAACGCACCGATCGGGAAGACCTTGGTGTTGCCGGCTTCGCGGGCGCGGTCGAGGATCAGTTCGGCCACGGCCGAGGTGTCCAGTACCGGTTTGGTCTGTGGCGGACAGCACAGGCTGGTCACGCCACCAGCGGCGGCGGCCCGGGTTTCGCTGACGATGCTGCCTTTACGGCTGTAGCCGGGTTCGCGCAGGGCGACGTTCAGGTCCACCAGGCCAGGGGCGGCCACCAGGCCATGGGCGTCGAGGATTTCAGCCGCCACGAAACCAGTGGGCGCGGCGCCCAGGGCGACGATCTTGCAGGCATCGATATGGATATCAGTCACTTGATCCAGGCCACTGGCTGGATCGATCACGCGTGCGCCGAGAATGCTGAGCTTCACTGGGCGTTCTCCTGGTCGAATTGGCGCTGGGCCGTTTGCCCGCTCATGGCCATGGACAGCACGGCCATGCGGATGGCGATGCCGTAGGTCACCTGGTTGAGGATCACCGAGTGCGGGCCATCGGCCACTGCCGATTCGATCTCCACGCCGCGGTTGATCGGCCCCGGGTGCATGACGATAGCGTCCGGCTTGGCCCCGGCCAGGCGAGCGGTGGTCAGGCCGAACAGGCGGTAGAACTCGCCTTCGCTGGGCAGCAGGCCGCCGGTCATGCGCTCGCGTTGCAGGCGCAGCATGATCACCACGTCCACATCCTTGAGGCCTTCGGTCATGTCGGTGTAAACCTTCACGCCGTATTGCTCGACGCCGATGGGCAGCAGGGTCTTCGGTGCGATCACGCGGATGTCCGGGCAACCAAGGGTCTTGAGGGCCAGCATGTTCGAACGGGCCACGCGCGAGTGCAGGATGTCGCCGACGATGGCCACCGACAGGTTCTCGAAGCTGCCCTTGTGCCGACGGATGGTCAGCATGTCCAGCATGCCCTGGGTCGGGTGGGCGTGACGGCCGTCGCCGCCGTTGATGATCGCCACCTGCGGGCACACATGTTCGGCAATGAAGTGCGCGGCGCCGGAATCACCGTGGCGCACGACAAACATGTCGGCGGCCATGGCTTCGAGGTTGCGCAGAGTGTCGAGCAGGGTTTCACCCTTGCTCGCCGAGGACGTGGACACGTTGAGAGTGATCACGTCCGCCGACAGCCGCTGGGCCGCCAGTTCGAAGGTGGTGCGGGTGCGGGTGGAGTTTTCGAAGAACACGTTGCACACGGTCTTGCCGCGCAGCAACGGGACTTTCTTCACCGCCCGGGCGCCGACCTCGAGGAACGAGTCGGCGGTGTCGAGGATTTCCGTCAGCAGCTCGCGGCGCAGGCCGTCGAGGGACAGGAAGTGCCGCAGCTGGCCCTGATCGTTGAGCTGCAGCGGGCGCTTGGTTTCGAGAGGCGTCATCGCGATGGACTCTTACAAGGGCAGTTAAAGGGCAAGGTCTTGCAGTTCGAGTTGCAGCGGCGACGGGCCGGAGAGCTTGACTCGCTCATGGGTGGCCAGCGTCAGCGTCGCGCCGACCACGTTCGGGCGGATCGGCAGCTCGGCGGCGTCCAGGTCCAGCAGGCACACCAGCGTCACGCTGGCCGGTCGGCCGTAGTCGAACAGTTCGTTCATGGCGGCGCGGATGGTCCGGCCGCTCATCAGCACGTCGTCGATCAAGACCAGGTGCTGGCCCTCGATCTCGAATGGCAGGGCCGAGGGGCGTACTTGCGGGTGCAGGCCGTTCTGGCTGAAGTCGTCGCGGTAGAAAGACACGTCCAATGTGCCCAGCGGCGATGGATTGCCCAGTTGTTCGAGCAAGGCCTGGGCGACCCAGACGCCGCCGGTGCGAATACCGATGTAGCGCGGTTCGCTGATGCCGCGTTGTTCCAGGTGTGCCGTGAGACGAATCGCCATCTGGCTGATCAGTTCGGCAGGATTGGGCAGGCTCATGCTGGCTCCTTCAGGTTCCCGGGCCGGTGGTGAGTGGCGCGGCTTATCGCTAAAAGAAAGCGCCTTGGCGGCGCTTTCAAAAATCAGGTTTCAAACAAGGCGGCGTTGGCATCGAGCCAGCCTTGCAACAGCAGGGCGGCGGCGATGGCGTCCACCGGGTTGTCGCGGTAACTGCCTTTCTGCCCGCCGCGCACCAGGCGCTCGCCCTTGGCCTCGAAGGTGGTCAGGCGCTCGTCATGGGTATAGAAGGGCAGGTTGTAGCGGCCATTGAGCCGGCGGGCGAACTTTTCGGCGCGCAGGCACATGTCGCTGGGCGTGCCGTCCATGTTCAGCGGCAGGCCGACCACCACGGCGTCGGGTTTCCATTCCTTGATCAGCGCTTCGACCTGATTCCAGTCGGGAATGCCGTTCTGCGCCTTCAATGTACACAGCTCGCGGGCCTGGCCGGTGATGACCTGGCCCACCGCGACGCCGATCTGTTTGGTGCCGTAGTCGAAACCCAGCAGCAAGCGCAGGGCCATCAGGCGTGTCCCGCCTGGCTGGTGAGCAGGCTGAGGTTGACCCCCAGCCGACTGGCCGCCGCTTCCAGGCGCAGTTCGCTGCTGGTGTTGAACAGGATGTCAGCGTCGAACGGGCAGGTCAGCCAGGCATTGTCGGCCAGCTCAGCTTCCAGTTGCCCGGCTTCCCAACCGGCATAGCCGAGGGCGATCAGGCTTTTTTCCGGGCCTACACCGTCGGCGATGGCGAACAGCACGTCCTGGGACGTGGACAGCGACACGCCATTCAGGTCCACGGTGGCCTGGTAGGTCGGCCCCGACGGATGGAGCACGAAGCCGCGATCGGTCTGCACCGGGCCACCGATGAAAATCGGCACGCGCTGGCACAGGATTGGCGGTTCGATGTCGGGACGCAACTGCTCAAGAATGTCCGCCAGGTTCAGTTCCTGCGGGCGATTGATCACCAGCCCCATGGCGCCATTGGCCGTGTGCTCGACGATGTAGGTCAAGGTATGGGCAAAGTGCGGATCAGCCATGTGCGGCATGGCGATCAGGAAGTGATGCTTGAGGTAGGTGGGGCTGACGTTTTTCATAGGCGCTAGTGTGGCGGCCGAGGGGCGAACTGACAAGCTGGGGATGTGCAGGAAATGCCCCGATCTGGCTGGCGACACCGATCAAGTGTGGGAGCGGGCTTGCTCGCGAAGGGGCCCGTGCAACCGATAAATCTCTTGCGGCAGGACCGCCGTCTTCGCGGGCAAGCCCGCTCCCACAAGGGATCTGCGGCGGGCGCCGAGGTTATGTCCGGCACAAACCCGTGATCAATTGCTCGAAAGCCTATCGCCACGGGCAAACTTCCAGGTGCGGATGATTTCCAGCCGGTCGATGTCCGACAAATCCCCGGTAAACGGCGCGAACGGCGCAGCCAGGCGCACGATCCGCTGGGCGGCCTGGTCCAGCAGTGGCTGGCCGGAGGACTCCAGCACCAGCACTTCATACAACGAGCCGTCGCGGTTGATCGAGACCATTAGCCGCAGGTTGCCGTAGATCTGTTTGCGCCGGGCTTCGTCGGGGTAGTTGAGGTTGCCGATGCGCTCGACCTTCTTGCGCCACTCGTCCTTGTACCAGGCGCCCTTGTCGCGCATGGTCGAGGCGGCGCTCAGACGGTGGATGCGCGGGCGTTTGGCATACAGCTGTTGCTCCTGGGCCAGTTCGGCTTCCAGGCTGGCGATGTCGCTGGACAGCTGGGAACTGTCGAAAGTGGGCGCCGGGGCCTTGGGCTTGGGGTCGGGCTTGACCTCTTCCTTGACCGGCGCTTTCTTCGGTTTTGGCGCCACGGTGGTCACGGCTGCCTTGGGCGCCGTTTCCTGCACTTCGGGCTTGGCGGCCGGCGGCGGGGTGACTTTCTGTACCGTATTGTCCTGGAACGGTGCGATTTCGGTGGTCTTGGGAATCGCCTTCTTTTCCAGGGTGCCACTGCCTTGCTGGTTGTCCTGGGCCAGGAAATCGGCCTTCTTGGGCTTGGTCTCGCTCTTGAAGGTGGCCAGGGTGATTTCCAGGGTCTGGCTGATCTGTTTCGGCTCGACCGTGGCAAACCCGACGCCCAGCAGCAAGGCCAGGTGGATCAACGCCGCCAGGAACAGGGTAAAACCGAGGCGATCGGCCGGGCGCACGCCACGATGGGCGAGCTCTTGGGGCAGATCGGACGGGAGTGTCATGGCAGCAAAACCAACATCGCGTTTTTCAGGCCCGGCATGATAACGCAATGTTGGTTTTTAGCTGCAAGCTTCAAGCTGCAAGCGACAAGCTGTACGTCGCCCGTATCAAACTTGCCGCTTGAAGCTTATCGCTTGCAGCTGCTTCTCTATCGCCTCCATCAGCATCCCGCCGATGTCGGTGCCAAACGCGTTGTCGATCTCGCGGATGCAGGTCGGGCTGGTGACGTTGATTTCCGTCAGGTGCTCGCCGATCACGTCCAGGCCCACGAACAGCAGGCCTTTCTCGCGCAGGGTCGGGCCGACCTGGGCCGCGATCCAGCGGTCCTTCTCGGTCAACGGACGGGCTTCGCCACGACCGCCGGCCGCCAGGTTGCCACGGGTTTCGCCGGCGGCCGGGATGCGCGCCAGGCAATAATCCACCGGTTCACCGTCGATCATCAGGATGCGCTTGTCGCCATCGATGATGGCCGGCAGGTAACCCTGGATCATGATCTGCTGCTTGCCGTGCAAGGTCAGGGTTTCCAGGATCACGGACAGGTTCGGGTGACCAGCGGTGTGACGGAAAATCGAGGAGCCGCCCATGCCGTCCAGGGGCTTGAGGATCACATCGCCGTGATGGTCGGCGAATTCGCGCAACACGTCCGGGCGACGGCTGACGATGGTCGGCGGCGTGCACTGCGGGAACAGCGTGGCGAACAGTTTTTCGTTGCAGTCGCGCAGGCTCTGGGGCTTGTTGACCACCAGTACCCCAGCGTTTTCCGCCTGCTCCAGCAGGTAGGTGGAGTACACGAACTCCATGTCGAACGGCGGATCCTTGCGCATCAGGATCACGTCCAGGTCACTCAGCAGTGCATCGCTTTCATCGCCCAGCTCAAACCATTTCTCGGGGTTGGCGAAGACTTTCAGGGGCTTCATCCGCGCCCGCGCCTGGCCTTCGGCCTGGTAGAGGTCGCGCTGCTCCATATAGAACAGTTCCCAGCCGCGCTTTTGAGCGGCCAGCAGCATGGCCAGCGAGCTATCCTTTTTATAGGAAATGCTGGCGATAGGGTCCATGACAATGCCGACGCGTACGCTCATGGCTTGGTTCCTCGAAAATTTGATGGGCACAAATGGCGTGAAAAAGTGGCGTCAGAGTGGCGCCCGGAAGATTGGCGGTCAAGGAAAAACCACCGCGCCGAGTGGCCGATAGATCGGCGATGGAGACTGTGCTAAAAAGGCTGCCATGTGACGTGCGGGCCTTGAACATCAAGGGTTTGCGCTGTCGTTCACTCTTAAGCGTTAAAAACCGGTCCGCAGTGGCAATGGCAGAGCATCTTACGCAGCAGCAACCCAGCGCCTTGAAGGTCATGGTCATCGACGATTCGAAGACCATCCGCCGCACCGCCGAAACCTTGCTGCGCAACGTGGGGTGCGAGGTGATCACGGCCGTCGACGGCTTCGATGCCCTGGCCAAGATTGCCGATCATCATCCGGGCATTATCTTTGTCGACATCATGATGCCGCGCCTGGACGGTTACCAGACCTGCGCCCTGATCAAGAACAACAGCGCGTTCAAGGCGACACCGGTGATCATGCTGTCGTCCCGGGACGGGCTGTTCGACAAGGCCAAGGGGCGCATCGTCGGCTCCGATCAGTTTTTGACCAAGCCGTTCAGCAAGGAAGAACTGCTGGGTGCGATACAGGCCCATGTCCCGGGCTTTGCCGCTGTCCAGCCGCACCAGGCACATTAATGACGCTCGGCCAACGGGCCTGGGGTCAACAAAAAAAATGGGGAACACCATGGCACGTATCCTGATCGTCGATGATTCGCCGACCGAAATGTACAAACTGACCGGCATGCTGGAAAAGCACGGCCACGAGGTCCTGAAGGCTGAAAACGGCGCCGACGGTGTGGCCCTGGCCCGCCAGGAACGACCCGATGCCGTGTTGATGGACATCGTCATGCCCGGCCTCAACGGTTTCCAGGCCACGCGCCAGTTGACCAAGGACCCGGACACCGGCCACATCCCGGTGATCATCATCACCACCAAGGACCAGGAAACCGACAAGGTCTGGGGCACGCGCCAAGGCGCGAAGGACTACCTGACCAAACCGGTGGACGAAGAAACCCTGATCGCGACCCTGAACAAAGTGCTGGCGGGTTGATGGCGCGGCCATGAGCCCATCCCTGACCGCCTTCGAGCTGCTGCTGCAGATCGATCGGCGCTGCCGGTTGCTGGGGGCCGACCTGCCATCCCAGCCGACCCATCGCGCCGGTTGGAGCGGCATCGGTTTTCGCCTGGGCGAACACTGGTACGTGGCGCCCATGGGGGAAGTCAGCGAAGTGCTGCATGAGCCGCGTTACACGCATTTGCCCGGGGTCAAGCCATGGGTGCGTGGCGTGGCTAACCTGCGTGGGCGATTGTTGCCGTTGATGGACCTGAGCGGTTTCTTCGGTCACGAGCTGTCGACCGTGCGCAAACAGCGCCGGGTACTGGTGGTGGATCACGACGAGGTGTTCACCGGGTTGCTGGTGGACGAGGTCCTCGGGTTGCAACATTTCGCCCAGGACAGCCTGGAGCCTACACCGGTGGACGCCCTTGGCGGCCCGGAGTCGGCGTTCGTCAAGGGGCGGTTTCGCGGCGAGCGACAGTGGCAGGTGTTCAGCCCGTTTGCGTTGACGCGATCACCGGGGTTCATGGATGTGGCTGTTTGACGAAAAAGCTCGAGTGAACGGGCTGGCCTCTTCGCGAGCAAGCCCGCTCCCACATTGTATCTGTGGTGCTCACAAGGTTGGAGTTCACAGTAATCCAATGTGGGAGCGGGCTTGCTCGCGAAGGCGGCGACTCGGTCTGACAGGTTAGCAATGCAGTGGCCCCACTGAATAAAGCAGTGAGTTGGATTGGGCAGCACAGGCGAGGACCGATGATCAAAGCAAAAACAGGCAAGCCACTGGAAGCGTCGCGCAGTCGTTCGCAGATCATCGTGCTGTTCGTCGCGTTGATTGTCTTCATCATGCTGCTGTTCGCCAACTTCGCTTACCTCAACACCCAGTCCACCTACGACAAGCAGTACATTGGCCACGCCGGTGAACTGCGGGTGTTGTCCCAGCGTATCGCCAAGAACGCCACCGAAGCGGCCGCCGGCAAGGCTGCGGCGTTCAAGTTGCTGAGCGATGCGCGCAATGACTTTGCCCAGCGCTGGGGCTACCTGAAGCAGGGCGACCCGGTGACCGGCCTGCCGCCGGCCCCCGCCACCCTGCGTCCGCAGATGCGCGCCGTGCAGTTGGACTGGGAGCGCCTGCTGCAGAACACCGACGCCATCCTCTCCAGCGAGCAGACCGTGTTATCGCTGCATCAGGTGGCGGCAACCCTGGCTGAAACCGTGCCGCAGTTGCAGGTCGAATACGAAAAAGTCGTCGAGATTTTGCTGCAGCGCGGCGCGCCCGCCGCCCAGGTGGCCATGGCCCAGCGTCAGTCGCTGCTGGCCGAGCGGATTCTCGGCGCGGTGAACACCGTGCTGGCCGGGGACGAGAACGCCAGCCAGGCCGCCGACACCTTTGGCCGCGACGCCGCGCGTTTCGGCCAGGTGCTCAATGGCATGCTGCAAGGTGACCCGGCCTTGAAGATCTCCCAGGTCCAGGACCGCGACGCCCGGGCACGCCTGGCCGAAATCAGCGAGCTGTTCGAGTTTGTCTCGGGTTCGGTGGACGAAATCCTCGAAACCTCCCCGGAGCTGTTCAAGGTCCGCGAATCGGCCGGCAACATCTTCAACCTGTCGCAAACCCTGCTCGACGAGGCCTCGCACCTGGCCACGGCCTTCGAGAACCTGGCCGGTGGGCGCGCCGTCAACAGCATCGGCGGCTATGTGCTGGGCCTGCTGGCGCTGATGTCGATCATCCTGATCGGGCTGGTGATGGTTCGCGAAACCAACCGCCAACTGCGGGAAACGGCGGAAAAGAACGAGCGTAACCAGAACGCGATCATGCGTTTGCTGGACGAAATCGAAGACCTGGCCGACGGCGACTTGACCGTCACCGCCTCGGTGACCGAAGACTTCACCGGCACCATCGCCGATTCCATCAATTACTCGGTGGATCAACTGCGCGATCTGGTCGCCACCATCAACCTCACCGCCGGCCAGGTCGCCGCCGCCGTGCAGGAAACCCAGGCCACGGCGATGCACCTGGCCCAGGCTTCCGAGCACCAGGCCCAGCAGATCAGCGAAGCTTCGACTTCAATCAATGAAATGGCCCAGTCCATCGACCAGGTTTCGGCCAATGCCGCCGAGTCTTCGGCGGTGGCCGAGCGTTCGGTGGAAATTGCCAACAAGGGCAACGAGGTGGTGCACAACACCATTCATGGCATGGACAACATTCGCGAGCAGATCCAGGACACCGCCAAGCGCATCAAGCGCCTGGGCGAGTCGTCCCAGGAAATTGGCGACATTGTCAGCCTGATCGACGACATCGCCGACCAGACCAACATTCTGGCCCTCAACGCCGCCATCCAGGCGTCCATGGCCGGTGATGCCGGGCGCGGGTTCGCGGTGGTGGCCGATGAAGTGCAGCGGTTGGCGGAGCGCTCTTCGGCGGCGACCCGGCAAATCGAGACCCTGGTGCGGGCGATCCAGGCGGACACCAACGAAGCGGTGATTTCCATGGAGCAGACCACCTCCGAAGTGGTGCGCGGTGCTCGACTGGCCCAGGATGCCGGCGTCGCCCTGGAAGAAATCGAAGGCGTGTCCAAGACCCTGGCGGCGCTGATCCAGAGCATTTCCAACGCGGCCCAGCAACAGACCACCTCGGCGGGGCAGATTTCGTTGACCATGAACGTGATCCAGCAGATCACCACACAGACCTCATCCGGCTCTACCGCTACCGCCGAAAGCATTGGCAACCTGGCGAAAATGGCCAGCCAGCTGCGCCGCTCGGTGTCGGGTTTTACCTTGCCGGCCGGGCCTGTGGCGGATGAAGACAAAGTGTGACTGGGCGGATATGCATAGTGAGAAGGGTTATGTGGCGAGGAAGCTTTTGTGGCGAGGGAGCTTGCTCCCGCTGGGCTGCGCAGCGGCCCCCAGGGATTTTGTGAGCGCTGCGCGCTCAAGCGGGAGCAAGCTCCCTCGCCACAGGGTTTGACTTTTACCCTTGGCATACGACTTTTGATTTGGAGTGGTTATGGGTGATCGGCACGACTATGTGGCCCTGGAATGGGTCAAGGGCGAGATTGCCGAAACGCTGAAGCAGGCCCATCTGGCCCTCAACCGCCTGGTGGACGATCCGCAGGCGTCGGATGCCCTCGGGCAATGCCTGGCTTGCATTCACCAGGTCCACGGCGGCTTGCAGATGGTCGAGTTCTACGGCGCGGCGTTGCTGGCCGAGGAGATGGAGCAGCTGTGCGCTGCCCTGCAGGACAACCGCATCGCTCATCGCGACGAAGCCATCAGCCTGTTGAGCCAGGCCTTGGGGCAGTTGCCGATTTACCTGGACCGTATCCAAAGCGCCCGTCGCGACCTGCCGCTGGTGGTGCTGCCGCTGATCAACGATTTGCGCAGCGCCCGAGGCGAGAGCCTGTTGTCGGAGACCAGCCTGTTCAGCCCCGAGCTGCCGGATATCGCGCCGCTCAGCGACGAGGCCTTGAAACGCCTAGAGCCGGCGGACCTGCCAAGCACCTTGCGCAAGTTGCGCCAGACCCTGCAAGTGGCCCTGGTCGGCCTGCTGCGTGAGCAGGATGACACCACCCACCTCGGTTACCTGGCCAAAGTCTTCCTGCGCCTGGAGGGCTTGTGCGCCGGGGCACCGCTCAATGCCCTGTGGCAGGTGGCTTCGGCGTTGGTCGAGGGCATGCGCGAGGGGCGCATCGCCAACAGCCCGGCGTTGCGCAGCCTGTTCAAGGAAGCCGACAAGGAGCTCAAGCGCCTGCTGGACCAAGGCATGCCCGGCATCAATCAACCGGCACCGCCACACCTGCTCAAGAGCTTGTTGTTCTATATTGCCAAGGCCGAACAACCCAGCGGGCAGATGCAGATCATGAAAGAACGCTACTCACTGGACGACGCGCTGCCTGACAGCGCCATGGTCGACGAAGAGCGGGCGCGCCTGGCCGGGCCCGACCGCGATGCCATGCGCTCGGTACTCGCCGCGCTCTGCGAAGAGCTGGTGCGGGTCAAGGAGCGCCTCGACCTGTTCGTGCGCAGCGACCGTCAGCACGCTTCGGAGCTGGACAGCCTGCTGGCGCCCCTGCGGCAGATCGCCGACACCCTGGCGGTGCTCGGTTTCGGCCAGCCGCGCAAGGTCATCATCGATCAACTGGCGGTGGTGCTGAGCCTCGCCCAGGGGCAGTGCGAGCCGGATGACGCGACCCTCATGGACGTCGCCGGGGCCTTGCTCTACGTCGAGGCGACCCTGGCCGGCATGGTTGGCACCGTCGAGCCCGAGAGCCGCGAAGACACCCACCTGCCCACCACCGACCTGACCCAGATCCACCAGATCGTCATCAAAGAGGCCCACACCTGCCTGCAACAGGCCAAGGACATGATCGTCGACTACATCGACGCCGACTGGAACAGCGAGCAACTGCAGGCCTTGCCGGCGCTGCTGACCCAGGTCCGTGGCGCGCTGGCGATGATCCCCCTGAGCCGTGCCGCCAGCCTGGTGGAGGCCTGCAACGGTTTCATCCGCGAGCATCTGTTACTGGAGCACGCCCAGCCGGGTTGGGAAGAACTTGACCACCTGGCCGACGTGATCACCGGCCTCGAATACTACCTGGAGCGTTTGAGCGAAGACCCGGAAACCCCCGGCGAACCCTTGCTGGATGTGGTGGAGCGGAGCCTGGCCGCGCTCGGTTATTTCCCCGACGAAGCCCGTGTGCCCTTGCTTGACGATGTGCTGAGCCCCAACGAAGCCCAACTGATGCAGGACTTGCAGGAGCTGGATGACCCTCAGACCGTGCAGTCCCTGGCCCAAGTGCTGGCCAGTCCGGTCTCGGCGGTCAATCCACCCGCCAGGAACACCCCAGGCAGCCTGCTGCCGCCGCCGGTGGATGAGCATCCGGTGGACGATGAGTTGCGCGAGGTCTTCCTCGAGGAAACCGGCGAAGTGCTGGATGTCTTGCGCGAGTACCTGCCGCGCTGGACGGCTCACCCTGACGACCAGGGGGCCTTGAGTGAACTGCGCCGGGCCTTCCATACCCTCAAGGGCAGCGGCCGGATGGTCCGGGCACTGGTGCTGGGTGAGCTGGCCTGGGCCGTGGAAAACCTGCTCAACCGGGTGCTGGAACGCAGCGTCGAACCCGATGCGTCGGTCCGGCAGTTGATCGACGAAACGGTGCAGTTGCTACCCGACCTGGTGAACGAATTCGCCGCCCATCGCCAGCGCCAGCGTGACGATGTCGACCGCCTGGCCGTTCGCGCCCATGCGCTTGCCAGGGGGCGCGAGGAAGAAGACGAAGATGTACAGGACGTGGCGGCTCTCGATCCGCTGCTGCTGAAGATCTTCGACAACGAAGCCCAGGGCCACCTCACCAGCCTCAATCGCTTTCTCGACCAGGCCGCCGACCACCTGCCGTTACAGGCCAGCGACGAACTGCAGCGGGCCTTGCACACCCTCAAGGGCAGCGCATCCATGGCCGGTGTGCTGCCGATCGCTGAGCTGGCCGGTGCGCTGGACGAGCTGGCCCGGGAATACAAGGCACACCTGATCGCCCTCGACCTGGATGAGGTCGAACTGCTGTTGGAGGCCGGAGGCTTGCTACGCCTGGGCCTGCGTCAGTTGCACAGCGCGCCGCTGGCGCCAATCCCCGGCGCCGAGGAGCTGATCCAGCGCGCCCAGGCCCTGTTGGCCGAACGTCTGCAAGCGGCCCTCAGCGCACCCAACAAAGGGCTGCGGACCAAGCGCGACCCCCAACTGATCAACAACTTCCTGGCCCAGGGCATGGACATCCTGCTGGACGCCGAGAGCCTGTTGCAGCGTTGGCAGCAGCACCCGGGCGAAGGCCAGGAACTGAGTGCGCTGCTGGATGAGCTGACCACCCTCGGTGAAGGCGCACACCTGGCTGACCTGCACCCGGTGGACGAACTCTGCGAAGCCCTGCTTGACCTCTACGGCGCGGTGGAAGAAAGCAGCCTGACGGTCAGCGACAGGTTTTTCCAGGAAGCACAGCGCGCCCATGAAGCCCTGATCGACATGCTCGATGAGCTGGCGGCCGGGCAACATGTGCAGGCGCAACCCGAACGGGTGCAGGCCCTGCGCAACCTGCTCGAGACCAGTCTCGACCCATCGGCCACCGGCCTGATCCGCAGCGACGGCAGCCGCACCTTGAGCATCCGCGAACTGGGCAATGCGACGGCTGAACTCGAACGCAGCGTCCCCGCCGAGACCTCGGTGGATGACGACATTGCCTCGATCTTTCTCGAAGAAGCCCAGGACATCCTCGAAAGCGCCGCCCAGGCCCTGCAACGCTGGCTGGCCGACCCGGAAAATGGCGCGCCGCTGTCCTCGTTGCAACGTGACCTGCACACCCTCAAGGGCGGCGCGAAGATGGCGGCCGTGCGGCCGGTGAGCGATCTGGCCCAGGAGCTGGAAAACCTTTATGAAGGGCTGGTGGACCGCCGCTACAGCCATAGCGAGGAACTGGCGCAACTGCTCAACAGCAGCCATGAACGCCTCGACCTGTTGCTCGGGCAGTTGCAGCAAGGCCAGCCGTTGGGCGATCCCGTTGCATTGATCGACGCCATTCGCCGGTTCCGTCAGGACAAGACGAACACAACGGAGGCGAACGGGACGGCCCAGGCCGATGCGGCCGGGCATGATCCCGAACTGCTGGAGATCTTCCTCGAAGAAGGTTTCGACATCCTCGACAGCTCTGGTGCGGCGCTGCTGCGTTGGCAGGAAGAACCGTCGAACCGCCAGGCCGTGGAAACCCTGTTGCGGGATTTGCACACCCTCAAGGGTGGCGCGCGGATGGTGGAAATCGTGCCCATCGGCGACCTGGCCCATGAGCTGGAAAACCTTTATGAGGGGTTGGCGGCGGGCCTGCTTCAGCCGACCCCGGCGCTGTTCAGTTTGTTGCAAAGCAGCCATGACCGAATCGCCCAGATGCTCGACGCCGTGCGCGCTGGCCAGCCGTGCCCGTTGGCGGACCGGCTGATCGCGCAGATCCAGGCGGTGAATCATCCGCAGGCGCGCGAGACACCCCCAGCTGTCGCTGCCCCGGAACCGGCGCCTGCTCCACCTGCGGCCCCGACGCCCGCGCCCGGCAAAACCGAGCCCGCCGCACCGAGCGACGGTGCGGACATGGTCAAGGTTTCCGCCGAATTGCTTGATGACCTGGTGAACCTGGCCGGGGAAACGTCGATCTTCCGCGGACGCATCGAACAGCAGGTCAACGATGCGCGGGTGGCGTTGGGCGAGATGGAAACCACCATCGAACGGATGCGAGACCAGTTGCGCCGCCTGGATACCGAAACCCAGGGGCGGATTCTCAGTCGCCAGCAGGTGGAGGCCGAGCGCCTGGGCTATGAAGAATTCGACCCGCTGGAAATGGATCGCCATTCCCAGTTGCAGCAGTTGTCCCGGGCACTGTTCGAATCCGCCTCGGACCTGCTCGACCTCAAGGAAACCCTCGACCGCAGCAATCACGATGCAGAGAACCTGCTGCAACAGCAGGGACGCATCAATACTGAACTGCAGGAAGGCCTGATGCGTACGCGCATGGTGCCGTTCGAGCGCATGTTGCCGCGCCTCAAGCGCATCGTGCGGCAAGTGGCGCAGGAACTGGGCAAGGACGTGGAGTTCGTGGTCGACAATGCCGAAGGCGAGATGGACCGCAACGTGCTCGAACGCATGGCCGCGCCGCTGGAACACATGCTGCGCAACGCCGTCGACCACGGCCTGGAACCGGCCGACGTGCGCATCGCCGCTGGCAAGCCGGCCCGGGGACGCATCAGCCTCGACCTGTCCCGGGAAGGTGGCGACATCATTTTCGACATCCGCGACGACGGTGCCGGGGTCCCGCTGGACGCAGTGCGGCGCAAGGCGATCAAGCGTGGCTTGCTGGCACCGGACAGCGACATGAATGACCGCGACGTGCTGCAGTTCATCCTGCAGCCGGGTTTTTCCACAGCCGAAAAAATCACCCAGATCTCCGGGCGTGGTGTCGGCATGGACGTGGTCCATGAAGAAGTGCGGCAACTGGGCGGCAGCATGGTCATCGACTCCACGCCGGGGAAGGGTGTGCATTTCCGCATCCGCCTGCCGTTTACCGTGGCGGTCAACCGGGCACTGATGGTGCAGTGTCACGACGACCAGTACGCGATTCCGCTGAACACCATCGAAAGCATCGTCCGGGTATTGCCGGCCGAGCTGGACGGCTATTACCAGATCGATCCGCCGACCTATACCTACGCCGGGCAGCGTTATGAACTGTGCTACCTGGGTGAGCTGCTGAAAACCGGCGCCCGCCCGAAACTGCTGGGCCAGAGCCAACCCTTGCCGGTGCTGCTGATGCAGTGCAACGAGCGGCATATCGCGGTGCAGGTGGACGCCACCGCCGGGACCCGGGAAATCGTGGTCAAGAGCCTCGGCCCGCAGTTCTCGGCGGTGCAAGGCCTGTCCGGGGCGACCATCCTGGGGGACGGCCGGGTGGTATTGATCCTCGACCTGCTGGCGCCGATCCGCGCCATGCCCAGCCACGCGCCGCGCCGCCCGACGACCGAAGGCGAGGGTGAACACCAGCGGCCGTTGCTGGTGCTGGTGGTGGACGATTCGGTGACAGTGCGCAAAGTCACCAGCCGCCTGTTGGAGCGCCATGGCATGCACGTCCTCACCGCCAAGGACGGCGTGGATGCCATGGCGCTGCTGGCCGAACACGCCCCGGACCTGATGCTGCTGGACATCGAAATGCCGCGCATGGACGGCTTCGAAGTGGCCACGCAAGTGCGCAACGACCCGCGCCTGGCGCACCTGCCGATCATCATGATCACTTCCCGCACCGGCCAGAAACACCGCGACCGGGCCATGGCCATCGGCGTCAATGATTACCTGGGCAAGCCGTACCAGGAATCGGTGCTGCTCGACAGCATCGCCCACTGGAGCAAGACCCATGCATGAACATCGCACCCACCACCTCACCGGGTTGCTGCTGCCCCTGGCTGACCGGCACCTGGTGCTGCCCAACGTGGCCGTGGCCGAACTGATCGACTATCAGAGCAGCGCCTTCGACATGGACACCCCACCGTGGTTTCTCGGCTGGGTGAGCTGGCGCGAACGGCAAATCCCGCTGCTGAGCTTCGAATCGGCCTGCGGTCAGAAAACCGTGATCGGCGAGCGAGTGCGCATCGTCGTCCTCAACGCCCTGGGCGGACGGCCGGAGCTGAGGTTCATTGCGCTGTTGGTGCAGGGCATCCCGCGCTCCTACAAGCTCGACACCCAACTGAGCTACGTCGACGTGCCGCTGTGTGGGTTGGAACAGGCGGCGGTGCAGGTGGGGGAACATGTGGCGAAAGTGCCGGATTTGTTGGCGTTGGAGGAGTTGGTGGTGGCCGCGGGGTTGGTTCAGCGGCACAAATCCTGAGACATACGAAGTTCCAATGTAGGGTGAGCTTGCTCGCGAGGCGGCCTGATAGCCGTTGACCGGGTGCATATCCATTTCTGCGGTAACGGCCACTTAGGGTTCCGCCCTGACGGCGGCTCACTTTTGAGAAGCCTGCGCGGCCCGGCGAAAAGTAAGCAAAACGCTTTATGCCCCACCACTCGGTGCCTCGCTAGGGCTCGGCATGCCCTCACTCCGGCATTGCTCCGTGGGCCCGCCGCGAAGGGCCATCCATGGCCCAGCGCGGCTATCCCGGCATCCATGCCGGGATGCCCACTACGCAATACCTGCATTCGGCCAGCGTGGTTAACGGGGCGCCGAGATCAACGTCCGGCGCGAGGCGGCCTAATAGCCGACCTGGCTCTTGCGGGCGGTGTTTACCAATCAGACCTGTTTGGGCTGGATCTGTGGGAGCAAAGCTTGCTCGCGAGGCGGCCTTATAGCCGACCTGTTTCGCCCGGGTGTACTCAATTCCAATGTGGGAGCGGGCTTGCCCGCGAAGGCGGCGGCACATTCTGCATTGATGCAAGCAGAGCCACCGCCATCGCGAGCGAGCTCGCTCCCACAAGATTGGCGGTGGACACTGATCTTATAAACGACCAAAAACCTGTGTGGGAGCGACAGCGAATGCCTCCTGGCCAACCTCAGCGAAACCCTCGCCTGCGCCAATGTCATGCTCAACGAGCTGGCTTTCGACCTTGAGGGTTCGCCCCGGCATTTTGCCCTGGCATCCAGCAGATGATCGAACTCAGCGAGTTGCTGGCCAATCGGGCGCTGGACATTGTCGACCTGCGCTAAAGTTGAACGCGTTCTTGTGGCGAGGGGATTTATCCCCGTTGGGCCGCGCAGCGGCCCCCAAGCCTGAGTTCTCGGAATGTCAGACTGCTCAGGTTACGGCTGCTGCGCAGCCCAGCGGGGATAAATCCCCTTGCTACAGAACTCGAACCCAACCACATACCCCCTGTCGCTCCCAAAAAAAGTCCGGGCGCTACGTTTAGTGCCAATCCCAACTTGATAAGTCCCAAAAAGGGACCTATCGTTCCCTTTTTGGGACTTATAGCCTTTACCATGAATCACCTCTCTCTAAGCGATGCGTTGTTCACGGCCACTCAGCAACGGGTCCTGGGCCTGTTGTTCGGTAAACCGGATCAAAGCTTCTATGCCAATGAAATTGCTCGCTGGGCTCAAGTCGGCAAGGGCAGTCTCATGCGGGAGCTGGAGCGTTTGCAAAACTCAGGGATTTTGCTGATGACTCGTCAGGGCAATCAAACCCATTACCAAGCCAATGTGCATTGCCCGATCTACGCGGAACTGTTGGGCATCGTTCAAAAAACCATGGGGATAGCCGAGCCGTTGCGCCAAGCCTTGGAGCCGTTTTCCAGGCAGTTGAGTTGGGCGTTCGTCTACGGCTCCATCGCCAAAGGTCAGGCGAACGCATCCAGTGACATAGATCTCATGCTGATCGGCGAAGGCCTGCACTACAGTGAAGTGATGGAGCGGCTTATGCCCCTGGAGGAGCAACTGGGCCGTCCTCTTAACCCTACGCTCTACACGCCCCAGGACTGGGCTGCAAAATTTGCGGCGGGTAACAGCTTCGTGGTGCGGGTAGCGCGGCAGGACAAGATCAACTTGCTGGGTGAAGACCCTTTGGAGTCCAAGGATGGGCAAGCAAGAAAGCCTGGAAAATCTGTTACGTAGCGGCAGCCTCAAAGCAGAACCGCCGGATCGCCAGGAATGCGAGGGCTTGATGCGCTCTGCAATGGACCGCCTGACAGATGCGCAAACAGTGTCTCTTTCGTTTGCCAGTCGATTCGACTGGCGTACAACGCCGCCCATGCCGCCGCCCTTACGGCGCTACGAATGAGCGGCTATCGTTCGGACAAACGTTATCTGGTCTTTCAATGTCTGGTTCATACGGCGGATGTCACCAAAGTGCAGGTCCGGCTATTCGCCCTATGCCATGAGCGGCGCAACCTTGCCGAGTACGAAGGCTACATGGATGAAGATGATGCGCTTCTTACTCAACTGATTGAGAGTGCGGTAGAACTGCTCGAACGGGTCCGGCAATTGATGAGTATGAGTTGACCCATGGTGGTCGCCGCAAACTTCCAATCCATCCCCTGTGGGAGCGAGCTTGCTCGCGATAGCGGCAGAACAGACAGCACTGATATTGCCTGACACACCGCCATCGCGAGCAAGCTCGCTCCCACATTGGGGCTGGGTCCATTTTCCCCACCATTACTCCAACCGTAACGATCCACCGCTCAGCTTGATTGATGCACCTGCCACGACCCTCCTAAGGTAACCCCCACGACAGCGAACCCGTGGAGTGGTCATGACAACAACAATATCCCCCGACTCGCGCTGGACGCGGCGGCGCGGCGAAAAGCAGCGGCGTCTCGGGCTGGTGAAGGGGCTTGCCGACGGTGTGGTGTTGCCCACCGACAAGATCGTTGCAGCACTGGAAGCGTTGATTCTGCCCGGCGACCGCGTGGTGCTGGAGGGCAATAACCAGAAGCAGGCGGATTTTCTCTCGCGCTCGCTGGCGAAAGTCGACCCTTCGAAGTTGCACGATTTGCACATGATCATGCCCAGTGTCGGCCGGTCCGAGCATCTGGACCTGTTCGAGCGCGGCATTGCCCGCAAGCTGGATTTTTCCTTCGCCGGCACCCAGAGCCTGCGCATCAGCCAATTGCTGGAAGACGGCCTGCTGGAAGTTGGCGCGATCCACACCTACATCGAACTCTATGCCCGGCTAGTGGTGGACCTGATTCCTAACGTGGTTCTTTCCGCCGGCTTCATGGCTGACCGTGCCGGCAATATCTACACCGGCCCCAGCACCGAAGACACGCCGGCGCTGATCGAGCCGGCGGCCTTCAGCGACGGGATTGTCATTGTCCAGGTCAACCAGTTGGTGGACGACGTCAGCGACCTGCCGCGAGTCGATATCCCGGCGTCCTGGGTCGATTTCGTGGTGGTGGCCGACAAGCCGTTCTACATCGAGCCGCTGTTCACCCGCGACCCGCGTCATATCAAGCCTGTGCATGTGCTGATGGCGATGATGGCGATCCGCGGGATCTACGAAAAGCACAACGTCCAGTCCCTCAACCACGGCATCGGTTTCAACACCGCCGCCATCGAACTGATCCTGCCGACCTACGGCGAATCCCTCGGTTTGAAGGGCAAGATCTGCCGCAACTGGACCCTCAATCCCCACCCGACGCTGATCCCGGCCATTGAAAGCGGCTGGGTCGAAAGCGTGCATTGCTTCGGCACCGAACTGGGCATGGAAAACTACATCGCCGCGCGACCGGATGTGTTCTTCACCGGCCGCGATGGCTCTCTGCGTTCCAACCGCATGGTCTGCCAACTGGCGGGGCAGTACGCGGTGGACCTGTTCATCGGCGCCACCCTGCAAGTGGACGGCGACGGCCATTCCTCTACGGTGACCCGTGGGCGATTGGCCGGTTTCGGCGGTGCGCCGAACATGGGCCACGATCCCCGTGGTCGCCGCCACGGCACGCCGGCCTGGCTCGACATGCGCCACGGCGACGGCGAGGCGCCGCTGCTCGAGCGTGGCAAGAAGCTGGTGGTGCAGATGGTCGAGACGTTCCAGGAGGGTGGCAAACCGACCTTCGTCGACACCCTCGACGCGGTGGACGTGGCGAAAAAAGCCGGCATGCCCTTGGCGCCGATCATGATCTACGGCGA
This sequence comes from Pseudomonas brassicacearum, assembly GCF_000585995.1. NCBI lineage: Bacteria > Pseudomonadati > Pseudomonadota > Gammaproteobacteria > Pseudomonadales > Pseudomonadaceae > Pseudomonas > Pseudomonas brassicacearum. The sequence goes on along the minus strand of NZ_CP007410.1, from coordinate 6,222,413 downwards.
CGACGTTACCCATTTGCTCACCGAAGAAGGCATCGCCTACCTGTACAAGGCCCGTTCCCTGGAAGAACGCCAGGCGATGATCGCGGCCGTGGCCGGGGTCACCGCCATCGGTTTGCGTCACAACCCGAAAGACACCGCGCGCATGCGCCGCGAAGGGTTGATCGCCTTGCCCGAAGACCTCGGTATCCGCCGGACCGACGCCACCCGCGAGCTGCTTGCGGCCAAGAGCGTGGCCGACCTGGTGGAGTGGTCCGGTGGCCTCTACAACCCGCCCGCCAAGTTCAGGAGCTGGTAAATGCACGCTTCCAACCTGCAACCGAAAAAACTCTCCTTGGCTGAATGCCTGGCTGATATAGCGGTGGACGCACTGATCGATGAAGCCGACCTGTCGCCCAAACCCGCTCTGGTGGACCGTCGCGGCAACGGCGCTCATACCGATTTGCACCTGGGCCTGATGCACGCCTCGGCGTTGTCGCTGTGGCCCGCTTTCAAGGAAATGGCCGAAGCTGCCCTCGATTGCGGCGAGATCGGCCTGCCATTGCGCGAAGCCCTCGGACGGATCGGCCGTGAGGGCGAAGCCGCGATGCTCGTCACCACGGGCGGCGTGAACACCCACCGTGGCGCGATCTGGGCCTTGGGCTTGCTCGTGGCCGCTGCGGCACTGGAACCTGAATCCAGCGTTGCAAGCGAGGTCACTTTACGCGCCGCACGCCTGGCCCTGCTCAACGACCGCTACGCACCCAACCCCTTGAGTCATGGCGCCCAGGTCGCCCAACGCTACGGCGTGCGCGGTGCCCGGGAAGAGGCGCAACTGGCATTCCCGGCGGTGACCGGCCTCGGCCTGCCGCAACTCAAGCGCAGCCGCGCGGCAGGGGTAGGTGAGCAGAACGCTCGGCTTGATGCCTTGCTGGCGATCATGACCACCCTGGCCGACACCTGCGTGCTCTACCGCGCCGGCGAACCGGGTTTGCAGGCCATGCAACAGGGCGCCAAAGCGGTGCTCGATGCCGGCGGCAGTGCCAGCCTGGGCGGACGTCGCCAGTTGCACGCGCTGGACCAACAACTGATTGCCTTGAACGCCTCGCCGGGCGGCGCCGCCGACCTGCTCGCCGCCTGCCTGTTCCTTGATCGTATCGAACGCGGCGCTGGCCTCTTCCCTGGAGCGTGCTGATGGAAACCTTATCCTTTGAATTCCCCGCCGGGCAGCCGCCACGGGGCCGGGCGCTGGTGGGCTGCGTCGGCTCGGGCGACCTGGAAGTGCTGATCGAACCTGGCCTGGCGGGCAAGCTGACCATCCAGGTGCAGACCTCGGTCAATGGTAGCCAACAACGCTGGGAGCATCTGTTTGCGCGGATGTTTGACGGCCAGACGCCGCCGGCCCTGGCGATCGACATCCACGATTTCGGTGCCACTCCCGGCGTGGTGCGTCTGCGCCTGGAACAAGGCTTCGAGGAGATCGGCCATGACTGACAGTGCAGCGTTGCTCAACAAGCACAGCTTCGTCGAACTCGGCGCCCGGCAACGGGCCAAGGCCTTGCTCGATGACGGTACGTTTCGCGAACTGCTCGATCCCTTCCAGCGGATCATGTCGCCCTGGCTGCTGCGCCAGGGCGTGGTGCCGCAAAGCGACGACGGTGTGGTGATTGCCAAAGGCAGTATCGATGGCCTGCCGGTGGTGATCGCCGCCATCGAAGGCGCGTTCCAGGGCGGCAGTCTCGGTGAAGTCGGCGGGGCGAAGATTGCCGGCGCGCTGGAGTTGGCTGCCGAGGACAACCGCAAAGGCATTCCAACCCGGGCCGTGCTGCTGCTGGAAACCGGTGGCGTGCGTTTGCAGGAAGCCAACCTCGGGCTGGCGGCGATTGCCGAGATTCATTCGGCGATTGTCGACCTGCGCCAATACCAGCCGGTGGTCGGCGTGGTGGCCGGCAGCGTCGGCTGCTTCGGCGGCATGTCCATCGCCGCTGGGCTGTGCAGTTATTTGCTGGTGACCCAGGAAGCCCGACTCGGTCTGAACGGCCCGCAAGTGATCGAGCAGGAGGCCGGCATCGACGAGTACGACTCCCGCGACCGGCCGTTCATCTGGAGCCTGACCGGCGGCGAACAGCGTTTCGCTACCGGGCTGGTGGACCGTTACGTCGCCGATGATGTGGCGCGGATCCGCCAACAGGTCAGCCAATTGTTGCACCTGGGCGTTCCCGCCGAACACCGTAGCGGCCAGGCTGAACTGTTCCTGCAACGCCTGGCGCGGTTGGACACCGGCGTGCAAATCGAACCGGCCACGGTTCGCCAGTTGTATCAGGGAGAACGCCCATGAGCTCGTATTCATTGAGAGGCTTGCGCTGGTTCGAGGCCTTGAGTGGCAAAGTCAAACCGTTGGAAGGATTGCCTGCTTCGTTGAAAGTCGCTGACGTCGCGCTGGGCGGGCAGCACGTGCGCCTGCTGGCGGTGGTAGCGGATCCCGACAGTCGTTTTCCCCGTGCGCGCAATGGCGAAGTCGGTTTGCTCGAGGGTTGGGGCCTGGCCAAAGCCGTGGACGATGCCATCGACGCCGACCGTGATGCCTCCCACAAGCGTGCGTTGATCGCCATTGTCGATGTGCCGAGCCAAGCCTATGGCCGGCGCGAAGAAGCCCTCGGTATTCATCAGGCCTTGGCCGGTGCGGCGGACAGCTATGCCCGTGCGCGGTTGGCCGGGCATCCAGTGATCGGGTTGTTGGTGGGCAAGGCAATGTCCGGGGCGTTCCTCGCCCACGGCTACCAGGCCAACCGACTGATTGCACTGCGTGATCCGGGGGTGATGGTCCACGCCATGGGCAAGGCCTCGGCGGCGCGGGTGACCCTGCGCAGCGTCGAGGAGCTTGAAGCCCTGGCCGCCAGCGTGCCGCCGATGGCCTATGACATCGACAGCTTTGCCAGCCTGGGGTTGTTGTGGGAAACCTTGTCGGTCGAGCAGATCGAACAACCGACGGCGGCTGATCTGGCGCGGGTGAGCGATTGCCTGCAACAGGCGATCAATGATGTTGTCGGTGCGCCTCCAGACCTGAGCAGCCGTCTGGGCGCGCCCCATCGGGCGGCCTCCAGTACGGTTCGCCAGTTGTTGAGAGCGCAGTGGTGAACAACCTCATGGCCCACGACCTGCTCTGGGGGCTGACCCCGGAGCGGTTGCCTGCGGATGCGCCGGTCTGGGCTGTTGAAGCCTTGAGCCTTGGGCAACCGGTGGTGGTGCGAAGGGCGATGACCGTTGCGGGGTACGTCGCGGTGGGCGTGCGCGGACAATCCCGGGAGCAGCGCTACGCCACCTCGATGCCGGTGGCGGCGATCAAGCGCCGGGTGCGCCCCGAGGACCTGTGTCACGTCGAATCCCGTCGCGACATGCCGGCCCTGCATGCACTGTCCCGACTGCGTCCGTTACTCGACGTCAGCGGCTGGACCTGGGGCGTCAGTGGCAGCGCCGGGTTCGAACTCGCCAGCGGCATCGAGGCGCTGCACGAGCGCAGCGACCTGGACCTGATCCTGCGCATGCCGCAGCCGTTGGATCGTCTCCAGGCCAGGGATCTGCTGGCGCAGCTGGATCGCTCGGTATGCGCCGTGGACATGCAATTGCAGACCCCTTTCGGCGCCATCGCCTTGCGCGAGTGGGCGGGATCGGCGCGCCGGGTCTTGCTCAAGGATGACGTTCAGGCACGGCTGGTGAGTGATCCCTGGCAGCCGTCGCGGGAGCAGGTCGCATGAGCAGCCTGTGGGTGTTCCCCGGTCAAGGTGCGCAACGAGCCGGCATGCTCCATGGGTTGTCGCCACAGATATTGGGTGAAACGAGTGATGTGCTCGGTGAAGACGTGCTGCAACTGGACAGTGCCGAGGCATTGCAATCGACCCGCGCCGTGCAGCTGTGCCTGTTGATCGCCGGTGTGGCGGCGTCCCGTCGCTTACTGGAACAGGCGCCCGCGCCAGACTACGTGGCGGGCCTGTCCATCGGGGCGTATCCCGCCGCGGTGATGGCCGGTGCGCTGGGGTTCGAGGATGCATTGCGGCTGGTCAGTCTGCGCGGCGAATTGATGCAGCAGGCGTATCCGCAAGGCTATGGCATGACCGCGATCATCGGCCTGGATCTGGCGGCAGTGGAAGCCTTGCTGGCGCAGGTGCACAGCGACAGGACACCGGTCTACCTGGCCAATATCAATGCCGATAACCAGGTGGTCATCGCTGGCAGTGACGAGGCCATGAGGCTCGTTGCCGAGCAGGCACGCAGCCAAGGCGCCGCCAAGGCCTGCCGGTTGGCGGTGAGCGTTCCGTCCCATTGCCCGTTGCTGGAGATACCGGCGCAAGCATTGGCCCAAGCGTTTGCCGATGTGTCGTTGAAAGTACCTGCCTTGGGTTATCTCAGCGGCAGCCGCGCCCGGCCTGTGATTAACAGCGAGGCCTTGCGCGACGACCTGGCGTTCAACATGTGCCGTGTCGTCGATTGGCGCGGCACGGTGCAAAGCGCCTACGAACGAGGCGTGCGGCTACAGATCGAACTGCCGCCCGGTGCGGTGCTGACCGGGCTGGCGCGCCGGGTATTCGAACAGGGCACGGTCATGGCTTTCGACGGCGCCCGGCTCGATACCCTGCAGGCGCTGCTGCGTGAGGAGGGAAGCCGCCAACCCTAGACCACCGACTCAAGCTGGCGAAGCACAAAAACAACAACTTCGACGATGCACTTTGAGGACTACAACAATGATTATTTACGGTGTGGCGTTTCTGGCCTTTTGTACCCTGACGGGTATTTTCATCGGCGAGCTGCTGGGCAAATTGATCGGCGTACCGGCCAATGTCGGCGGCGTCGGCATTGCAATGCTGCTGCTGATTGGCCTGGGCAGTTACCTGAGCAAGCGCGGCCTGTTCAAGGGTAAGTCCGAGGCCGGCGTGGAATTCTGGAGCGCGGTCTACATTCCCATCGTGGTGGCGATGGCGGCGCAGCAAAACGTCTACGGTGCGCTCAAGGGCGGGCCGATGGCGATCCTGGCCGGCACCCTGGCGGTGGTGATTGCCTTTGCGTTGGTGCCGGTGCTGGTGCGCATCGGCAACAAAGGGCCTGAAGCCAACGTTTCCGTGAAGACGGTCGGGTGATTGCCATGTACGAATCCATGATGAAAGTCATCACCGGCTACGGCCTGATCAGCGGCTTCGCCATTGTCGGCATCACCATGTGGGTGTCCTACTGGATCAGCAACACGTTCACCAAAGGCCGCCTGCATGGCTCGGCCATCGCCATTCTGCTGGGGCTGGTGCTGTCGTATATCGGCGGTGCGATGACCGGCGGACAGAAGGGCGTGGTGGACATTCCGTTGCTGTCCGGGATCGGTTTGCTCGGTGGTGCCATGCTGCGGGACTTTGCCATTGTCGCCACTGCGTTCGGCGTGAGTGTCGAGGAACTCAAGCGTGCCGGTTTCGTCGGGGTACTGGCGCTGTTTGTCGGGGTGGGGACTTCGTTCATCGCTGGCGTGGGCGTGGCGATGGCCTTCGGTTACACCGATGCAGTGAGCCTGACCACCATCGGCGCCGGGGCGGTGACCTACATCGTTGGGCCCGTCACTGGCGCAGCGATTGGCGCCAGTTCCGAGGTCATGGCGCTGTCCATTGCCGCGGGCTTGATCAAGGCAATCCTGGTGATGGTGGCGACGCCGTTCGTGGCACCGCTGATTGGCCTTAATAATCCACGCAGTGCGGTAATTTTTGGCGGCTTGATGGGCACCTCCAGTGGTGTGGCCGGTGGTTTGGCGGCCACTGATCCGAAGCTGGTGCCCTATGGCTGCCTGACGGCGGCGTTCTATACGGCGCTTGGGTGTCTGCTGGGGCCTTCGTTGTTATTCCTGATCATGCGGGGGTTGATCGGATAGGGCTTAGTCTTTTTGCTGACAGGGCTGGCCTCATCGCGAGCAAGCTCGCTCCCACACAGGTTTTGTGTCGTACTCAGATGTTGGGGACGACACAAATCGATGTGGGAGCGAGCTTGCTCGCGATGGGGGCGACGCGATTTCAAACCTGGCGATTGGCATACATCCGGCACTCGGCCAACAGCGCCAGCAGATTCGGATCACGCTCCTTGGCCTTCAAAAACACCACGCCAATGTGCTGCTGCAACCGATACCGCGTCTGCAAGGGAATCAACTTGACCCGATTCTCGTAAACCGCCGCAATCCTGCCTGGCAATAACGCATAGCCCACCCCGGAACTGACCATGCTCAGCAGGGTAAAGATGTCGTTGACCTGCATCGCCACCTTCGGCTCGAACCCCGCCTGCTTGAACACCCGAATCCCGTCCTGATGCGTGGCGAAGCCCTGGGTCAAGGTGATGAACGTCTCGTCGCGTACCTCGGCCAGATCGACTTCGCTGCGTTGGGCAAAGGGAGAATCAGCTGGCGTGGCGAGGAAGATGTCGTCGGAAAACAGCTCGATATGCTCGCAGTCCGCATCGTTCACGCTGTCGTCCAGGGAGATCAGGATCGCGTCCACCTCCATGTTCTTGAGCTTGTACAGCAGGTCGATGTTCGAGCCCAGGATCAGGTCGATGTTGAGTTCGCTGCGACGGATCTTCAGGCCCATGATCAGCTGTGGCACGGTCTTGACCGTCAACGAATACAGGGAACCGAGCTTGAAGCGCTCGGCGGAGAAGCCGGCGGCTTCACGGGTCAGGCGCACACTTTCGACCACGTCCTGGATCAGCTTCTGCGCCCGCTCTTCGAGCACGTAGGCGCTTTCCAGCGGCGTGAGGTTGCGGCCTTCGTGCTTGAACAGCGGACAACGCAAGGCGCTCTCCAACGAGTGAATGGCCCGGTGCACGCTGACGTTGCTGGTCTGCAACTCGGCCGCCGCCCGCGTCAGATTGCCGGTGCGCATGAAGGCCAGGAACACCTCGAGTTTCTTCAGGGTCAATTCTTCGTCGATCAGCATGGGGCGGGCTCTTATTCGTTTGGCTTGATTGTGCCCCAATCGGTCTTTGTAGCGAGGGGATTTAGCTGTGATGAATATCCAGTGGCGGAACACTAACCTGTGGCGAGGGAGCTTGCTCCCGCTCGGGTGCGCAGCGCCCGCTCTTTCTGGGGCCGCTTCGCAGCCCAGCGGGAGCAAGCTCCCTCGCCACTGAACCTCACTGCACTTGAGTATTGGCAGGCTGCAAGCAAACCATTGCACTTTGCAGCGCCAAGCCTGAGCCTTGGCGTCTGTTTTGGAATGTGAGGGGAGAGTGGATGTATCACGGGGAACGACTCAACGCCTGGACGCACCTGGTCGGGGCGGTCGCGGCTTTTATCGGGGCGGTGTGGCTGCTGGTGATTGCCGGGATGGCCGGTGATCCGTGGAAGATCGTCAGCGTGGCCATCTACGGGTTCACCTTGCTGGTGCTCTACAGCGCTTCGACGGTCTACCACAGCGTGCGCGGGCGCAAAAAGGAAATCATGCAGAAGGTCGATCACTTTTCGATCTACCTGCTGATCGCCGGCAGTTATACGCCGTTCTGCCTGGTGACCTTGCGCGGACCGTGGGGCTGGAGTCTGTTCGGGATTGTCTGGGGGCTGGCGGTGATCGGGATCTTGCAAGAGATCAAGCCCCGTTCCGAAGCGCGGATCCTGTCGATTGTGATCTACGCCGTGATGGGCTGGATCGTGCTGGTGGCGGTCAAACCGTTGTTGGCGGCCCTGGGCAGCACCGGGTTTGCCTGGCTGGCCTCGGGCGGCGTGTTGTACACCGTGGGCATTATCTTTTTTGCGCTGGATCACCGTCTGCGCCACGCCCATGGCATCTGGCACCTGTTCGTGATCGCCGGCAGCCTGCTGCACTTCGTGGCGATTCTGTTCTACGTACTCTAGGCACCGGCCGTGGCGAACAGGCGATCCAGTTGCGCCTGGGCCTGGCTGGTGAAAATCTCCAGCAGTGCGCCGAGGGTGTGCGCCGGGGCTTCGTTGGCCCGGGTCACGGCATACAGGGAAATGGGCAGCGGTGGTGACAACGGCCGGATCGCCGTGCGGCTGTTCGAAGCGCCCAGGGCCGTGAACGGGTCGATCACCGCCAGCCCGGCACCCGACTCGACCATCGCCCTGGCCAATGAATACGTCTGTACGGCGATGCTGATGCGCGGCGGCGGTTCCACAGACTTGAGATAACCGTCCAGCTTGGCCGACAGCGGGTCGGCACTGGACAGGCCGATCAACGGCGCCCCGGCCAGTTCCTGCAAGGGCATCGGCTGACCCACTGCCGCGTCCTTCCAATAACCGCTCGGCGCCAGGGCCACCAGCACGCCGCTGGCCAGGGCCTGGGCCTTGAGCCCGGGGTGTTCGGGCGGTTGCAGGGTCAGGGCGACATCGATTTCGCGCATCAACAGGTTCTGCACCAGCTCGCGGCTGTGGGCGCTGGACAACTCGCAGGCGCTGTCCGGGTAGCGTCGAGTCCATTGGTGAATTGCCGCCGGCAGCAGCGACAGGGCCAGGGCCGGTGTCGCGCCGATCCGCAGGCTGTGGCCCGGCTCGCGACGCAGGCTCTGGGCGAGGCGTCGCACGCCTTGCAGGCTCTCGCTGACCTTGTCGACTTCGCGCTCCAGCTCCAACGCTTCAGGCGTGGCCTGCAACTTGCCGCGCACCCGCAGAAACAACGCAAAACCCAGTTGTTGCTCGGCATGCTGCAGCACTTTGGTCACCGCTGGCTGCGAAACATGCAGCAGTTGGGCGGCGCCGCTGATGGAGCCGGTCTGGCGGATGGCCTGGAAAATCTCAATGTGGCGAAGGCGCATGGCGAGCCCATAACCTTTGTTTATAGGAGGTCCATCTTTATTCATTGTTCGAGGCCTGTCACCTGGCCCTAACCTCAGGCCATCGAAAACAGACGTGAGATAGACATGGCTCAGCGGGTTTGCATCATTGGTGGCGGTGTGGTCGGGCTGGCGACGGCTTATGCGCTGGTGCGCGACGGCACCGAAGTGACCCTGGTGGAGGCCCGGGAAGGGTTGGGCAGCGAGACCAGTTTCGCCAACGGTGGCCAGTTGTCCTATCGTTACGTTGCCCCGCTGGCCGACGCCGGGGTGCCCTGGCAGGCACTGGGCTGGATGCTGCGCGGTGATTCGCCACTCAAGTTGCGACCGCGCCTGGACCCGGCGCAGTGGCGCTGGATGGCCGCGTTCATTGGTGCGTGCCGGAGCTCGGTCAACCGGCGCAACGGCGGCCACCTGCTGCGCTTGGCGCTGTTGAGCCAGGCCACTTTGCAAGATTGGCGTGAAGAGGACCGCCTCGACGGTTTCAACTGGCGGCGCAACGGCAAACTGGTGACGTTTCGCAACGCAGGGCATTTCCAGCGTGCGCGGCAGGGGTTGGCGGACGTTGACCATCAGCACGTGCTGGGCCCCGCCGAGTGCGCGAACCTGGAACCGGCCCTGGCCGGCGTGCCCTACGTGGGCGGGATCTACACGCCGGATGAAGAGGTCGCTGATTGCCATGCCTTCTGCCAGCAATTGGCGGCCCGGTTGCGGGCTTCGGGGCGCTGCGAATTCCTGTTGGGCCACCCGGTGACCGGCATCGAACATGCCGATGCGACAGTGCAAGCCATCGAGCTGGATGGGCAACGGATGCCGGTGGAGCACCTGGTGATCGCCGCTGGCCACCGCAGTGCCGCGCTCGCGTTGCCCGGTGTGCGCGTGCCGTTGTATCCGCTCAAAGGCTACAGCTTGAGCGTGCCCATTGGCCCGCAGCATCGGGCACCGGAGCTGAGCATCACCGACTACGACCGTAAGGTTGTCTACGCCCGCATCGGCGAACAACTGCGCGTCGCGGCGATGGTGGACATCGTCGGTTTCGACCCGACGCCAGACCCCAAGCGCCTGGCCCTGATCAAGCGCCAGGCCCTGGAAACCTTCCCGCTGGGCGGGGATTACGCGCACGCCATCGAATGGGCCGGCATGCGCCCGGCCACCCCCAGCGGCGTGCCACTGATCGGCGCCACCGGCTACCGTAACCTGTGGCTCAACCTTGGCCACGGGGCCTTGGGTTTTACCCTGGCCTGTGGCAGCGCGCGAGTGCTCAGCGAGCTGATCCGCCAGCGCCGGCCTTCCATCGATTTGCAGGGCTTGACGCCCCGCGCCGCCTGACCCACCCGCAACGGAGAATAACAATGCAAAGAATCACGTTGATCGGCTGCACCCTGAGTCTGCTGTTGACCCTCCAGGCCCACGCCAATGAGGCGCCCCAGAGCGGCACGCTGGAGAAAATCGCCAGCACCCACAGCATTACCTTGGGTTATCGCGATGCCTCGGTGCCGTTTTCCTATATCGCAGACAACAGCGGCAAGCCGATGGGTTACTCGGTGGACCTGGCGAGCAAGATCGTCGCACGCATCCAGAAACAACTGGCGCTGCCGCAGTTGGCGGTCAAGTACAACCTGGTCACCTCCCAGACCCGCATCCCGTTGGTGCAAAACGGCACCGTGGACCTGGAATGCGGCTCCACGGGCGTGACCGCCGAACGGCAGAAGCAAGTGGCGTTTTCCTACGGCTTCATCTATGTGAAAGGCCAGCTCCTGACGGCCAGGGACAGCGGCATCAATAGTTTCGCCGATCTGCGCGGCAAGAACGTGGTGACCACCGCCGGGACCACCAACGAACGTTTCCTGAAAAGCTACAACCAGGACAACAAGCTCGACATGTTCGTCATCAGCGCCAAGGACCACGGCGAAGCCTTCCAGATGCTCGAGACAGGCCGGGCGGTGGCGTTCTACATGGACGATGCGCTGCTCTACGGCGAACGGGCCAAGGCGCGCGACCCGCACAAATGGGTGGTGGTGGGGCAAGAGCAATCGCGGGAAATCTACAGCTGCATGGTGCGCCGGGACGACCCGCAATTCCTGGCGCTGGTCAACGCGACCCTGGCCGATTTGTACCAGTCGGGGGAGATCAACGACATCTACGACCGTTGGTTCCAGAAGCCGATCCCGCCCAAGGGCCTGAACCTGGAATTCCCGATGACCAGTGAGTTGAAGGCGATCATTGCCAAGCCGACCAGTGATCCGGTGCAGTAAGCGACACCGAAGCCGTGACGCCGGCGATCCACTGTGGGAGCGAGCTTGCTCGCGATTGCGGTGGATCAGCTTGCATCCATACTGAATGTTAAGCCGCTATCGCGAGCAAGCTCGCTCCCAAAAGGGCCTGCGGCGGCTCAGAAATCCCCCCACAACTGCTGCGCCACGGCCAGGGCCACCACCGGTGCGGTTTCGGTGCGCAGCACGCGGGGACCGAGGCGGGCGGCGTGGTAGCCGGCGGTCTTGGCCTGTTCGACTTCGGCGTCCGACAGCCCTCCCTCGGGGCCGATCAGGAAGGCCAGTGCCTGCGGCTTGGCGTGGCTGACCAGCGGCTCGGCCACCGGGTGCAGCACCAGTTTCAGCTCGGCCTCGGTCTGCTTCAGCCAATCGGCCAGCAGCAGCGGCGGATGGATCACCGGCACGGTTGAGCGCCCGCACTGCTCGCATGCGCTGATCGCCACCTGGCGCCAATGCAGCAGGCGCTTGTCGGCGCGTTCGTCCTTGAGGCGCACTTCGCAGCGTTCGCTGAAAATCGGCGTGATCTCGCTGACCCCCAGTTCCGTGGCTTTCTGGATCGCCCAATCCATGCGCTCGCCCCGGGACAGGCCCTGGCCGAGGTGGATGCGCAACGGCGATTCAACCTGCCCGGCGAATTGTTCGTCCAACTGCACCCGTACGCGCTTTTTGCCGACTTCGGCCAACGTGCCGCGAAACTCCTGGCCAGAACCGTCGAATACCTGCACCGCATCGCCCTCGGCCATGCGCAGCACCCGGCCGATGTAGTGGGCCTGGGCTTCGGGCAGTTCATGGTCGCCGAGGCTCAGGGGCGCGTCGATGAAGAAGCGGGACAGTCTCATGTCGGATCTCTGAAAAAGTTAACGGTGCTATGAGGCCCCCCACACCAGTGGCGAGGGGATTTATCCCCGTTGGGCTGCGAAGCAGCCCCAAATACATCCAACGCGATTTGCCTGAAGCACCGGGGTATCCGGTTTTAGGGCTGCTGCGCAGCCCAACGGGGATAAATCCCCTCGCCACAATGGTGTTCCAACAGTGCATCGCGATGTCAGCCCGGATCACGGAACCCCGGGTGAAAGTCCTTCGGCACCGCCACGCTGACCTTGTCCCGCGTGGCGATGTCGATGCCTTCGCTGGCGACTTCTGCCAGGAAGTCGATCTGCTCCGGGGTAATGACATACGGCGGCAGAAAATACACCACGCTACCCAGCGGACGCAGCAACGCACCGCGTTCCAGGGCATGCTGGAACACCGTCAGGCCACGTCGCTCCTGCCACGGATAGGCGGTCTTGCCGGCCTTGTCCTTGACCATCTCGATGGCCAGCACCATGCCGGTCTGGCGCACTTCGGCCACGTTGGGATGGCCAGCCAGGTGCGCGGTGGCGCTGGCCATGCGCTGGGCCAGGGCCTTGTTGTTTTCGATGACGTTGTCTTCTTCGAAGATATCCAGCGTCGCCAGGGCCGCGGCGCAGGCCAGTGGATTGCCCGTGTAGCTGTGGGAATGCAGGAAGGCGCGCAGGGTCGGGTAGTCGTCGTAGAAGGCGCTGTAGACCTCATCGGTGGTCACGCAGGCCGCCAGCGGCAGGTAACCGCCGGTCAGGGCCTTGGACAGGCAGAGGAAGTCCGGCGTGATACCGGCCTGTTCGCAGGCGAACATGGTCCCGGTGCGACCGAAGCCGACGGCAATTTCGTCGTGGATCAAATGCACACCGTAGCGGTCGCAGGCCTCGCGCAGCAGTTTCAGGTACACCGGGTGATACATGCGCATGCCGCCGGCGCCCTGGATCAGCGGCTCGACGATCACCGCCGCCACCGTGGCGTGGTGCTCGGCGAGGGTCTGTTCCATGGCGACGAACATGGTGCGCGAGTGTTCTTCCCAGCCCATGCCTTCGGGGCGGTGGTAGCAGTCGGGGCTCGGCACCTTGATCGTGTCCAGCAACAACGCCTTGTAGGTCTCGGTGAACAACGGCACATCGCCCACCGACATCGCCGCGATGGTTTCGCCGTGGTAGCTGTTGCTCAGGGTGACGAAGCGCTTTTTATCCGGCTGGCCGCGATTGATCCAGTAATGAAAGCTCATCTTCATCGCCACTTCGATGCAGGACGAGCCGTTATCGGCGTAGAAGCACCGGGTCAGGCCCTCGGGCGTCATCTTTACCAGGCGCTCGGACAGTTCGATCACCGGTTGATGGCTGAATCCGGCGAGGATCACGTGCTCCAGCTGATCGACCTGATCCTTGATGCGCTGGTTGATGCGCGGGTTGGCGTGGCCGAACACGTTGACCCACCAGGAACTGACGGCATCGAGGTAGCGCTTGCCTTCGAAGTCTTCCAGCCACACGCCTTCACCGCGCTTGATGGGGATCAGCGGCAGCTGTTCGTGATCTTTCATCTGGGTGCAGGGATGCCACAGCACCGCGAGGTCGCGTTGCATCCACTGGTTATTCAGGCCCATTAACAGTCTCCTCGAGGCGGCTCGCGGCGGGCGCGGGCAAAACAATCGCGCAAGCCTATGCAATGGCGGCCCTGGGGACAACCCATTGTGTCGTTCCCGCTACTTTGAACGAGGCGATAGACGCCGCTGGCGGCGCTTTGATGGCTGACGTATTCTTCGCGGCTCTTCTGAGCTGTCTGGCTCGAGAAACTGAAATTACCTACGTTTACTCCGGAGTTCGTTGAATGTCTGCTGGTTGGCTGCGCGCCTGTGCGCTGGTGATGATAGGGCTGTCCAGCGTTTCGGCGCTGGCCAAGGACAAACAACCGACGGCCATCGTCATCGGCGGCGGCCTGGCGGGGCTCACGGCGGCCTATGAGCTGCAGAACAAAGGCTGGGGCGTGACCCTGCTGGAAGCCAAGCCGAGCCTGGGCGGTCGCTCGGGCATGGCCACCAGCGAGTGGATCGGCAATGAGAAGACGCAGCCAGTGCTGAACAAGTACGTCTCGACCTTCAAGCTGAGCACCACGCCAGCTCCGGAATTCGTGCGCACCCCCAGCTACCTGATCGACGGTACCTACTACACCGCCGCTGACCTGGCGACCAAGCAGCCAGCAACGGCCGAAGCCCTCAAGCGCTACGAAACCACCCTGGACGACCTGGCGCGCTCCATTGAGGATCCGCAGAACCCGGCGGCCACCAGCACCCTGCACTCCTTGGACCAGATCACCGTGTCCAACTGGCTCGACCGCCTGCAACTGCCGGCCACTGCGCGTCAGTTGGTGAACCAGGAGATTCGCACCCGCTACGACGAACCTTCGCGCCTGTCGTTGCTGTATTTCGCACAACAGAACCGGGTCTACCGTGGCGTCTCCGACCGCGACCTGCGGGCCTCGCGGCTGCTGGGCGGCAGTCCGACCCTGGCCCAGGCGTTCGTCAAGCAACTGAAAGTCATCAAGACCGGCTCACCTGTATCGGCCATCTCACAAGACAAGGACGGCGTGACCGTCAAGGTTGGCAGCGTCGGTTACCAGGCTGACTACGTGGTGCTGGCCGTGCCACTGCGGGCCCTGAGCAAAATCCAGCTGACCCCGGCCCTGGACGCCCAGCATCAAGGCGCGATCAAGGGCACCAACTACGGCTGGCGCGACCAGATCATGCTCAAGTTCAAGACGCCGGTCTGGGACAGCAAGGCGCGCATGTCGGGCGAGATCTACAGCAACGCCGGCCTGGGCATGATGTGGATCGAGCCGGCCATGAAGGGCGGCGCCAACGTGGTCATCAACTTGTCCGGGGACAACGCCCGGGTGATGCAGGCCTTCGGCGACAAGCAGATGGTTGACCAGGTGCTGATCCGCCTGCACGCGTTTTATCCCCAGGCCCGTGGCGCATTCACCGGTTATGAAATCCGCCGCTACAGCACCGACCCGTCCATGGGCGGCGCGTACCTGGCCTTTGGTCCGGGCCAGATCAGCAAATACTGGCGCCTGTGGGAAAAGCCGTTGCAGCGCGTAGCCTTTGCCGGTGAACACACCGACACCCTGTATCCGGGCACACTGGAAGGCGCATTGCGCAGCGGCCAGCGGGCCGCCAGCCAGGTTGAAGACCTGGCGGCGGGCAAGTCGTTCGAACCGCCCAAGGTCGCGCCGGCTGCAACGGCCGCAGCTGCCGGTGCGGTGGCGGCGAAGAAGGGCAACTTCTTCAGTAATCTGTTTGGTGGCTCGGATGACGAGAAGAAACCGGAGCCGGTCAAGGCACCAGAACCAGTAGCGCCTGCCCCAGCCCCTGCGCCGGTACCCGCTCCAGCGCCGGTTGCACCACCAGCACCGGCGGCTCCGGCCAAGGTTGAGCCCGCCAAGAAAACCACAACCAAACCGGCCGCGAAAAAGCCTGCCGCCAAGACCCCGGCTAAAAAAGCGCCAGTGAAGAGCGCCACGCCGGCGAAGAAACCGGCGACCAAACCGGCGACCAAACCGGCAGCGACAACACCGGCAGCGACTGAGACCAAGGCTCAGTAAGGCTCGGTGACTAAAAAGCGCGGCGTGTCAGCCGCGCTTTTTTTTGCCTGTGAATCGCCATCGCGAACAAGCTCGCTCCCACATTGGTTGGCGGTGCCAGGCCGGACGCGATCCTTGTGTGCGAGCTTGCTCGCGATAAGGCCCGCCCTGACACGACCGCTATCACGCGCTGTATTGGCTTTAATCTTTCCTTAACCCATCCCTTCCAGACTGATGATCGTATTTCTCGATATTTCAAAGCGAAAATTTCCGCTTTAAATCGATAGATAACTCGCTAGTCTTGGACGCAGTTTTTACAGGATATGAGCAATGCAGCTACGCAACTCTTCTTCTCGTTATGGCTGGGTCAGTATCGTCCTGCACTGGGGCATTGCGCTGGTGGTGTACGGTTTGTTCGCCCTGGGCCTGTGGATGGTCGGCCTGGACTACTACAGCACCTGGCGCAAAGACGCGCCGGACCTGCACAAGAGCATTGGCCTGGTGCTGCTGGCGGCGATGTTGCTGCGGGTGATCTGGCGTTTCGTCAGCCCGCCGCCACCCACCCTGCAAAGCTATGGGCGGCTCACCCGTATCGGCGCCAAGCTCGGCCATAGCGCCCTGTATCTCGGGTTGTTCGCCGTGATGATCGCCGGTTACCTGATTTCCACCGCAGACGGTGTCGGGATCCCGGTGTTTGGTTTGTTCGAAGTACCCGCGCTGGTGTCCGGACTGCCCGATCAGGCAGACGTCGCCGGCGAGATTCACTTCTACCTGGCATGGGCGCTGGTCATTTTTTCCGGCCTTCATGCGTTGGCAGCATTGAAACACCACTTTATCGACCGTGACGCGACCCTCAAGCGCATGCTGGGACGCCAAGCCTGATGTTCAACCTCGACTCCAAAGGAATAGAAAGCATGTTGAAAAAGACGCTCGCCGCCCTGGCAATTGGTTCCGCCCTGCTGTCGGCCGGCCAGGCCATGGCTGCCGACTACGTGGTCGACAAGGAAGGCCAGCACGCCTTCGTCGACTTCAAGATCAGCCACCTGGGCTACAGCTACATCACCGGTACCTTCAAGGACATCGACGGCAAGTTCAGCTTCGACGCCGCCAAGCCTGAAGCCAGCAAGATCGAGTTCAACGTGAATACCGCCAGTGTGTTCACCAACCACGCCGAGCGCGACAAGCACATCGCCAGCGCTGACTTCCTGAACGCCAGCAAGTTCGGCAAGGCCACCTTCGTTTCCACCAGCGTCAAATCCACCGGTAAAAACGCCGATGGCAAAGAAACTGCGGACGTGACCGGTGACCTGACCCTGCTGGGCGTGACCAAGCCGGTCGTGGTCAAGGCCACCTTCCTGGGTGAAGGCAAGGACCCATGGGGCGGCTACCGTGCTGGCTTCGAAGGCACCACCAGCATCAAGCGTTCGGACTTCGGCAAGCAGAAAGACCTGGGCCCAACCTCCGACGCGGTCGAACTGTACGTCTCGTTTGAAGGTGTCAAAGCGAAGTAACTTT
Organism: Pseudomonas brassicacearum; assembly: GCF_000585995.1. NCBI lineage: Bacteria > Pseudomonadati > Pseudomonadota > Gammaproteobacteria > Pseudomonadales > Pseudomonadaceae > Pseudomonas > Pseudomonas brassicacearum. The sequence goes on along the minus strand of NZ_CP007410.1, from coordinate 6,205,416 downwards.
CGCGCCTGACAAAAAACGCCTCTGGTCTTGGGATCAGGGGCGTTTTTATTGGGCTATGAAAATCGAGCAGCCAGTGCAGAACCCCTGTGGGAGCGGGCTTGCCCGCGAAGGCGGTGTGTCAGTTGATAGATGTGCTGCTGACACGCCGCCTTCGCGAGCAAGCTCGCTCCCACATTTGGAATTGTGTCGGGCAAAAAAAGCCCCGGGTCGCGAGACCCGGGGCTTTTTCACGGCTTGAAAAAACTCAGCGATTGCGTGTCAGCAACGCCGGCTTCTCGCCCCGTGGACGGCTTGGCAGTTGATCCAGCTGTTCAGGTGTCGGGAAGCGATCGGCTTTCGACTCCTTGTGCATGATCTTTGGCTGGTTGCCACGCGGAGCCTGCACGGCGGGTTCCTGGCGAGGCTGGTCGTCACGGGCCGGGCGGCGCGGGCGGGTGTCTTCGCGGCGGGCCTGGCCGTCGCGAGGGGCGCCATTGCGCGGGCCGCTGCGCTTGGCCGGCGGAGTACCAGTGGACGAGCCGTTGCTGTTGCGTGGACCGTTCTGGCGACCCTGTGGCTGGCCGCTGCGCGGTGCGCCTGTAGTTGCACCCGCGCCTTGTGCCGGGGCACCTGGGCGACGGCCGCGCCCTTGGGCCGGTTTCTGCTGCGGCACGTAGTCGACACGGTTACCGAAGTTATCGACATCGTCGTCCAGGAACTCGTCCGGAGCACGATCAGCAGCGGCGCGAGGTGCCGGACGCTGCTGTTCACGGGCCGGCGTACCTTCGCGAGGCTTCTGCTCACGGGCTGGGCGTTCGCCACGACCAGTGCTATTGCTGGCCGATTTTTCCTTGCCCTTATCCTTGCCTTTGTCCTTGCGCCCGCCGCCGCCGCCACCGCCGCCATTCGGGCCGTCGCCGCGTGGGCCACGGGCATTGCGTGGGTTGCGCACGTCCGGACGTTCACGCACTTCAGGCTTCTCGGCCTCGATCGTGCTGGCATCGAAACCCATCAGGTCGCCGTCGGAGATTTTCTGCTTGGTCATGCGCTCGATGCTTTTGAGCAGTTTCTCTTCGTCCGGCGCAACCAGCGAGATCGCTTCACCCGAACGACCGGCCCGGCCGGTACGGCCGATACGGTGGACGTAGTCTTCATCGACGTTAGGCAGCTCGAAGTTGACCACGTGGGGCAACTGGTCGATGTCCAGGCCGCGGGCGGCGATGTCGGTGGCCACCAGGATGCGCACTTCGCCGGCCTTGAAGTCGGCCAGGGCCTTGGTGCGGGCGTTCTGGCTCTTGTTGCCGTGGATCGCCACGGCCGGCAGGCCGTGTTTGTCCAGGTACTCGGCCAGACGATTGGCGCCGTGCTTGGTGCGGGTGAACACCAGGACCTGTTCCCAGGCACCAGCGGTAATTAGGTGCGCCAGCAAGGCACGCTTGTGGCTGGCCGGCAGGCGGAACACACGCTGTTCGATGCGCTCGACCGTGGTGTTCGGCGGCGTGACTTCGATGCGTTCCGGGTTGTGCAGCAGCTTGCCCGCCAGGTCGGTGATGTCCTTGGAGAACGTCGCCGAAAACAGCAGGTTCTGGCGTTTGGCAGGCAGGCGGGCCAGCACTTTCTTCACGTCATGGACGAAGCCCATGTCGAGCATGCGGTCGGCTTCGTCCAGCACGAGGATTTCAACGTGGGACAGATCGACGCTGCCCTGGCCGGCCAGGTCCAGCAAGCGACCGGGGCACGCCACCAGCACGTCGACGCCACGGGACATGGCCTGGACCTGGGGGTTCATGCCGACGCCGCCGAAAATGCAGGCGCTGACGAATTTCAGGTCGCGAGCATAGACCTTGAAGCTCTCGTGGACCTGGGCAGCCAGTTCGCGGGTTGGGGTCAGGACCAGTACGCGCGGTTGACGCGGGCCGTGACGCTGGGATTTGTCTGGGTGACCGTTGGGGAACAACCGCTCCAGGATCGGGAGGGCGAAACCACCGGTTTTACCAGTGCCTGTCTGCGCCGCAACCATCAGGTCACGACCTTGCAACACGGCGGGAATGGCCCGCTGTTGCACCGGGGTAGGCTGGGTGTAGCCGGCGGCCTCGATGGCGCGGACTAAAGCCTCGGAGAGACCGAGGGAAGCAAAGGACATGAGTAATCCTGTTTTAGTGAGGGCCTGGCCCAATGGGATAGTCTTGCCGGGCGCGAATGACGTTCAATAAAAAGACGTCACCCCGTCCGGTCCTGCCGAGTCTGAAAGACGGGTCCGGACAGGGCTCGCGCGGGCTGAAAGCTGCGCTGTAGCGGTGTCGGGATGCCTTTTGCAAGACCGGGCGTCCGGGCGTGAGCCTGGCGGGAAGGCCGGAGTATAACAGAGCAAACGCCGTGCGCCGCTTTCCTGCTGCTCAACGGTTTATTTCAGTGTGGCGCCGGGTAGGGCGCCGCTGCTTTGGTAACCAGGTCAGCCCCGTAGCGGGCACTGAGTTCGGCATAGGCCGGTTCGCGCTTGAAACGCTTGAGTTCGGCGCCGAAACGTTGCACCAGCAAATCCATCCCGGCGTTGCGCCGTACTGCCAGGTATTGGCTTTGACGGCTCACGACCATCGGATTCTCGGTGATCTGGTCGCCCAGCTGCATTTGCTTGAGCACATGCCGGCCCACCCGGCGGTCGGTGATGAGCAGGTCGATCCGGCCCAGCTGCAACTTGCCGAAGTTGGCTTCGTGGGTCGGCGCCGTTTCACGCTTGAACAGGGACGATTCGCTAAAAGCCTGGCTGTACAGGTAGCCGGGCGATGTGCCGACGGTCAAGCCGCCCAGGTCGTCGAGCGTGCGAAACGGATAGGGCCGGGCGTTGGCGTAGAACATCACGAACTCCACCTCCGACAGGGGTTCGCTGGGATAGAGCAGCATGGCATCGCGTTCGTCGCTGTGAAAAATGTCCAGCGCTCCGTCCGCCAGCCCCTGTTCCAGCATCACCAGGCAACGCTTCCATGGCAGGAACTGCCATTCCACATCGATACCCAGGCGTTTGAACACAATGGCCGTGGTTTCGTAGTCCAGGCCCAGCATCTTGCCGTTTTCTTCGTAGACATAAGGTGCCCAGGGTTCGGTGACAATGCGCAACTTCTCGGCCCGGGCAGCCATGCTCAGGCAGAAGAGAAGAAGGGCAGTGAGTAACTGGGCAATAACGGGCATGGCCTGAGGTTACGACGAGAGCTGATCAAATAGCTAGAGTGCTCTGGCTCGGGCCTTAGTTGCCTTTTGCCTGCATCAGGGCGGGGGCGGCGCAACAACTGAATAAAAAAGGCCCTGGTTTTCACCAGGGCCTTTTGTAACTGCGGCGTTAGCGGTTAACGCGGCAGCTTGAGATTGTTCCATACCGCCAGGCTGGCTTCGGCCTGGTTCAACGTATAGAAATGCAACCCCGGCGCACCACCTTGGAGCAAACGCTCACACATTTGCGTAATAACGTCCTGGCCGAAGCTTTGGATGCTGGACGTATCGTCGCCGTAGGCTTCCAGTTGCTTGCGGATCCAGCGTGGGATTTCCGCCCCGCAGGCGTCGGAAAAGCGCGCCAGCTTGCTGTAGTTGGTGATCGGCATGATCCCCGGCACGACAGGAATGTCGACGCCCATCTTGCGTATGCGCTCGACGAAGTAGAAATAGCTGTCGGCGTTGAAGAAGTACTGGGTGATCGCACTGTTGGCGCCGGCGTTGGCCTTGCGTACGAAGTTGCGCAGGTCGTCTTCGAAATTACGTGCCTGGGGATGCATTTCCGGGTACGCCGCGACTTCGATGTGGAAGTGCTCGCCGGTTTCTTCACGAATGAATTCAACCAGGTCGTTGGCATGGCGCAGCTCGCCGCTGGCCATGCCCATGCCCGAGGGCAGGTCACCGCGCAAGGCAACGATGCGCTTGATGCCTGCCGCCTTGTACTGGGTCAGCAAGCTGCGCAGGTCGTCCTTGCTGTCGCCCACGCAAGACAGGTGGGGGGCGGCCGGGATTTTGACTTCGCTTTCGAGCTGCAACACGGTGTTCATCGTGCGGTCTCGGGTCGAACCGCCGGCGCCATAGGTGCAGGAGAAGAAATCGGGGTTGTAGCTCGCCAGCTGACGGGCAGTGGCGATCAGTTTTTCATGCCCAGCATCGGTCTTCGTTGGGAAGAACTCGAAGCTGTAGCGACGGTCTTGGGACATGGTCATATCCTTGGAAACTCGTAGGGCTGAAAGCCTGGCGCATCCCAATGTGGGAGCGGGCTTGCTCGCGAAGGCGGTTCATCATTCAACATTGATGTCGCCTGATCCTCCGCCTTCGCGAGCAAGCCCGCTCCCACAGGGAGAGCAGGCAATAGAGCCGATCAGTAGCGGTAAGCGTGCGGCTTGAACGGGCCTTCGACGGTCACGCCGATGTAGTCAGCCTGCTGCTTGGTCAGTTGGGTAACCACGCCGCCGAAACCGCGGACCATTTCCAGGGCCACTTCTTCGTCGAGTTTCTTGGGCAGTACTTCCACGGTCAGGCGCTCGGCTTTCTGGGCGGGCGACAGATCGGCATATTTCTGGCCGAACAGGAAGATCTGGGCCAGGACCTGGTTGGCGAACGAGCCGTCCATGATGCGGCTTGGGTGGCCGGTGGCGTTGCCCAGGTTGACCAGGCGGCCTTCGGCCAACAGGATCAGGTAGTCGTCGTTCTGCGGGTCGAAGCTGCCGGTGCCGGTGCGGTGAACCTTGTGGACCTGTGGCTTCACTTCTTCCCATGCCCAGTTCTTGCGCATGAAAGCCGTGTCGATTTCATTGTCGAAGTGACCGATGTTGCAGACCACAGCGCGCTTTTTCAGGGCCTTGAGCATGTTGGCATCACAGACATTGACGTTGCCGGTGGTGGTCACGATCAGGTCGATCTTGCCCAGCAATGCCTTGTCGATGCTGGCTTCGGTGCCGTCGTTGATCCCGTCGATGAACGGCGAAACCAGCTCGAAACCGTCCATGCAGGCTTGCATGGCGCAGATCGGGTCGACTTCCGAGACCTTGACGATCATGCCTTCCTGGCGCAGGGACTGGGCCGAACCCTTGCCCACGTCACCGTAGCCGATCACCAGCGCCTGCTTGCCGGACAACAGGTGGTCGGTGCCGCGCTTGATGGCGTCGTTGAGGCTGTGACGGCAACCGTATTTGTTGTCGTTCTTGCTCTTGGTCACCGAGTCGTTGACGTTGATGGCCGGGATCTTCAGCTCGCCCTTGGCCAGCATGTCCAGCAGACGGTGGACGCCGGTGGTGGTTTCTTCGGTCACGCCATGGACTTTTTCCAGCACGGCCGGGTATTTCTTGTGCAGCAGCTCGGTCAGGTCGCCGCCGTCGTCGAGGATCATGTTGGTGGCCCATGGCTGGCCATCCTTGAGGATGGTTTGCTCCAGGCACCACTCGTACTCTTGCTCAGTCTCGCCTTTCCAGGCGAATACCGGGATGCCGGCAGCGGCAATGGCGGCAGCGGCCTGGTCCTGGGTCGAGAAAATGTTGCAGGACGACCAACGCACTTCGGCACCCAGGGCAATCAGGGTTTCGATCAGCACGGCGGTCTGGATGGTCATGTGGATGCAGCCGAGGATCTTCGCGCCCTTGAGCGGTTGCTCGCCGGCATACTTGCGCCGCAGACCCATCAGGGCTGGCATTTCGGATTCGGCGATGATGATTTCGCGACGGCCCCAGGCGGCCAGGGACATATCGGCGACTTTGTAGTCAGTAAAAGTGGCAGGCGTGATAACAGCGCTCATGAAGAGCCTCCATTCGTAATGTATGCGAATGGGCGCCGTTGTGCGTTTAGTGTCCGTGCGGGGAGCCCCGTACAAACAACGCCCCATCCGAGCCTGACAGGTCGAGCCTGCTGCAGCGCCCCTCGGACAGGTGGCGGGAACGGTCCAAAGCGTGGACCGGGTAAAACGGAGGCGATTATAACGGGCTAATCGGATCTTCCAAAAGGGTTTCTGTCGGGCAAATCAAAATTGCCGATGACCGTTATAGGGCCCGCGACGTAGAGCCGGGCAGCCCGGTCTGCCATGATGCAGGCATTCATCGGCCAGACGCTCAGGAGTGAACATGAATTTCCACACCCGCAAATGGGTCAAGCCCGAAGACCTCAACCCCAACGGTACGCTGTTCGGCGGCAGCCTGTTGCGCTGGATCGACGAAGAAGCGGCGATCTATGCCATCGTCCAGCTCGGCAACCAGCGCGTGGTCACCAAGTACATCTCGGAAATCAACTTTGTCAGTGCTTCGCGCCAGGGCGACATCATCGAGCTGGGCATCACCGCCACCGAGTTTGGCCGCACCTCCATCACCCTGACTTGCGAGGTGCGCAACAAAATCACCCGCAAGAGCATCCTGACCGTGGAAAAAATGGTTTTCGTCAATCTCGGCGAAGACGGCTTGCCGGCGCCTCATGGGCAGACCGAGATCAAGTACGTCAAGGATCAGTTCAAGGATGATGTCGTCGAGTGAGATCGGCGGCGCTGTCATCGCGAGCTCGCTCCCACAAGGGAGCTGCGGTGAGGGTCGAGATTCAGGTTTGCCGCCCCCCCCCTGTGGGAGCGAGCTTGCTCGCGATGACGTTTGCACATTCAACACTGATGCAAACCGACCCACCGCTATCGCGAGCAAGCTCGCTCCCACATTTTGTATTTGGGGCACCACTGAACAGCTCCCAACGCCGCGTGTCGTAGGTACATCACGCCACTGGTTCAGGAGCTGTATGGACACCCACGAAGAAGGCAAGACCCCTGATCTTTCGGCTCAGGAACAGCATGAAGTCGACCGCAACCAGCCGCCGCGGGCTGCGGTGCTGCATGAAATCATCCGGACCCAGGGTAATCAGGAACTGGAGCGCAGTATCGCCGCGCTCTGGTGGTCGGCCCTGGCCGCCGGCTTGACCATGGGCCTGTCGTTGATGGCGATGGGTTTACTCAACTCCCGGCTGCCCGACCACGAAGGCTTCAAGGTGATCGCCAGTTTCGGTTACTGCGCCGGCTTTCTCGCGGTGATCCTCGCCCGCCAGCAGCTATTCACCGAAAACACCCTGACCGCTGTGCTGCCGATCATGAGTAAACCCACCCTGGGCAACTTCGGTCGACTATTGCGGCTCTGGGGCGTGGTGCTGGTAGGCAACCTGTGTGGCACCTTGTTGGTGGCTTACGTGATGCTGCACCTGCCGATTTTTGACCAGCGCACTGACCAGGCCTTTCTGGAAATCGGGCGCAAGGTCATGGAAAACGACACCGGCCAGATGTTCGCCAAGGGCATCATTTCCGGCTGGATGATCGCCACCATGGTCTGGATGATCCCGTCCATGGAAAGCGCCAAGATGTGGATCATCATCCTCATCACCTACCTGATGGCGCTCGGGGACTTCACCCACATTGTCGTCGGCTCGGCCGAAGTGTCGTATCTGGTCTTTGCCGGGCAGTTGCCGTGGGAGGACTTTTGGATGGTGTTCGCCGGGCCGACGTTGGCAGGCAATATTGTCGGCGGGAGCTTTATCTTTGCCTTGATCAGTCATGCGCAGATTCGCAGCGAAGTAGGCCAGCCCAAGGATAATCCTGCAAAAGCGGCAAAGCAGCCCATCGACTCGGAGTAGGCGGGAGCCTGATCGCAGGTGCTTCAGGCGATGACTGAAAGCGTTCCTTAAACAGCGACTGCCGCCAAGCGCCGTTGTCGGTAGATATAGAACAACGCCGTCAACGTCGTCAGGCCGCCGACAGCGGCCCCAGTCCATGGTAGGTCCGCCAGGTCAGCCCCACTGGCCACCACCAACCCACCCATCCAAGCCCCGGCCGCGTTGCCGAGATTGAAGGCGCTCTGGTTCAGGGTCGAGCCGAGGTTTGGCGCCTCAAAAGCCTGGTCGATGATCAGCAGTTGCAGGATCGGGCACAAGGCAAAGGCGAAAATACCCCACAACACCAGGGTGATCGCCGCCGGAATCACCGACTGGCTGGTTTGGCTGAACGCGGCGAGCACCAGCACCACGGCCAGGGCCATGCCCACCAGTGAAGGCAACAGGCGCCGGTCGGCCAGGCGTCCGCCGAGGAAGCTACCCGCCGTCAGGCCGACACCGAACAACAGCAGCATGACGGTGATGCCATGGGGACTGACGCCGGTGATGTCTTGCAGGATCGGCGCGATGTAGGTGAACACGCTGAACAGGCTGGTGGAGGCCAGCACGCTCATGCCCAGGGCCAGCAATACATTGGCCTTGCCCAGGACCTTGAACTCGCTGGCCAGGTTGGCTTTTTCCATGGGGATTTCCCTGGGCAGCCAGACCCATTGGGCAATGGCCGCTATTACGCCGATGACCGACACCGCCCAGAAGGTCGAGCGCCAGCCGGCGTATTGGCCCAGGGCTGTGCCCAACGGTACGCCCAACACGTTGGCCAGGGTCAGGCCGGTGAACATCATTGCAATCGCCTGGGCCCGTTTGTTTGGCGCTACCAGACCGGCCGCCACCACCGAGCCGATGCCAAAGAAGGCACCGTGACACAGGGCTGTGATGACCCGGGCAGCCATCAGTGTGGTGTAGTTTGGCGCCAGGGCACAGAGTACGTTGCCGAGGATGAACATCAGCGTCATGCCCAGCAGCGTAGCCTTGCGCGGCATGTTGGCGGTGCCGATGGCCAGGATCGGCGCGCCAAACACCACGCCCAGGGCGTAGCCGGTGATCAGCAGTCCGGCCTGGGGAATGCTCACCGCCAGGTCGCGGGCGACATCGGGCAGCAGCCCCATGATGACGAATTCAGTCGTGCCGATGCCGAAAGCGGCAACGGCCAAAGCAAGCAAGGCGAGTGGCATGCGCAGGGTCTCTGTCTGTAGTCTTGACGCTCTGATCAGGCATACGCATGCCGGCACCCTGGTTCGAACGAACAGGGCAGCAGCAGAATTATTGGAATTGGCTTATGCGCAACTGAGTGCGGCGTGGTCGCCAGCAGTATAAAACGGCTGCTGATGGATGGCGAATCAATTCTCTGAATGGATAAGGGGCGTGCCGTGCTTGCAACGGTCTTGGTATTGGTAGCGGCGCTGTTGCATGCGGCGTGGAATACGCTGATCAAGTTCAGCGGCGAGCGTTTGCTGGTGGTGGCTTGCATGGACAGCGTGGCGTTGCTGTTCGTCGCCTTGGCCCTGGGCTTCGTGGCGCTGCCACCGTTGGATATCTGGCCGTGGATCCTGGCATCGGCGGCGTTTGAGCTGTTGTATCGCTATTTGCTGATCCAGGCGTATCGGGTCGGTGACCTGGGGCTGGTCTATCCGCTGATGCGTGGCCTGTCGCCGCTGGTGGTGCTGGCCCTGACCTTTATCTTTGCCGGTGAAGCGCTGACGACCCAGCAGATCCTCGGCATCCTGCTGATCCCGTTCGGCATGCTCTGTCTGTTGTGGCAGGGCGGTGGTGGGGCGCGGCTGCCCTGGTCGATGCTGCCGGTGGTGGCGCTGATCGGCCTGTGCATCGGTTGCTACACCTTTATTGACGGCCATGCCTTGCGGCGTTGGTCCCATCCGCTGGACTACCTGGTCTGGGTCACGCTGCTCAGCGCCTGGCCCTTCCCCTTGCTGGCGTTGGTGAGCAAACGACCGGCGTTCATGCGGTTCTGGCACGAACAGTGGCGGCTGGGGTTGGCGGTCGGATTCTGCGTATTGTTCAGCTACGCTCTGGTGCTATGGGCCATGCAACTGGGCTCGATCGCCGAAGCGGCGGCACTGCGGGAGATCAGCGTGATCCTGGTGGTGCTGTTCGGCATGCGCTACCTGAAAGAACCTTTTGGCCGGCCGCGGCTCTTAGCCTGCGGGCTGGTGCTGCTTGGCATGCTGGTGATGAAAGCCTGACCGGCGCCTGGCGCTCGATTCTCTATAAAACTCAAAAAGGAAGTGCGGTATGACGGTTGCCCTGTGGTGTGTGTTGATTGCTTTTCTCCTGCCTTACCTGTGTATCGGGATCGCCAAGGCCGGTGGGAAATACCGGCTGCAAGATAACCACGACCCGCGGGATTTTCTGGACTCGCTCGAAGGCGCTCCCCGACGTGCCTACGCCGCGCAACTGAACAGCTTTGAAATCAGCCCGTTTTTTGCCGCCGCCGTGATCGTCGCGCACCTGGCCGGCAATGCCGAGCTGGTGACCATCAATGTGCTGGCGGTATTGTTCATCACCAGTCGCCTGCTCTACATCATTTGCTATCTGGCGGACTGGGCGATCCTGCGTTCGCTGGTGTGGTTCGTGGGGGTGGGGTTGGTGCTGAGTTTCTTCTTTGTTTCGGTCTGAACCGGCCTGATTTTCACTGTGTCTGTCCCGGCCTCTTCGCGGGCAAGCCCGCTCCCACATTGGATCTAGCCGTACACAAAATATGTGTTCACTGGAGATCAACTGTGGGAGCGAGCTTGCTCGCGATGGGGTCGGACAAAGCACCTCATTCCTTAGGGGTTGGCACTGACCGCATTCGCCACCTGCGGCACTTGCGGCAACGCCACGCCCTTGGGCCACAGCATCCAGATCTGGCCCTGTTGCTTCATGTCCCCGGCCAATTGCCCCGCCGCCTCGCCCGTGCCCCAGAACAGGTCCGCCCGGACTTCGCCGGCAATCGCACCACCGGTGTCCTGGGCGGCGACCGGCCGGTTCAATGCGCTGCCATCGGGGCGCGTCGTGGATAGCCACAGCAGGCTGCCCAGCGGAATCACCTTGCGGTCCACCGCCACGCTGTAGCCGGCGGTCAGCGGCACATTCAGCGAGCCTCGTGGGCCTTCGTTGCTGTCAGGGTTGCGGTTGAAAAACACGTAGCTGGGGTTGCTGCCCAGCAGCTCGGGAATCCGGTTCGGGTTGGCCTTGGCCCAGGCGCTGATGGTGCCCATGGTCACGTCTTCTTTCTTCAATTCGCCCTGTTCCACCAGCCAGCGCCCGATGGGCCGGTAAGGATGGCCATTCTGGTCGGCATAGCCGATGCGCAACAGGCGGCCGTCATTGAGCCGGATGCGTCCCGAGCCCTGGATCTGCAAGAACTGCAGGTTCATCGGGTCGGTCAGCCAGGCAATCACCGGTGCCTTCACCCCGTTGGTTTCGATGGTGGCCGCGTCGTCGTAGGGCTTGAGCACCCGGCCTTCGAGGCGACCGCGCAGGCGTTTGCCCTTGAGTTCGGGGTAGATACTGTCCAGCGCCACGATGATCATGTCGTCCGGCACGCCGTACACCGGGACGTTCGCGGTGGCGGTCTGTTTGAGGCTGCCGGGGTAGACTGGCTCGTAGTAGCCGGTGATCAGCCCGTTGGGGCTGTTGTCCCCCGAGCGCAGGCCATAAACGTCCAGGTTCTGTTTGAGGAAATCGCGTACGGCTGCTGCGGTCTGCGGCACATTGGTCGCTGCGGCGCAGGTGGGTCCCCAGGTCGCATCGACCTTGAGCCGGGTGCAAGCGCTGCGCCAGGAGCCGAAGCCGGCCAGCAGGTCTTCATCGGATACCGACGGCAAGGCTTCCCACGGCGCGCTGACATAAGTGGCGAGGGCGTGTGTCTGCGGCTTTTCGACCTTGTCGCCGCGATTGCAGCCGGCCAGCAGCGCGATCAACGGTAGGGTCAATGCCAAGCCTTTGTGCCAGGTCTTGAAGCGGCTGTTCATGAAGATTTCCTTTGCAGTCATTCGAACGCTGTCAGGCACTCGAACAACCCGTATTGTTGATAGGGCCATTGGTCTTTACCGATGACCCGAGGATACTAACTGCCGTTTCCTGCCCCGAGGCCAAGATGTTTGTAAAACGATTTTCCATGGCCGTGCTGGCCTGCCTGCTGTTGTCCGCCTGTGGCGGCGTCGATCCCAATTCTCCCCTGGGCCAGCGCAAGGCTATTTTCAAACAGATGCTCAAGACCAACGAAGAGTTGGGTGGCATGTTGCGTGGCCGAGTCCCGTTCGACGGCGCGCGATTTGCTGAAGGCGCGGTGAAACTGGATCAACTGTCCCACGAACCGTGGAAGCACTTTCCGCCGGTACGCGAGCAAGACCACACCAGCGCCCTGGATGAGGTCTGGCAAAAGCAGGCGCGCTTCCAGGACCTGGCCCGTAGCCTTGAAGCAGCCACCGGTGAGTTGGTGACCGCCAGCAACGTCCAGCCCTACAAGGCCAGTTACCTGGGGCCGGCGGTGCAGAAGGTCGAGGATGCGTGCAGCGCCTGTCATAAAGAGTTTCGCGATCATTGAATAAAGCAGCTGCGAGCTTCAAGTTTCAAGCGGCAAGCTCAAAGCTCCACACTTGCAGCTTGCAGCTTGCAGCTTGCAGCTTGCAGCTTGCAGCTTGCAGCTTGCAGCTTGCAGCTTGCAGCTTGCAGCTTGCAGCTGCTACTTATCCAACTCATCCACCGCTTCCTGCAACTCCTTGCGGGAGGCGGCCAGCTTGTCCTTGCGCTTGTTGATTCGCTCGGCGTCGCCTTTTTTCATGGCCTTTTCCAGATCGGCCTGACGCCGACTGACCTCATGCTTGGCGTCGAGCACCTTGTTTTCACGCTCCTTGCGCAAGGAAGCGTCGGTGCATTGGGTGGTGACTTCGTTTAACGCAGTCTCCAGGCCCGCCTGCTGGTCCTGGTTGCCGCGGGACTTGGCCAGTTCGATCTGGTTGATGATGCCCTGGCGCTTGGCTGCGCAGCCAGTGAGCTCCGGTGTGTCCGGTGCTTGCTCGTCCGCCATCAAAGGGGCGGCCATGGCGCTGCATAAGACCAGCAGGGCAACGGGGGACAGGAAATTCATAGCAACTCCGTAAAAAACTCGCGAGCGGTCGGTACAGATGCGCTGTTGGAACGCACGTTTGCCCCTTGGGTTCAACTGCTCGGGGCTTGCGTCAAAAACCATCGACCCCGGCAGTGCGTAATATTTCACTCAAAGCCAGCACCTGCGGGTCGCGGAAAAAAGCGCTCAATTGCGCGGCGCGTCCCGGTCCGATGCCAGCTTCGGCTTGCCATTGTTCGGTGTCGCGCTCGGCCAACGCCTGCCACGGCCCCTCTAGCCGGGCCTCTCCGGTGGGCGGCAGGCCGAGGGCCTTGAGCCATTGTTCGAACGGGCGCTGCCGGGCACTGTGCAAACTGGCGAGCAGGCGAGCGCTGCTGTATTCACCGAAGCCAGCAATGTTAGCAAGCTCGGCGGCATCGAGGGTCAACCAATCCAGTAATCCGTCGAGTCGACCGGCGGCCAGGAGTTTTTTCCAGGTGCCCGGGCCGACATGGGGCAGGGCGAGCCCGTGTTTGCCGCTGAGCCAATCCAGGCGCGCGAGGAACTGGCTTTCGCAGCCGGGGGTCGGTTGCCAGCAACTCAAGAAGTGATAATCGGCTGCCGCAGGGGCGTTGAGGTCCTGCCGCTCGATGCTGCGCAGCACGACGCTGTCGAGGCGTGGAATGGTCAGTCCGGCCAGGCTGATGGCGACCTGGTCGCCAGGACGGATGTCCATCTCCTCCCAACGCTTGAGGGAACTGACGCTCACCCGACGGATTCGCCGGTCATCGAGCATGACCGGCTCGAGTTCCAATACGGGCGTGATGCGCCCGGTACGACCGATCTTGAAGCGCACCTTGCGCACTTCGGCCAAGGCTTGGGCATAGGGGTATTTCCAGGCCACGCTCCAGAACGGCGCCCTGGCCTGCCAGCGGTCGGCGGGTGGGCGGCGGCTCTGGCGCAGGACAATACCGTCGCTGGCGAATGGCAGCGGCGTGCGATACCAGTGGTCGCGCCAGTGCTCGGCATCGGCCAGAACCTGGACAGGCTGGTTGTAATGGAGCGTGTCAGCGAAGCCCAGCTCACTCAGCGCGGCCATCCGTTCGGGCAGGGTGGTCGGCCCTTCAGGCCAGTCCCAGACAAACAGGCCAATGTCCGCCGCCTCCTGCGCCGTCATATTCGTGCGGGCCATCAGGCCTGTCACGGTTCCCCGGGCGTTGAGACTGCCGCTGCTGGCCTGGACATGAGTGAGCAACCGCCAGTACAACTCGCCCTGGACGACCAGGTCCCGAGGCTGGCGCAACCGTTGGGGGATGGCGCCGATTTTGCGCGCATTCGGGGTCCAGTCGTGTCCTTGCACGCCGTCGCCACGGCTGATTGCCTGCTGCAGGTGTCCTTCGCGATAGATCAAGGTCACCGCCACGCCGTCGACTTTCGGTTGCGCCCAGACGTCCTTGCGATTTTGCAACCAGGCCTCCACGGCGTCGGCATCCTTGAGTTTATCCAGACCGGTATGAACAACCGGGTGCGGTATCTTCCCGCCCGCCGTGAGCAAGGGATTGCCGGGCGCCTCGAGGCTAAAGCAACGGCGCCATCGGCCCAGTTGTGTGCGGGACTGATCATAAAGTTCATCGGCAACCAGGGAGCGACCCAGTCGGTGATAACTGTCGTCCCAGCTGTCGATTTGCCGTTGCAGGGCGATGATCTCTGCCTGGGCGCGTTCGGTGGGCCAATCGGGGCAGGGCGCTGCGAAGACAGGAGGTGTGAGGAGGACAAAACAGCTGAGGGCACGTAATAACGGCAGCATCTAAGCATCCTTGCTTGGGTGGTGTACTGGAAGGCTAGTCACTGTGGCGGAAGCTGCGAGGCTTGGAGCGTTACCGGATTTTGCAGGGCCTGATGGCGAAGTCGCGGCGGTACAGTGCGGCGGGATTTAACCGCACAACTGTCCCTTGAACCCATCCATAGCCGGCGCAGAATGAGTCCTCGACCTGCCTCTGCCTGGAGCGCCCACGATGGACCCGACGACCCTCGCTGTTTTCATTCCGGCCTGCTTCGCGCTGAACATGGCGCCGGGGCCGAATAACCTGCTGTCCATCAGCAACGCTTCGCGCTATGGCTTCGTCCGGGCGTGCAGCGGTGGCATCGGGCGACTAGCGGCATTTGCAATCATGATCGCCTTGGCGGCGGTAGGGCTCACTGCTGTGCTGCACACCTCGGAGTTGCTGTTCCTGGGGATCAAGCTGGTCGGTGCCGGTTATCTTTTCTACCTCGCGGTGCAGTTGTGGCGGGCACAGCCTGAGGCCGGAAACGAAGCCGCGATCACGGCGATGAGCATGACCAGCCTGGCGCGCCAGGAATTCCTGGTGGCGATCGGCAATCCGAAGGCGATCCTGTTGTTTACCGCGTTCCTGCCGCAGTTCGTCGACCGCACGGGCACCGTCACCCAACAGTTCGCCGTGCTGGGCGGTTTGTTCCTGGCGCTGGAGTGCGTCGCCATCGGGTTGTACTGCTACATGGGCATTTATGCGCGGCGGCTGTTTGCCCGGCCTAGCGGCAAGCGGCTGTTCAATCGGATGTGTGCAGGGCTGCTGGCCAGTGCGGCGTCGTTTTTGCTGGTGGCGCGACGGACCTAGATTCACTGACGGTCCCTGTTGGGGCCGGGGGACATGGCCCCCCTGTGGCGAGGGGATTTATCCCCGCTGGGCTGCGAAGCAGCCCCAAAATGGTCAAGCATGGATAACCTGACACGCCGAGGCCGCTGATTTGGGGGCCGCTGCGCAGCCCAGCGGGGACAAATCCCCTCACCACAGGGCGGTGCTTGACTTCAATTTTTGAAAAAAAAGCCCCCGGCGACCCAGTCGCCAGGGGCTTTTTCGTACCAGCAGGTCTTACAGGCCGGCAGCGGCGCGCAGGGCGTCGGCGCGGTCGGTTTTTTCCCAAGTGAAGGTGGTGAAGGTATCGTCACCGACCGTCTTGGTTTGCGGCGTGCGGCCGAAGTGACCGTAGGCTGCGGTTTCCTGGTACATCGGGTGCAGCAGGTCGAGCATCGTGGTGATGGCGTATGGACGCAGGTCGAACACATCACGAACCAGCTTGATGATTTTGTCATCGCTGATCTTGCCGGTGCCGAAGGTGTTCAGCGAGATCGACGTAGGCTGGGCGACGCCGATGGCGTAGGACACCTGGATCTCGCAACGCTCGGCCAGGCCTGCGGCGACGATGTTCTTGGCGACATAACGACCGGCATAGGCCGCCGAACGGTCAACCTTCGATGGATCCTTGCCGGAGAACGCGCCGCCGCCGTGACGGGCCATGCCGCCGTAGCTGTCGACGATGATCTTGCGACCGGTCAGGCCGCAGTCGCCCACCGGGCCGCCAATGATGAACTGGCCGGTCGGGTTGATGTGGAACTGGGTGTCCTTGGACAGCAACTCGGCAGGCAGCACGTGCTTGACGATCAGTTCCATCACGCCTTCGCGCAAGTCTTTGTAGGAGACTTCCGGGTTGTGCTGGGTCGACAGCACGACGGCGTCGATACCGACTACCTTGCCGCCTTCGTAACGGCACGTCACTTGGGACTTGGCGTCCGGGCGCAGCCAAGGCAGCAGGCCGGATTTACGCGCTTCGGCCTGACGCTGGACCAACTGGTGCGAGAAGGTGATCGGTGCTGGCATCAGCACGTCGGTTTCATTGCTGGCGTAGCCGAACATCAGGCCCTGGTCGCCGGCGCCCTGATCTTCAGGCTTGGCACGGTCAACGCCCTGGTTGATGTCGGGAGACTGCTTGCCGATGATGTTCATCACACCGCAGGTCGCGCCGTCGAAACCGACGTCGGAGCTGTTGTAGCCGATGCCCAGGATGACGTCACGAACGATTTGTTCCAGGTCGACCCAGGCCGAGGTGGTGACTTCGCCGGCGATGATCGCCACGCCCGTTTTCACCAGAGTCTCGCACGCCACGCGGGCGAACTTGTCTTCAGCAATGATGGCGTCCAGCACCGCATCAGAAATCTGGTCGGCGATTTTGTCCGGATGCCCTTCAGACACGGACTCGGAGGTGAAAAGGGAGTATTCGCTCATCTCGATGTTTTCCTACAAGTTACCGATGGTGAGTGTCGCCAGCCGGTCGCTGAAAATGGCGGACCTGAATCTGGAAACCATTACGTAAGCCTACATAGAGGCTTTCCCCGGGCACGAGGCCCGCAGCGGTGGCCCAACGGGCCAGATCGTCCTGTTCAAACCCCAACCAGAGATCACCGCAGGCCTCCCTGGCCCAACTCTGGTTGTGGCTGCATAACTCTGTCACCAACAGGCTACCGCCTGGTTGCAGCAGGCCGGCCATGTGCCGGAGTGCGTCGGCCGGCGCGGCGAAATGGTGCAGCACCATGTTCAATACCACGCAGTCGGCCTGCAGGCTCACGCCATCCAAGGCATCGGCCAGCTGCAGGCTGACATTAGCCAAGGTTTCACGCTCGCACACCTGGCGCGCCAGTTCGAGCATGGCCGGGCTGTTGTCCAGCGCGGTCACTTGGCTGAAGCGCCGCGCCAGTTCCGGCAGGAAAGCGCCGTCGCCGGGGCCGACTTCGATGGCGGTGGCGGTGGGTTCGAAGCTCAATTTATCCAGCAGCGCCACGACGCTTTCACGGTATTGCGGCAATCCGGCGATCAGGTCTTGCTGGGCACGAAACTTCTCGGCCACCCGTGCGAAAAAGTCCTGGCTGGCGGCGGCCCGTTGTCCGTGTACCTGGGCGATGCGGGCCTGCACGTCGGGGGGCAGGTCCAGTTCGTCCACTTCCTCTAGCAACGCAGCGTGTAGCTTGCCCCCAAAAGATCGGTGTGGGGGAGGGCGCGGCGGTAAAAAATGGCGTTGCCTTCGCGGCGGGTCGCCACCAGGTCGGCCTGGGCCAGGACCTTGAGGTGGTGGCTCATGCCGGACTGGCCGATGCCGAAGATCTGCGCCAGTTCCAGCACGCCGAACGAATCGTTGGCCAGGGCGCGCAATACATTGAGCCGCAACGGATCGCCGCCGGCCTTGCAAAGGGCCGCCAGCTCATCGCAATCGTCATGGCGAATGGAAGGCACGCGTAAGTTCATAGGGCGGCAGTCTAGAGAGGGGTCTGGATCATCGCAAGGGCAATATCAAAAAGTTTTGATATTGCTCGATAAATGGCACTTCCCAGAAGGTGCTTGACTCTACAGCCCATCAGCGGAAAGGTTTCACCTGGAGAAAGGGACTTTATCCACCGGAAAAACGCCTTTGCATGACTATCTGTCATTGCCCCGAGGCGGGTGGGTGAGGGAAAATGCTCGCCTTTTTTCAGTTTCGTTTTATTCATTCTCGATTCAATTCCCGCAGGAGATCAGCGATGCCCAGCCGTCGTGAGCGTGCCAATGCCATTCGTGCCCTCAGCATGGATGCCGTGCAAAAAGCCAACAGCGGCCATCCGGGTGCCCCTATGGGTATGGCGGATATCGCCGAGGTGCTTTGGCGCGACTACCTCAAGCACAGCCCGAGCAACCCAGCCTTCGCCGACCGTGACCGCTTCGTGCTGTCCAACGGCCACGGCTCGATGTTGATTTACTCGCTGCTGCACCTGACCGGTTACGACCTGTCGATCGATGACCTGAAGAATTTCCGCCAACTGCACAGCCGTACCCCGGGCCACCCGGAATACGGCTACACCCCAGGCGTGGAAACCACCACCGGTCCATTGGGCCAAGGCCTGGCCAACGCCGTGGGCTTTGCCCTGGCGGAAAAAGTCCTGGCGGCGCAGTTCAACCGCCCAGGCCATAACGTCGTCGATCACCACACCTACGTGTTCCTGGGTGATGGCTGCATGATGGAAGGCATTTCCCACGAAGTCGCCTCCCTGGCCGGCACCTTGGGCCTGGACAAGCTGATCGCTTTCTACGACGACAACGGCATCTCCATCGACGGTGAAGTCGAAGGCTGGTTCACCGACGACACCCCCAAGCGCTTCGAAGCCTACAACTGGCTGGTGATCCGCAATGTCGACGGCCACGATCCGGAAGAAATCAAGACCGCCATCGAGACGGCCCGCAAGAGCGCCCAGCCGACCCTGATCTGCTGCAAGACCACCATCGGTTTCGGTTCGCCCAACAAGCAAGGCAAGGAAGACTGCCACGGCGCGCCACTGGGTGCCGAGGAAATCGCCCTGACCCGCGCCGCGTTGAAGTGGAACCATGGCCCGTTCGAAATCCCGGCCGACATCTATGCCGAGTGGGATGCCAAGGAAAAAGGTCGTGCGCTCGAAGCCGAGTGGGACCAGCGTTTCGCGGCTTATTCCGCCGAATTCCCTGAACTGGCCAATGAACTGGTCCGTCGCCTCAGCGGCGAGCTGCCCGCCGATTTCGCCGAAAAAGCCTCGGCCTACATCGCTGAAGTGGCCGCCAAGGGCGAAACCATCGCCAGCCGCAAGGCCAGCCAGAACACCCTGAACGCCTTTGGCCCGCTGCTGCCGGAACTGCTGGGCGGTTCGGCCGACCTGGCCGGTTCCAACCTGACCCTGTGGAAAGGTTGCAAGGGCGTCAGCGCCGAGGACGCCAGCGGCAACTACATGTACTACGGCGTTCGCGAGTTCGGCATGAGCGCGATCATGAACGGCGTGACGCTGCACGGTGGCCTGGTGCCTTACGGCGCGACCTTCCTGATGTTCATGGAATATGCCCGCAACGCCGTGCGCATGTCGGCCCTGATGAAAAAGCGCGTGCTCTACGTATTCACCCACGATTCCATCGGCCTGGGCGAAGACGGCCCGACTCACCAGCCGATCGAGCAACTGGCGAGCCTGCGTTGCACCCCGAACCTTGACACCTGGCGCCCTTGCGATGCCGTGGAATCGGCAGTGGCCTGGAAATACGCCCTCGAGCGTAAAGATGGCCCTTCGGCGCTGATCTTCTCCCGCCAGAACCTGCAGCACCAAACCCGCGATGCCGGCCAGATCGACGACATCACCCGCGGCGGCTACGTGCTCAAGGACTGCATCGGCGAGCCGGAACTGATCCTGATCGCCACCGGCTC
This sequence comes from Pseudomonas brassicacearum, assembly GCF_000585995.1. NCBI lineage: Bacteria > Pseudomonadati > Pseudomonadota > Gammaproteobacteria > Pseudomonadales > Pseudomonadaceae > Pseudomonas > Pseudomonas brassicacearum. The sequence continues at coordinate 6,185,693 of NZ_CP007410.1, read as the reverse complement.
CGAAGTCGGCCTGGCCGTTCAGGCCTACGACAAGCTGACCGAGCAAGGCCGCAACGTGCGCGTAGTGTCCATGCCGTGCACCAGCGTGTTCGACGCCCAGGACGCCGGCTACAAGCAGGCGGTGTTGCCGCTGCAAGTCAGCGCCCGGATCGCCATCGAGGCTGCTCACGCCGATTACTGGTACAAGTACGTGGGCCTGGAAGGCCGCGTGATCGGCATGACCACCTACGGCGAATCGGCGCCCGCGCCGGCGCTGTTCGAGGAATTCGGCTTCACCCTGGAGAACATCCTGGGTCAGGCTGAAGAGCTGCTGGAAGACTGATCCGCAAACAGGTTGTCTGTTCTGACGCCATCGCGAGCAAGCTCGCTCCCACAAGGATTTTCACCGACCCTGTGGGAGCGAGCTTGCTCGCGATAGCGGTGGCTCAGACGACACTGCCTCAATGGATTCAACCAGGTCAGAGAACCCCATGCCCCAACCGCGTCCCTACAAAGTTGCACTCAACGGCTACGGCCGGATTGGTCGTTGCGTCTTGCGTGCGTTGTTCGAGCGAGGAGCCAAGGCTGGGTTCGAGATTGTGGCCATCAACGATCTGGCCGACATGGCCAGCATCGAATACCTGACACGCTTTGACTCCACCCACGGCCGGTTTCCCGGCGAAGTGCGGGTCGAGGGCGATTGTCTGCATATTAATGGCGACTGCGTGAAGGTCCTGCGCAGTGCCACCCCCGAAGGCATCGACTGGGCGTCCCTGGACGTCGATCTGGTGCTTGAGTGCTCCGGTGCCTACCACACCCGCGAAGACGGTCAGCGTTTTCTCGCGGCCGGTGCGCCACGGGTGCTGTTCTCCCAGCCGATGGCCAGCGAAGCGGATGTGGACGCGACCATCGTCTACGGCGTGAACCAGGATTGCCTGACCGGCGATGAACTGCTGGTGTCCAACGCGTCCTGCACCACCAACTGCGGCGTGCCGCTGTTGCGCCTGCTGGACCAGGCCATTGGCCTGGAGTACGTGTCGATCACCACCATTCACTCGGCGATGAACGATCAGCCGGTGATCGACGCCTATCACCATGAAGACTTGCGTCGTACCCGTTCGGCGTTCCAGTCGGTGATTCCGGTGTCCACTGGTCTGGCGAGAGGCATCGAGCGGCTGCTCCCGGAACTTGCGGGGCGAATTCAGGCCAAAGCCGTGCGGGTGCCGACCGTCAACGTGTCCTGCCTCGATATAACGATGCAGACCGTGAGCGATACCGACGCCACCGAGGTCAACCGGATCCTGCGCGAAGCCGCCACCAGCGGCCCGCTCAAAGGCCTGCTGGCCTACACCGAGTTGCCTCACGCCAGTTGTGATTTTAATCATGACCCGCATTCGGCCATTGTCGATGCCAGCCAGACCCGTGTTTCCGGGCCACGGCTCGTGAACATCCTGGCTTGGTTCGACAACGAATGGGGTTTTGCCAACCGAATGCTGGACGTCGCTGAACATTATCTGCAAACAGCGACTTCGCTTGCTGCTTCCAACAAACCTGCTCTCTAAACAGTTATCCAGGAATTGCGACCCATGACCGTGTTGAAGATGTCCGACCTCGATCTGCAAGGTAAGCGCGTACTGATCCGCGAAGACCTCAACGTTCCCGTCAAGGACGGTGTTGTCACCAGCGACGCGCGCATCCTGGCTTCGCTGCCGACCATCAAGCTGGCCCTGGAAAAAGGCGCGGCCGTGATGGTCTGCTCGCACCTGGGCCGTCCGACCGAAGGCGAATTCTCGGCCGAGAACAGCCTCAAGCCGGTAGCCGATTACCTGAGCAAGGCCTTGGGCCGTGACGTGCCACTGGTCGCTGACTACCTGGGCGGCGTGGACGTGAAGGCCGGCGACGTCGTGCTGTTCGAAAACGTGCGCTTCAACAAGGGCGAGAAAAAGAACGCTGACGAACTGGCCCAGCAATACGCGGCCCTGTGCGACGTGTTCGTGATGGACGCCTTTGGCACCGCCCACCGCGCCGAGGGTTCGACCCACGGCGTGGCGAAGTTCGCCAAAGTGGCCGCCGCCGGCCCGCTGCTGGCCGCCGAATTGGACGCGCTGGGCAAGGCCCTGGGCTCCCCGGCCCAGCCAATGGCCGCCATCGTGGCCGGCTCCAAGGTTTCCACCAAGCTCGACGTGCTCAACAGCCTGAGCCAGGTGTGCAACCAATTGATCGTCGGCGGCGGCATCGCCAATACGTTCCTGGCCGCGGCCGGTCATCCGGTCGGCAAGTCCCTGTACGAGCCAGACCTGCTGGACACCGCCCGGGAAATCGCCGCCAAAGTCAGCGTGCCGTTGCCGGTGGACGTAGTGGTGGCCAAGGAATTTGCCGAAAGCGCCACCGCCACCGTCAAGCTGATCGCTGATGTGGCCGAGGACGACATGATTCTCGACATCGGTCCGCAAACTGCCGCCCATTTCGCCGAACTGTTGAAATCTTCCCAGACTATCCTGTGGAACGGCCCGGTCGGTGTGTTCGAGTTCGACCAGTTCGGCAACGGCACCAAGGTGCTGGCCCAGGCCATCGCCGAAAGCTCCGCGTTCTCTATCGCTGGTGGCGGCGACACCCTGGCGGCCATCGACAAATATGGCGTGGCCGATCAGATCTCCTACATTTCTACCGGTGGTGGCGCGTTCCTCGAATTCGTCGAAGGCAAGGTACTGCCGGCCGTGGAAGTCCTGGAAAGCCGGGCCAAGGCCTGAAGCTGCGTTGACCAGGCAAAGGAGTGTGGTAATGGTCAAGACGTTCACGTTGCTAATGGCCGTGACGATGTTGGTGGCCTGCTCGAGCAGCCCGAAGGCCCCGTCGGCCCCGGAAACCGGGACGCCGGCGCCTGAAGAGGGTTGCTACCAGGCAGACTGGCAGGCCGAGACCAACCCGGTGCTGAACAAGCGTTCCGGGCCCGATGGCCTGGATAAATACGAGACGCAAACCCCCGCCAAGGAACATGGTTGTCCTTGACGGGTCTGACTCTTAACTCATGGCTGGCAGCGTGTGCGGTCAGTCGAGGAACACGGATGAAAGGCTTGATCGCCGTTGTGGCGTTGGCAATGTTGGCCGGTTGCGCGCAGTTGGGTTTGTCACTCTCATCCGAACCTGCGGCGGACAGCTGGACGACCTGGACCTGTGACAGCGAGGCCAAAGTGCTCTGGCGCTACACCGATACCGCCCACAAGGAAGTCGATGTACGCCTGGGCGGCGCCGATAAGGTTTATCGCCTGAAGCTTGAGCCGGGTGCTGAAGGTTCGCTGTACAGCGACGACATGCTGGCTTTTCACGTCAAGGGTGAGGAAGGCCTGGTGTATTGGGTCGCCACCAATGACTTGATTGGCCGTGGTTGCAAGGCCAATTGATCCACAGAGGTCCAATGTGGGAGCGGGCTTGCTCGCGAATGCGGCGGGTCAGCTTGCATATCCGCTGAATGTGAAACCGCATTCGCGAGCAAGCCCGCTCCCACAGGGGCCTCTATAGTTTTGAGATTTTGTTTCACCGAACACGCAGGCCGGGGCCGCCCCCCGATCCGCAATGACTTGAATAGCCGCCGCCGCTCCGGCAGGCTGGCACGATTAACGACCCTCGACCGGGAGAGACATACACAATGGCACTTATCAGCATGCGTCAGATGCTGGACCACGCAGCCGAATTCGGCTACGGCGTCCCAGCCTTTAACGTCAACAACCTTGAGCAGATGCGCGCCATCATGGAAGCCGCTGACAAGACTGACTCTCCGGTGATCGTCCAGGCTTCGGCCGGCGCCCGCAAATACGCCGGTGCGCCGTTCCTGCGTCACCTGATCCTGGCGGCGATCGAAGAATTCCCGCACATCCCGGTGTGCATGCACCAGGACCACGGCACCAGCCCGGACGTCTGCCAGCGCTCCATTCAACTGGGCTTCAGCTCGGTCATGATGGACGGCTCCCTGGGCGAAGACGGCAAGACCCCGACCGATTACGAATACAACGTGCGCGTCACCCAGCAAACCGTCGCCATGGCCCACGCCTGCGGCGTTTCGGTGGAAGGCGAACTGGGTTGCCTGGGCTCGCTGGAAACCGGCATGGCCGGTGAAGAAGACGGCATCGGCGCCGAAGGCGTGCTGGATCACAGCCAGATGCTGACCGACCCGGAAGAAGCTGCGGACTTCGTCAAGAAGACCCAAGTTGACGCCTTGGCCATCGCCATCGGCACCAGCCACGGCGCCTACAAGTTCACCAAGCCGCCTACCGGCGACGTGCTGGCGATCGACCGCATCAAGGAAATCCACAAGCGCATCCCCAACACCCACCTGGTGATGCACGGTTCGTCCTCGGTACCGCAAGAGTGGCTGGCGATCATCAACCAGTATGGCGGCGACATCAAAGAAACCTACGGCGTGCCGGTTGAAGAAATCGTCGAAGGCATCAAGTACGGCGTGCGCAAGGTCAACATCGACACCGACCTGCGTCTGGCCTCTACCGGTGCCATGCGTCGTTTGATGGCGACCAATCCGAGCGAGTTTGATCCGCGTAAGTTCTTTGGCGCTACCGTGACTGCGATGCGTGATGTGTGCATTGCGCGGTATGAGGCGTTTGGGACGGCGGGTAATGCTTCGAAGATCAAGCCGATTTCGCTGGAAGCGATGTATCAGCGGTATTTGAAGGGTGAGTTGAACGCTAAGGTCAACTGAGGCTTTAGTGGTGTGAGAAAACCCGCAGTGATGCGGGTTTTTTTACGGACGGCATTCGGCTTCGGTACGTTCACATCGAGGGCTTGAAATATCTGTTATAAAGGACGTAAAGAGTCTGATCTTAGAAAAAGTCCGTTATAGGCGACATTGTGTTGATTCTAAATTCAACTGCCTTGGGGAGGATACGCCCGCTACGGCGCGCAAAGGACTACAGCTAATAACAATTGGCCTGATTGGCGTGCTGATCGGTGTTCGTCCAGTTACACGGTATTTAGGAATAAGTTCTTCTGGCTCTTTTAGTGGCAGAGTCGCAAGAAAAGGCGGAATCCTTTGAATATCCACCCCTCCTACGAGTGAGTTGACCAACTGTGCTGACAACTCTTCAATCCTTAGCGTAGCTTAGAGTTGCAATGTTTTATTTGTCCGCTGATAGGTTGGTTTGTCAGAGTGTACATCAACGGCGTTTCTTGATTCTTGTTCTATCTATTGAGAACGTTAGAGGCAAAGGGGTGACTTCTTGTATTGGGATGATGTTTATTAAAGCTTCATGAGTCTAAATTTTTGTTGATCTTCTCCATTGAACGGACGGAGGGCGATGTTGGCATTGCTCGGGGCGTTGTCGTCCATAACTTCCAAGGCTGAACGGTACGGCTCATTTATTATATAGACCACTCCAGAGCCCGCGTCAGCAAAATACCACTGGTCCCGGTCATCGTCCGGGGCAGGATCTGCTACTGCGTTATAGTCGTTATCTGACCGAGCCTTTGCGAGTTTTAATGACTCATTTCTTTTATTGGAAATTTCGAAATCTCTGTAGGCTGGTAGGTCAATGAACCATGTGGATTCGAGTGCGTTGGTGTCTCGGTATAATTTCACGTTGTGAGTGCCATCTGCGTTTGCGGTTAACGACATGTCCACCAGCATCCTGTAATCCAAATTGGAGTAAATTTTATAGGTGCCACGTTCAATATCTACGGCTTTCAGGCCAAGGGTTCCGCCGATTGTTTTATCGGAGGCTCTAGTTTTACGACCGATGTCATCTTGCATGATGTGCTCCTTATATACGGTTCAGCGCAGGCGCGAATGTCCTGATCGCCGTTATCGAACATCCTGCTCTGAGATCGAACTGTGCGCTACTGTCAGGATTGACAGGTTGATAGACGATTTTTTTAACCTCGCATGTGCTCTATGAACAAAATAGGAATTTAGATATGTCAATCCATTACGTCATGATCGCGGAAAAGATCCAGCGGTGGTGACGATTGTGACTGGGGAAACCTTCAGTTCGGAGAGCCCTACGCCGCTATATATCACTATGATTTTATAGTGGCACTCTGGTGCTCTGCCGCCAATCGGGAGCGCACTTCATCGACGCTCAGCGCGCGTGAGAGATCAGCTTTCAATGCATCGTAAGCGGGGGCTACTTGGCCTACGAGCCAGTTTTCCAGAGCGCGATCACGGGCCAGCAGCGCCCGGAGGCCATCACGAATGACTTCGCTTTCAGTGTCGTATTCACCAGCAGCCACCTTGGCTTTCACCCTTTCGGTCAACTGGTTAGGCAGAGTGATGCTGAGCTGTTGGGTGCTGTGCATGATGAATCCCCTGGATTTGATTCTTCGATTTCAAAATGGGCGAGCTTGCTCGTGATAGCGCCGTGTCGGTCAAATCCCTGCGGATGATCCAGCGCTATCGCGAGCAAGCTCGCTCCCACCAGAGGAGCTTTATTGCCCTTCGAGCCCGCGCTGTTCAATCACTCCAAAAACATCCGCTACATCCTGGACCATGATCCGGGCGATGTTGGTTATGGTGTTGATGTCGGTCTCTGCTGAATCGCGCAGTGTGGTGCAGGCCATGAGCGTCAGGTAGTCGAGGGTGGCGTGCAGGCGTTCGCTGGCGCAGGCGTGGAGTTCGGTCAGTGGGGCTGTTTTATCGATGAACAGGACGGGGTGGGTGGTGGCGATTGGGGTTAGCGGGGTGAAGCTGTTGGATGATTGATTTGTCGACATAAGGTTGAAGTCCTCGAAGAAAAAGAAATGCCATGTATTCCTCGATAGGGCTGCGAAACCCTCCGCTAACCAAAGCCAGCAGGTGAACCGAACTATAGAAGGGGATTTTTGACGCGACAACCGACCTGTAGGACGCCCACAACCTCTGTGGCGAGGGAGCTTGCTCCCGCTCGGTGGCGCAGCCGCCGTAAACCCCTGGGCATGGGGTCGGTCTGACGAAAAGAGGGGCTGCTTCGCAGCCCAGCGGGGATAAATCCCCTCGCCACAAAGGGGGATTCCTACGAGATTTTCAGAAGGCCGGGGGAACGATCAAAATCTCCGGCCATCCCCCAAATCCTAGTCGGCTGTCAGGCCGCCATCGCGAGCAAGCTCGCTCCCACAATTGGAGCGGAGTACGACAAAGAGACAGGTCGGCTATAAGGCCGCCTCGGGCGTGCTTTTGATCTGGGGCGCCCCGTTAAACCACGCTGGCCGAACGCAGGCATTGCGTAGTGGGCATCCCGGCATGGATGCCGGGATAGCCGCGCTGGGCCATGGATGGCCCTTCGCGGCGGGCCCACGGAGCAATGCCGGAGAGAGGGCATGCCGAGCCTAAGCGAGGCACCGAGTGGTGGGGCAAGAGCGTTTTGCTTACTTTTGCGCTTCTCAAAAGTGAGCCGCTGTAAGAGCGGAACCGCCAGTAGCCGTGACCGCAGCAACGGATATACACACGGTAGCTCTCTATCGAAAGCACTCAGGTCAAGTGTTGTGATCGATATCCAACTTACTGAACGTCACCTTCCCACCTTCGCTGGTATACCCACTGTTGTCCTGCACATACACGCCAGCCTTGAAATACAACGGTTTGACCTTCCATTGGGAGCTGATGGTGGTGTACCAACTACGACCCGCCGCAGTAATACCCAAGTCGCCGGTTCGATCAAGGTGAAGCCGATAACTGAAGGACTGGGAAAGCTTCACGCCGCTGGCCACAGTAATAACCCGACCCTCATCGTCATCAGGACGCATGCGGACCTTGGCAACGATATCGCCAGTCTTGCCGTCATCCTTGTACTGGTACTCCAGTTTCACCATCGGTTTGCTGCTGTCCTTGGCATGAATCTGCCCAATCACGATCTTGCCGCTGCTGGGCACCTGATTGACGACCAGGGTCGCGCTCAATTTATTGTCGGCATCGGGATACAGCCAGTTGCGCAAGGTGCCGTCTTTATAAGTCTCCCGCAATTCGCTGCGCGGGTAGACCGCGTTTTCAGTCTTGGTGCCGGTGACAGGTGACCAGAAATACACCGTGCTGCCTTCGGAGTTGAAATATTTATCCTTGAACCCATCCACCAGCCGAGGCGTTTCAATGGTTTTCGGCGGGCTGCCCTCGGGGATGCTCAAGTTCCAGGTTGCAAGATCGACCATGCTCGGATCCTTTCTGTACATAAGAAATGATTTACGCCACAGCCGGAGGCTCTAAGACGCGCTTTGGCAGACGCCAGGAGGAAGCAGGATCGAACGTTTTTCACGTGATTCCGGCGGAGGGTTGGCGTCAGCAGACCGTCAGAGTGGCGTTTGCCGCTTTGGTGCCCGAGACAAGCGACCGTTAGTCGGTTAAAGCGGATTTTTTTTGAACGATAGCGATATGGCACTGCTGCGGGTCGTGTGCTCGATCGAGGGTGAGGTGCGAATGCGAAGCGTGGGGAGGGGGCGACGCAAGCAGCATCCGTGCTGCCATGGCGCCAGGAAAAACGATCAGATGTTGTGGTTGATTTCCAGCAGGCTGAACGTCACTTTTCCGCCTTCGGTGGTGTAGCCGGTGTTGTCCTGCACATACACGCCCGCCTTGAAGTACAGCGGCTTGACCTTCCAGGACGGGTCGATAGTGGTTCTCCAGTTGTAGCCTGCCGCGCTGATGCCCAGTGCGCCCTTCGGACTGAGATGGATCATGTAGGTAAAGCTGCGGTCGAGCTTCACGCCAGTGGCGATGGTGATGACCTGGCCGGTTTCGTCGTCGGGGCGCATGCGCACCTTGGCGACGATGTTGCCGGTGGAGCTGTAGGTTTTGTACTGGTACTCCAGTTTCACCATGGGGCTGGTGCTGTCTTTGGTGTGGATCTGACCGATCACGATCTTGCCGCTGCTGGGCACCTGGTTGACGGTTACTGCAGCACGCAGGATGTTGTCCGCCGCCGGATACAACCAATTGCGCAGGGTGCCGTCGCTGTAGGTTTCTCGCAATTCGCTGCGTGGATAAATCGCGTTTGCAGTCTTGGTGCCGGTCACCGGCGCCCAGAAGAACAGCGTGCCGGTGTCGGAGTGGAAATAGTCGTCCTTGAATCCTTGTGCCAGCCGAGGCGTTTCGATGGTCATTGCCGGGCTGCCTTCGGGGATGCTCAAGTTCCAAGTGTTCAGATCGATCATGGTCGGATCCTGCGTAACGGGCGTAAAAGTGCTGAGTACCAAAGCGGGAGGCTCTACTCCGAGCATTTGGAGTGTGTTGATCACGCAGGAAGGAGTTTTTTGAATAACCATCCGGCGGATGTTTGACGTCAAATGTCCGTCGAATAGGTCGTTTGCAGCATCTGTGCCTGGATGGATAACCGTTAGTCGGTAGTTTCGAGCTCGCCATGAACGATTGTGCATTGATAGGGTCGCCCGGGCGGGCAGCATTGCGTTGCTGCCATGGCGCCACGCAAAGCGCCTAGATGTGATCGATATCCAGCAGGCTGAACGTCACGTTCCCGCCTTCGGTGGGATAACCGGTGTTGTCCTGCACGTACACGCCCGCCTTGAAGTACAGCGGTTTGTCGCTCCAAGTGGAGCTGATGGGAGAGCTCCACTGGTAACCCGCGCCATTGATGGTCAGGACGCCGGCGGGGCTGAGGTGGATTAGGTAAGAGAAGGATTGATTCAGCTTGATGCCCGTGGCGATGGTGATGACCTGGCCTGTTTCGTCGTCCGGGCGCATGCGCACCTTGGCAACGATGTTGCCGGTGGAGCTGTAGGTTTTGTATTGGTATTCCAGTTTCACCATCGGGCTGGTGCTGTCCTTGGCGTGGATCTGGCCAATTACGAGCTTGCCGGTGCTGGGCACCTGGCTGACGGCCAGGGTGGCAGCCAGCTTGTTGTCCGCCGCCGGGTACAGCCAATTGCGCAAAGTGCCGTTGCTGTAGGTTTCACGAAGTTCACTGCGCGGATAAATAGCATTAGCGGTTGTGGCGCCGGTCACCGGTGCCCAGAAAAAAACCGTGCCGGAGTCGGAGTGGAAATACGTGTCCTGGAACCCTTGCACGAGTTGGGACGTTTCGATGGTGGCCGGCGGGCTGCCTTCGGGAATGCTCAGGTTCCAGGTTGAGAGATCGATCATGGTGGGATCCTCTGTCACTCGATGAAAAAGTTGCACGCCACAAAGCAAGGCTCTAGGCCGGTCTTTTTCGGGCGTATTGGCAAACGACGGAAGAAACTGCCGACAGCCGTTCGGCAGACGGCTGACGTCAATTGTCCGTCGAAGTTGTCTGTGCAGCTTTTGTGCCTGAGGTGGGTGACCGTTAGTCGGCTATTTCGGGCTTTGTCTGGATGATGGCGCGATGACACCTACTGCTTTCGGGATTCACGGTCTAGAGTGAGATCACAGTATTTGTCCGCGTTGCTACGTAAAAAACGGACGTGGCGCCCGATAAGAGAAGCAGCATGGAATGCGCGCAACCACCGCTTGGCGAAGACAGCTCTGTCCTTTTGATTGTTGATGATTACCCCGAAAACCTGCTCAGCATGCGAGCGTTGTTGCAGCGTCAGGATTGGAAGGTGATGACCGCGTCCTCGGGTATCGAGGCCCTTAATCTGCTGCTCGAACACGACATCGACCTCGTTCTGCTGGATGTGCAGATGCCGGACATGGACGGCTTCGAAGTGGCGCGCCTGATGCGCGGCAGCCAGCGCACGCGGCTTACGCCGATCATTTTCCTGACCGCCAACGAACAATCCCAGGATGCGGTGATCAAGGGCTACGCCAGTGGCGCCGTGGATTACCTGTTCAAACCTTTCGACCCGCAGATCCTCAAGCCCAAGGTCCAGGCGTTGCTGGAACACCAACGCAATCGCCGGGCCTTGCAGCGCCTGAGCCAGGATCTGGAGGCGGCCAGGGCGTTCAACGCCTCGGTGCTGGACAACGCCGCCGAAGGGATCCTGGTGGTGGATGAGAGCGGCTGTATCCGCTTCGCCAACCCGTCTACGTGCCGTTTGCTCAACGCCACCGTCGATCAGTTGCAGGGGATGCCATTCCTGGACTTCCTGCAGAAGCCTCATATCCCCGAATGGATCGGTTCCGATATCCACATTGCTTATGGCCGTGGCGAAACCTGGCGTTTGCACGACGCTGTCCTGCGCACCGCGCCTGGGCAGCAAGTGTCAGTGGCCTTGTCCTGTGCGCCGCTGCCCGCCGAGCAGAAGGCGATGGTGGTGACACTCCAGGACATGTCGGTGGTTCGCCACTTGCACCAGCAACTCGAGTTCCAGGCGGTCACTGACCCATTGACCGGTTTGCTCAACCGCAGGGGGTTTTATCAGACGGCGGAAAACCTGTTGATGCGCAGCGAACGGTCGGAAAGCAATTGGGTGTTGCTGTACCTGGATCTCGACGGTTTCAAGCGCGTCAATGACTCACTGGGCCATGACGCCGGTGATCGGGTGTTGCGTTGGGTGTCGGAACAATTGAAAGCGTGCCTGCGCCCGTTCGACATCCTGGCCCGGCTTGGCGGAGACGAATTCACGGCACTGCTGGACCTGGAGCTCCCGGAGCATGCGGCCAAGATCGCGGAAAAACTCATCGAACGTGTCTCGATCTGTCAGCAGATCGAAGGCATGGACGTGGCGCTGGGGGCCAGTATCGGCATCGCCACCTACCCGGATTGCGGGTCCAATCTTGATGGTTTGCTGCGCGCGTCCGACATCGCCATGTACGAAGCCAAGCGTGCCGGCCGCCAGCAATACCGTTTTTATGATCACGAAATGAACGGTCGAGCCCGTTCAAGGCTGATGCTCGAGGAAAGCGTGCGCTCGGCCATCGAGAACCGTGACTTCAATATGGTCTATCAGCCCCAGGTGGCCATTGCCGACGGCCGGATCCGTGGGTTCGAAGCGCTGTTGCGCTGGCAGCACCCGAGCGTCGGCGACGTACCCCCGGGGCTGTTCCTGCCGTTGCTGGAGGAGGCGCGGTTGATCAGTCGGCTGGGCAGTTGGATTTATCATCGCAGCGCGGCCCAGCGTAAAGTCTGGGAGCGGATGTTTGCTGATGACCTGGTGTTGGGGGTGAGCCTGAGCAGCACCCAGTTTGGCATGCCGAACTTGGTGACCGAATTGCGCCAGGTCCTCGATCGCCATGCCTTGAAGCCCCGACAGTTGGAGGTGGAGGTGACCGAGGACGCGCTGATGCGCAACCCCGACGAAACCCATAAGCAACTGCGGCTGCTGCGACACCTCGGGGTGCGGGTGGCGCTGGATGACTTCGGTTCGGGGCCGTGCTCGCTGGCGCATCTGCGCGACCTTGAACTCGATACCCTCAAGCTCGACCGGCACCTGATTGCCCGTTTACCTGACTCGCCCCGGGACGCGGCACTGGCCGCTTCGGTGATCGGTCTGTGTCGACAGTTGGGCTTGCGGGTGATCGCCGAAGGGGTCGAGACACCGGAGCAATACCTGTGGCTCAAGACCCATGGCTGCGAGTATGTGCAAGGCTTCCTCGTGGCGCGACCGCTGATGGCCGAAGACACCGATACCTTTGCCAAGCCATTTGACTGGAGCGCGGTGCAGGCCTGAATTCGCTACACTGGCGGCCTTTTGTGACTGTGTTGCCACCGATGACTGCGCTCAAATACCTCCAGGCCTATCCCGCCGCCCTGCAAGCACAAGTGCAGCAATTGATTGCCCAGGATCGGCTGGGCGATTACCTGCAGCAGCGCTATCCCGACCGACATGCGGTCCAGAGCGACAAGGCTCTGTACGGTTATGCGCAGGAACTCAAGCAACAATACCTGCGCAACGCGCCGGCCATCGATAAGGTGCTGTTCGACAACCGTCTCGACCTGACCCACCGCGCCCTCGGCCTGCACACCGCCGTCTCACGGGTGCAGGGCGGCAAGCTCAAGGCCAAGAAGGAAATCCGCATTGCGTCGTTGTTCAAGGACGCGGCGCCTGAATTCCTGAAAATGATCGTGGTGCATGAGTTGGCCCACTTCAAGGAATCGGACCACAACAAGGCGTTCTACCAGCTCTGCGAGCACATGCTGCCGGGGTATCACCAGTTGGAATTCGACTTGCGGGTGTACCTGACCTGGCGTGATCTGCAACAACACAAGGAATGACCGGATGGACGTCAGCAAGACCAAAAGCAGCTTCTATCGCCGTTTGTACGTGGCCTACCTGATCGACAGCGGCGTGGCCAGCAACATCCCCGCGCTCACCGAAGTCACCGGCATGCCGCGGCGTACCGCCCAGGACACCGTTGCGGCGCTGGCGGACCTGGATATTGTGTGTGAGTTCGAACAGGAAGAAGGCGCCCGTAACCACGCCGGGTGTTACCGGATTCGCGATTGGGGGGCGATCGATCGGCGCTGGATCGAGGGGAATTTGCAGGGGATCAAGGCGGTGCTCGAGTATCCCTGAATGCAAGGGGTGTTTGGGCTGGCCCTATCGCGAGCAAGCTCGCTCCCACATTTGGAATGCGTATCCCTGTGGGAGCGAGCTTGCTCGCGATGGCGCCCTCAGGGGCGATGCATTCCAATGTGTGGAATACCATCCTCCAGATACTCCACCCCCACCGGTTCAAACCCATACCGCCCGTAGTACCCCTGCAAATGCGCCTGGGCCGATAATGAGATCGACGTACCGGGCCAGTGCTTCTCGGCGTGCTTGAGTCCCTGTTCCATCAGTTGATGGCCCAATCCCTTGCCCCGGACTTCTGGCGCGATGATCACACGCCCGATCACCACGTCGCTGTTTTGCGAGTGCGGATCGAGCAAGCGCAGGTAGGCCACCAGGTGATTGCCCTGCCACGCCATCAAATGACAGGTGTCGCCCTCCAGGTCCAGGCCGTCGACGTCCGGGTAGGCACAGTTCTGTTCGACGACGAAGACTTCGGCACGCAACTTGAGGATGGCATACAGCTGCTCCTTGCTCAGGTCACTGTGGTGTTTGCAGACCCAATCGATGTCCATTTTTTTGAATTTCCTTAAGAACCTGATGCCGATATTAAGCGCGCTGTCTTCGGAAGTCTCTCGCCAGATCCAGCAAAAAATCTGTGACAAAGGCCAAAATGCCATCATTCCTTTATCGCGGCGTTGTCTTCTTTGTGTAATCTTCGATCCAGGGCTGCGCAACGGTTTCAATGAGCTAACGTTAGGACCGGATATCCGAGGATATCCTTGGAGTTCCGGCTAAAAACAAACCGGGCTTTGAACCCGTCAAGGATGTCTGGCATGCCGCGATTGCATCGAGCTCTTGGTTTGATCGGGTTGCTGTTGCTGAGCCACAACGCTTGCGCACAGAAGTTGCGTCTGGTCGCCGATGGCTGGCCGCCCTTCACCGATTCCACGTTGATCAACGGTGGCTTGGCGACCGATATCGTCAGCACGGCGCTGGCGCGGGCCGGTTATGCCACTGATTTCGAACAGGTGCCCTGGGCCCGGGCGATGCTGGGCATCGGTGAGGGACGCTATGACGTGCTGATCAACGCCTGGTACAGCGAAGAGCGCACCCATATCGGCCAGTTCTCGGCTGAATACCTGCTCAACCGGGTGCGCTTCATCAAGCGCAAGGACGCCCCGATCGATTTCGACAACCTGCAACAGCTGTATGCCTATCCCATCGCCGTGGTGCGCGGCTACGCCTACTCCAAGGCATTCGATGAAGACCGGCAGATGCAGAAAGTCCCTGTGCATAACTTCGCGATGGCCGTGCGCATGCTGGTGGCCGACCGCGTGAAGTTGACCCTGGAAGACGAATACGTCGCCCGTTATTACCTGTCCCGCGAATCCGCCAAGGTGCGTAACGCCGTGGAATTCCTGCCCAAGCCCTTGAGTGAAAACAGCCTGCACATCCTGGTCAGCCTCAAGAACCCGGAGCATGAGCAGATCGTGGCGGGGTTTGATCGGGAGATTGCGGCGATGAAGGCGGATGGGAGTTATGAGCGGTTACTGAAGCAACATGGGATGTGAGCCCAGTGGATGAGTTGCCTGGGCTGGCCCCTTCGCGAGCAAGCCCGCTCCCACAGGAGAATGCATTCCAAATGTGGGAGCGGGCTTGCTCGCGAAGAGGCCGGCCCATTCACCACAGTTCTCAAGCCTCACTGGTGTCCTTGATCAAATGCGCCGCCAGGGTCCGCAAGGGCCCCAGCTGACGACAGATCAACCCCAATTGCGTCTGCACCAACCGCTGCCCTTCGTCAATGTCATCGGGCATCTGCTCAAGCTCGTTGGCCAGGGCTTCCTCCTCGTCGCTCTGGATCACAATCGGCGTTTTACTCGCCAGGCCTTGGGCGATTTCGTCGATGCTAGTTGCCAGTTTTACTCCCGCCCCGTCGATCAGCTGCTGGCGCACATCCGCCGGCAATTCGGTACCTCGGTGGGCGCCCAGGCCTGACAGGTAACTGAGCAAGGTGTGGGACAGCACCAAGAAGCGGAAGCCCACATCGGCTTCCTTACGGAAATGCCCCGGTTCCATCAGCATGTTGGCCAGGGTGGTGGACAGGGCGGCATCGGCGTTGTGGGCGTTGCGTCGGGCCAGGCGATAGGCCAGGTCGTCACTTTTGCCGGCGGCGTATTGCTGCATGATCTGGCGCAGGTAAATGCTGTTGCAGGTCAGCGTGTTGGCCAGCACTTTGTTCAGCCGCCGGCCCTGCCAGTCCGGCAGGAACAGGAACACCGCAAGCCCGGCGATCAGGCTGCCGAGCAAGGTATCGAATAGCCGCGGCAGCAGCAGCCCGTAGCCGTCGCCCACCTGGTTGAAGCAGAACAGCACCATGATGGTGATCGCCGCCGTCGCCAGGGTGTAGCGGGTCGTGCGGTTGGTAAAGAACACCACCCCGGCGGCAATGGCGAAGCACGATTGCACCAGCGGGTTGGGAAACAGATCGAACAGCGCCCAGGCCACGGTCAGGCCGATGGCGGTGCCGATGATCCGCTGGCCGAGCTTGCGCCGGGTGGCACCGTAGTTGGGTTGGCAAACGAACAGCGTGGTGAGGATGATCCAGTAACCCTGGGACGGGTGGATCATATGCACCACGGCGTAGCCCACGCTCAGGGCCAGGGGCAATCGCAGGGCATGGCGGAACAGCAGCGAGGTGGGCGTGAGCTGTGTGCGCAGGCGCAGCCAGACGTCCTTGAGGTTGCGCGGCGAGCGGTCCAGCAGGCTGCTGTCGGTGGCGTCGGCCAGGGCGTCGGGGTTGCTCGCATCGCTGAGCAGGCGGTCCATGGTGCCCAGGTTCGCCGCCAGTGCCCGCAACGAACGCAGCAAACCGCGCCAGGCCGGGTTGCTCTGGATGCGCAGATGTTCCAGCGACGCGTGCAGATCGTTGAGGGCTTCAGCGAAGGTGTGGTCGTAGACGAACGGTTGGCGCAGTTGGATCGACTCGGCCAGCGCCTGGCAGGCTTTGCCTTGCTGGCGCAGCAGGCGTTGGCAGCGGAACAGCACATCGCTGTGGAAGAACGCCTCGGCCAAGGCGTTGTAGGGGTAATGGGAGGAACTGGCGCGTTCGTGGATGTCTTGGGCGAGGAAGTACAGCTTCAGGTAGCGGCTGACCTTCGAACCCGGTCGGCCATTGCCCACGCGGTGCAGGATGATTTCCTTCGCGCTGTTGAGCGCCGCGACCACCCGGCCGTTCTGTTGGGCCAGTTCCAGGCGACGGGCCTCGACGTCCAGCTGGCGGATCGGCTCCAGGAGCGAGGACTTGAGTTTCAGGTAACGTCCCAACTCGCGAAACAGCCGCGCCAGGCTTTGCTGCACCGGTTGGTTGGAAAACAGTGCTTGCCACAGCACCGAAAGCAGGCCGTACCACGTAGCGCCGGCCACCAGCAGCAGAGGCTCGTGCCAGAAGTCGTTAACCGCGCCACCACGCTGGTCCACGCCGATCATGGTGTAGACCGACAGAATCAAGGTGGCCGAGGCAATCGCGCCATAGCGTTCACCCAAGGCGCCGAGCATGGTCAGGCCAAAGCTCGCCAGGGCCAGGGCGATGATGAACAGGATGGGGTAGGGGAACAGCAACTCCACCGACAGCGCCGCGACGGTGAAGCACACCAGGGTCACGGCCAGCGCAGTGAGGCGGCCCTGCCAACTGTCGTCGGTCTCGGCCAGGGCGCTGGCGATGATGCCCAGGAACAGGGGAATCAGCAGCGCCATCTCATCCAGGTACCAGCACAGCCCCATGCTGCCGGTCAGGGCGATGAATACCCGCACGCTATAACTGAACTTATCCAACGCCCAAAGGCGACGCAGAGACTGGCTAAACGAGGTCGATGACATGAAGTGCACGGGCCTGACGGGCAATGACGCTAAATTGAGGCAGTAATGACGCCGACGCAATGGCGGCGATCACATCTGACAGCAAAAAGTATTCCGGGATGCACCTGAGTCCACTGCACCTGTGGCGAGGGAGCTTGCTCCCGCTGGGCTGCGAAGCAGCCCTTTCTGATGCACTGAGTTTATTCAGACAGCACGAGGTGCCTGTCTTGCGACTGCTGCGCAGTCGAGCGGGAGCAAGCTCCCTCGCCACAAAGGCAGGCTCGACACAGGTTGGGATCAGACGTACTGCGCCGCCGCATAACCCGAAGCCCAGGCCCACTGGAAGTTGAACCCGCCCAGGTGCCCGGTGACGTCCAGCACTTCGCCAATGAAATACAGCCCGGGGCTTTTCAGGGACTCCATGGTCTTGGACGAGACTTCCCGGGTGTCGACGCCGCCGAGGGTGACTTCGGCGGTACGGTAGCCTTCAGTGCCGGCCGGAACGACATTCCAGCTCGCCAGCTTCTCGGCAATGTCCGCCAGCTCCGCGTGGGTGTATTGCTTCATGGGTTTGGAGACGAACCAGGTATCGGCCAGCAGGTTGGCCATTTTCTTGGTGAACAGCTCGCCCAGCAGGGTTTTCAGTTCGCTGTTGGGGCGTTCGGCCTGTTGCTGTTGCAGCCATTGCGGCACGTCGTGGTCTGGCAGCAGGTTGATCTGCACCGTGTCCCCCGGTTCCCAGAACGAGGAAATCTGCAGGATCGCCGGGCCGCTCAGGCCACGGTGGGTGAACAGGATGTTCTCGCGAAAGCTCTGGTCGTTGCAGCTCACCAGGCAATCCACCGAGGTGCCCGACAGCTCGGTGCACAGCGCCTTGAGCTGATCGGTGATGGTGAACGGCACCAGGCCGGCGCGGGTCGGCAACAACTCATGTCCAAACTGTTTCGCCACCTGATAGCCGAAACCGGTCGCCCCCAGGGTCGGGATCGACAGTCCGCCCGTGGCGATCACCAAGGACTGGCAGGCGATGGCGTCGAGGGTGGTTTGCAGCAGGTAGCCGCCGGCGGTTTTTTCGATCTGGGTGATCGAGGTGTCCAGGTGCAGGCTGACGCCGGCTTGCTCGCATTCATCCAGCAGCAGGCCGAGGATGTCGCTGGACTTGTTATCGCAAAACAACTGGCCGAGCTTTTTCTCGTGATAGGGCACGCCGTGCTTGGCCACCAGGGCGATGAAATCCCATTGGGTGTAGCGGGCCAGGGCTGATTTGCAGAAGTGTGGGTTCTGCGAGAGAAAATTGCCCGGCTCGGTGTACATGTTGGTGAAATTGCAGCGTCCACCGCCGGACATGAGGATTTTCTTGCCGGCCTTGTTGGCGTGGTCCAGCAACAGCACCTGCCGCCCGCGCGCGGCGGCGGTTAGCGCGCACATCAACCCTGCGGCGCCAGCGCCAATGATCACGACTTCGGTAGAGCGCAAAACGGTGTCCTCTGAATATCTGGGGTCTGGCAGGGGGTTGCTCTTGTGGCGAGGGAGCTTGCTCCCGCTCGAGCGCGAAGCGGTCGCAAAACCAACGAACGCGAACTGTCTGGAGCACCGGGTTCATCGCTTTTGGGGCTGCTGCGCAGCCCAGCGTGAGCAAGCTCCCTCGCCACAGGGTGGATCAGCAGCGGTCAGAGAATTCGCACCCGCAACGACCGCCCCTTGATCTTGCCATCGTTCAGGCGTTGCAGCGCCTGCTTGGCGATGCCGCGTTCCACGGCCACATAGGCCTGGAAATCGAAAATCGCGATCTTGCCGACCTGGGCACCGGGGATGCCGGCGTCGCCGGTCAGGGCGCCGAGGATGTCGCCGGGGCGGACTTTGTCCTTGCGCCCGGCACCGATGCACAGGGTGCTCATGACCGGCAGCAGCGGAGCGCCGCCCTGGGACTTGAGGTTGTCCAGTTGATCCCAGCTCAGCGGCGACTTCTGCAGTTGCTCGATGGCCTGGGCGCGGTGGGCTTCGGACGGCGCCACCAGGCTGATGGCGATGCCTTTTTCCCCGGCCCGGCCAGTACGACCCACGCGGTGGATATGAATTTCCGAGTCCCGGGCCAGCTCGACGTTGATCACCATGTCCAGGGCATCGATGTCCAGGCCGCGGGCCGCGACGTCGGTGGCCACCAGCACCGAGGTGCTGCGGTTGGCGAACATCGCCAGTACCTGGTCACGGTCACGCTGTTCCAGGTCGCCGTGCAGGCCGACGGCGGAAATGCCTTTGGACGTCAGGTGATCGACGGTTTCCTGGACCTGCTGCTTGGTGAAGCAGAACGCCACGCAGGAGGCCGGACGGAAATGCGCCAGCACCTTGACCACCGCGTCCATGCGCTCCTCGGGGGAGATCTCGTAGAAGCGCTGCTCGATCTGCGCGTCGGAGTGAAACGCCTCGGCCTTCACTTGCTGCGGGTTGCGCATGAATTTGGACGACAGTTGCTTGATGCCCACCGGGTACGTGGCCGAGAACAGCAGCGTCTGGCGGCGTTCCGGGGTCTGCTGGATGATGTCTTCGATGGCGTCGTAGAAGCCCATGTCGAGCATGCGGTCGGCTTCGTCGAGGATCAGCGTGTTGAGGCCGTCGAGCACCAGCGAGCCCTTGCGCAGGTGCTGCTGGATACGCCCGGGCGTGCCGACGATGATGTGGGCGCCGTGTTCAAGGGAGGCGATCTGCGGGCCGAAAGACACGCCACCGCACAGGGTCAGGACCTTGATGTTGTCTTCGGCGCGGGCCAGGCGGCGGATTTCCTTGGCCACTTGGTCGGCCAGTTCGCGGGTCGGGCACATCACCAGCGCTTGGCAACCGAAGAAGCGCGGGTTGATCGGGTTCAGCAGGCCGATGCCAAAAGCCGCGGTCTTGCCGCTGCCGGTCTTGGCCTGGGCGATCAGGTCCATGCCCTTGAGAATCACCGGCAAGCTCTGCGCCTGGATCGGCGTCATCTGGGCATAACCGAGTGATTCGAGGTTAGCCAGCATGGCGGCGGACAGCGGCAAAGTATTAAAAGCGGTGGCAATGGTGGTCACGGGACTGGCCTGCAAAACAAAATGTCGCGCAGTGTAGCAGCCTCGTGCCACTTCTTTCGAAAGTTCTGGACGAACGTGGTGTGGCCCCTGTGGCGAGGGAGCTTGCTCCCGCTCGGCTGCGCAGCAGTCGTAACCCAGGCGACGCGATATTTCAGTTACACCGTGTTGACCGATTTTGGGGGCGCTTCGCACCCCAGCGGGAGCAAGCTCCCTCGCCACAAGAGCCAACATGCCCAGACAGCGTTCCAAGCGCCTGGATTAATGCTCGATATGCTCATCCGGCCGCTTGACGCGCCGCCCATCCTGCTTCGACAGCTGGGAAAAAATCGTCGCCGCCAGCATCGCCATGATCCCCACCGTCACGAACGTCAGCTGGAACGCCCCCAGCACCGTGTCCACGCCGTCGTTACCGACCTGGGCCGTAAAGCCGCCGAGCAAGGCGCCGGCGCAGGCCACGCCGAGGCTCAGGGACAGTTGCGCCACTACCGACAGCAGGCTGTTGCCGCTGCTGGCGCTGGCGTCGTCCAAGTCGATCAGGGTCACGGTATTCATCGCGGTGAATTGCAGCGAGTTGATCGCCCCCAACACCGCCAGTTGCGCCAGCAGCAGCCAATACGGCGTCTGTTCGCTGACCAGGCCCATGCTCGCCAGCATCAGGCCCAGGGCGAGGGTGTTGCCGGTCAGGACGATGCGATAGCCCAGGCGTTCGATCAGCGGCCGGGCCACGGATTTGGCAACCATGGCCGCCGCCGCCAGGGGCAGCATGCTCATCCCGGCTTGGGACGGCGAGTAACCCAGGGCCACTTGCAGCAGCAACGGCACCAGGAACGGCAGGGCGCCGCTGCCCAGACGCGCGAACAGGTTGCCAAGGATGCCCACGGCGAAGGTCCGGGTCTTGAACAGCGACGGCGGGAACAGCGCATTCTCGACGTGCCCGGCCCGCAGCCAATAGGCCGCCAGGCAGGCCATGCCGCCGAACAGCAACAGCATCACCCGCAGGTGCGGCAGGTGCAGTTCGCCCAGGCCCTCCATGGCGACGGTGATCAGTACCATCGCCGCGCCGAACAGCAGGAACCCCAGGCCATCGAACCGGGTGCGCTCGCTGCCGCGCAGGTCGGGGATGAACTTCCACACCGCATAACAACCGATCACGCCCACCGGCAGGTTGATGATGAAGATCCAGTGCCAGGTCAGGTACTCCACCATCCAGCCGCCCATGGTCGGGCCGATCAGCGGGCCGAGCAGGCCTGGAATGGTGATGAAGCCCATGATCCGCACCAGTTCCGAGCGCGGGTAGGCCCGCAGCACCACCAGCCTGCCCACCGGCAGCATCAGCGCGCCGCCCAGGCCCTGGATGACCCGGGCACCGATCAGCATGCTCAACGAACTGGACAGGGCACACAGCAGCGAGCCGAAGCTGAACAACAGGATCGCGCCGAAGAAAATCTTCTTGGTGCCAAAGCGGTCGGCGATCCAGCCCGAGGCCGGGATCAACAGCGCCACGGTGAGCATGTAGGCAATGATCACGCCCTGCATGCGCAGCGGGTTTTCCGCCAGGTCACGGGCCATGGCGGGCAGGGCGGTGTTGAGGATGGTCCCGTCCAGGGACTGCATGAAGAAGGCGATTGCCACGACCCACGGAAGCCAGCGGGCGGTGACGGCGTCGAGCGGTGCGCGGTTGGGCATGGGACCTCTTGTATGGCGTGTTGATCAGGAACAGGTGCCGCTGTTGTGGCGAGGGAGCTTGCTCCCGCTGGGTTGCGAAGCAACCCTGAAACCAGGCACCGCGGTGTTTCAGGTGCGTTGGGTCAGCAGGGTTTTGCGACTGCTGCGCCGTCGAGCGCGAGCAAGCTCCCTCGCCACAGGGGGTCGAACTCCGGTCATTACAACGTCAAGGTCAACCGCTTCACCAGCGCCCCCGGCAACAACATCGAGGCCGTGGCTCGCTGGCTGTAGGTGCTGGCCGAGAGCAGAAGTTCCCGCTCTTGGGTCAGGCTTTCGAGTTGTGAGCCGAGCAGGCTGTAGACACTGTCGTCGAAACGCATGGTGCTGACCGGCGCGACAATCTGGCCGTTCTCGACCCAGAACGTGGCAAAGCGGGTCATGCCGGTCAGGCGTGCGGCCGGCTGGTCCGAGTAGTTCAGGTACCAGAGGTTGCTGATGTACAGCCCGGTGCCGAGGGCGTCGAGGATGTGTTTCTGCTCCAGCAGACCTTCCTGCATGACCAGCGCCGTGGGGTATTCATAGCTGCTGGCGCCGTTGGTGGTGAGGCCGTATTCGGCGGCGCTGCGGGAGTTGACCAGCCGCGCATTGGCCGTGCCCTTGGCGATCAGCGCCAGGTCATTGCGAGGATAGCCTTCGTCGGAAAACGCCGGGCTCAAGGAGCCGCTGACCTGCTCGTGCAGCCATACGGTGGGGCTGAAGTGGGCTTCGCTGGCGTAGAACTTCTGCAACGGGCTCTGCTTACTGGCAATCGCCCGGGCCGAGAACCCGCCCCAGCTGAGCATGCCCATGATCTCTTCCAGCGCGGCCGGCGCCAGGTAGGCGCGGTACTCGCCGGGCGGCAGCGTTCGCAGCGGTCGGCCCAGGAACGCCAATTGCTGACGGGCCTGTTCGAAGCGCTGGGCAAACCCTTCGCCGCTCCACGCATGCCCGGCGTAACTGGCTTTCACGGCCTGGCCGTTTTCATGGAACAGGCTGAAATCGAAGTTGAAGCTGTTGGCCTGATGCCAGCCGAACGCCCCCGAAGAACTGGCAAAGCCACGGCTGATGGGCCCGGCGGCATAGAACCCCACCAGGTCCAGGCCTTCGGCGGCGCGGGTGATTTCGGCCACGACCTGCTCGGTGTCCGGCAGCGGATGGTCCTGTACGTTGTGGCTCTGCCAGTGGTTGTGATTGAGCAGCAGGTACGGATCGCGGGGCAGCAACGGCAAGGTTTCGCGCAGTTGTTGCAGGCCTTCGGCCAAGCGTTGCAAATCCGTCTCGGCTTCACCGGACAAGGTGATCTGCAAGTCGGCGTGGCGACCGTCGTCGATCAGTTTGAAACTGACATTGGCCTGTTGCACTTGCCCGGCCTGGCGGACCTTGCCATGGTTGAAGCGCACGAAGGCCGAGGACTCGGCGGCGTAGCCGAGGGTGAACTGTTCCGGCCCATGCAGGGCGTCGCGCAGCCAGTCGACCAGCGCCTTGAACGCCCCAGCCTGATTATTGACTGTACTCATCAGGCATCTCCCCCAAACACATCGACGTTGCTGAACACACAGGCCGGCGACGCATGGCCGACACGGATGACCTGGTTCGGTTCGCCCTTGCCACAGTTCGGTGTGCCCAGGACCTGGGAGGTACTGGCATCGCCCACGGCGCGCAGGCTCTTCCAGAATTGTGCGGAAATGCCCCGGTAGTTGGGGTTCTTCACCACGCCCTTGAGTTCGCCGTTCTCAATCAACTGGCCCCACTCGCAGCCGAACTGGAATTTGTTGCGGGCATCGTCGATGGACCAGGAGCGGTTGGTGCGCATCAGCACGCCGCGCTCGATGCCCTGGATCAGTTGCTCCAGGGGCTGGTCGCCGGGTTCGATGTTCAGGTTCGCCATGCGGTCGATGGGCGGGCGGTTCCAACCGCAGGCGCGGCTGTTGGCAACGCCGTCCAGGCCAGCGCGGAACTGCGACAGTGCACCGCCCAGCGGGCGCAGCAGCCGACCTTCACGAATCAGGAATTGTTTGCTCGCGGCACTGCCGTCGTCGTCATGGCTGTAGCTCGCCAGTTCCTCGGGAATGTTCGGGTCGAACGTCACGTTCAACAGGCTGGAGCCGTATTGCAGGTGTCCGAAGTCGCTGGTCTTGACGAAGCTGGTGCCGGCGTAATTGCGTTCGTCCCCCAGGATGCGGTCCAGCTCCAGCGGATGGCCGATGGACTCGTGTATCTGCAGCATCATCTGGTCGGGCATCAGCAGCAGGTCGCGGGGGCCTTGCGGGGTGTTCGGTGCCATCAGCAATTGCAGGGCCTGATCAGCGATTTTTGGCCCGGCGCCGATCAGGCCGCAGCGGCTGATCACATCGAAGCCACCTTGCTGGCCGAAGTTTTCCCGGCCCAGGGTGCGGGTTTGGCTGTCGTGGCCGTCGAAGGCGGTGACCTCCAGCGACGGGTAGACAAAGCGCTGGGCCTGGCGCAGTTCAGCGCCGGCGCTGTTGAGGTAGATCTGTTCGACCTGGGTCAGGCCGATGCTGACTTGCCAATTCACCAGGCGTTCGTCCTGGGGCACCGCGGCCGACTCGGCACCGAGCAACTGGTAGCAATCGCTCAGGGAGGGGAAGGCCTGGTCGAAATGGGGCGAGCAGTAATCGGCGCGGTCGCTGGACACCGATTGTTCGCGCAAGTCGAGCAGGGCATGGGGCTTGAGCCGGCGGGCTTGTTGCTCGGCCCGCTCCAGCGCCGCTTGCAGGCCGGCCAGGGACAGATCGTTGGTGGCGGCATACGCCTCGACGCCATTGACCCGCGCGGTGAGCATCGCGCCTTCATCACGGCCAAGGCTGGGCGGTTCGGCGACATTCTTGCGCACCGACAAATGCTGGCCGGACTCGCGCACATAACGCAGGGAAAAGAATTCAGCGCCCGTGCGCAAGGCAGCAAAACGCTGCTTGAGCTGGGGGTAGAAGTCGAACATGGAACCTCCTTGTCTGGAGCGAGGGTGCGGCGCAGTGCGGTGATTTGACGCGGCGGCTCTAGATTAGGCCTGGGGTGGGGGCGGGATCAAGGTAGAAGGGAATACTGAGGTGTCAGGGCGGACGTTATCGCGAGCAAGCTCGCTCCCACATAGGATCTTCAGTGACCACAAAATCTGTGTCTGCCGCAGATCCAATGTGGGAGCGGGCTTGCTCGCGAAAGCGGTGTGACAGGCAGTGAAGATGTTGGCTGTGAAGGCCCCTTCGCGAGCAAGCCCGCTCCCACAGTTGATGGTTGTCAGGCACAAAATCTGTGTCTGCCGCAGATCCAATGTGGGAGCGAGCTTGCTCGCGATGACGGTCCTGAGTCTTACTGGGCCATTGGCCCCACTTCCCGCATCGGCTTGCCGCGCACCGGCGCGTCGCCGGCCACGTAGTACGGGGCAGTGCTGCGTGGCAATGGCTTGCGACCACGGATCTTGTCGGCGATTTTCTCGGCGATCATGATCGTCGGCGCGTTCAGGTTGCCGGTGGTGATGATCGGCATGATCGAGGCATCCACCACGCGCAGCCCCTGCATGCCATGCACGCGACCTTCGCCATCCACCACCGCCATGGCGTCGGTGCCCATCTTGCACGAGCAGGACGGATGGAACGCGGTTTCGGCGTGTTCGCGGATGAACTGGTCC
This sequence comes from Pseudomonas brassicacearum, assembly GCF_000585995.1. NCBI lineage: Bacteria > Pseudomonadati > Pseudomonadota > Gammaproteobacteria > Pseudomonadales > Pseudomonadaceae > Pseudomonas > Pseudomonas brassicacearum. The sequence goes on along the minus strand of NZ_CP007410.1, from coordinate 6,160,112 downwards.
AGTTGCTCGTCCGTCTGCACCTCGATACCCGGGCTGATCTCGCGACCACGGAACGGATCGAGCGCCGGCTGCTGCATGATCTCGCGGGTCAGGCGGATGCCATCGCGAAATTCCTGCCAGTCTTGTTCGGTCGCCATGTAGTTGAACAGGATGCTCGGGTACTGGCGTGGATCCTTGGACTTGACCTGGACCCGGCCACGGCTTGGCGAACGCATGGAGCCCATGTGCGCCTGGAAGCCATGTTCCTTCACACCGTTGCTGCCGTTGTAGTTAATCGCCACCGGCAGGAAGTGATACTGGATGTTCGGCCAATCGAAATCCGGCCGGGTGCGGATGAAACCGCCGGCCTCGAACTGGTTGCTGGCGCCGATGCCGGTGCCGTTGAACAGCCACTCGGCACCAATGGCCGGCTGGTTGTACCAGAGCAGCGACGGGTACAGCGAAACCGGTTGGGTGCAGGCGTATTGCAGGTACAGCTCAAGGTGATCCTGGAGGTTTTCACCGACGCCCGGCAGGTCGTGGACCACCGGGATGTCGAGGCTTTCCAGTAATTTGGCCGGACCGACGCCGGAGCGTTGCAGGATCTGCGGCGAGGCGATGGCGCCGGAGCACAGCAGCACTTCCTTGCGCGCCCGGGCCTCGACGCGCTCTTCGGCAGCGCCCACCAGGTAACGCACACCGACGGCGCGTTTGCCTTCGAACACGATCTTGTCGGTCAGGGCGTGAGTCACGATGGTCAGTGTCGAGCGCTTCTTGGCGATATCCAGGTAACCGCGCGCGGTACTGGCGCGACGGCCGTTGGGCGTGACGGTGCGGTCCATCGGGCCGAAACCTTCCTGCTGGTAGCCGTTGAGGTCTTCGGTACGCGGGTAACCGGCCTGCACACCGGCCTCGACCATGGCGTGGAACAGCGGGTTGTTGCCGGCCTTGGGCGTGGTCACGCTGACCGGGCCGTCGCCGCCGTGGTAATCGTTCGGGCCGATGTCCCGAGTCTCCGCTTTTCTGAAGTAGGGCAGGCAGTCCAGGTACGTCCAGTCCTCAAGACCAGGCAGTTTTGACCAGTTGTCATAGTCCAGGGCGTTGCCGCGGATGTAGCACATGCCGTTGATCAGCGAAGAACCGCCCAGCCCCTTGCCGCGACCGCACTCCATCCGGCGACCGTTCATGTGCGGCTCTGGGTCGGTCTCGTAGGCCCAGTTGTAGCGCCGGCCCTGCAGCGGGAACGCCAGGGCGGCGGGCATTTGTGTGCGGAAGTCGAGGCGATAGTCCGGGCCGCCGGCTTCGAGCAGCAGGACGGTGACGCCCTCGTCTTCGGTCAGGCGGGTGGCCAGGGTGTTACCGGCCGAGCCGGCGCCGATGATGATGTAGTCGAATACGTGGGACATGAAATGCACCCTCTTTTTGAATTGGGTTCAGGTCGCGGTTGCCTTGACGCCGCATAACCTGTGGCGAGGGGATTTATCCCCGTTCGGCTGCGCAGCAGTCGTAAATCAGCGACTGGGTTTGTCTGAAGAATGGGGGGCCTTGGGGAGGGGCTGCTACGCAGCCCCACGGGGATAAATCCCCTCGCCACAACAGCGTTCACTCAAGGCCTCGCCTCAGGTCAGAACACCGACGCGTAATCGCCCAACTCGACCTGTACCGATTTGATGCGCGTGAAGTTGTTCAAAGAACTGATGCCGTTCTCACGGCCCACGCCCGATTGCTTGTAGCCACCGACCGGCATTTCAGCGGCCGATTCGCCCCAGGCGTTGATCCAGCAAATGCCCGCTTCGAGCTGGTGGATCACACGGTGGGCGCGGTTCAGGTCGCGGGTCACGACGCCGGCGGCCAGGCCGAAATCGGTGTCGTTGGCGCGGCGGATTACTTCTTCTTCGGTGTCATAAGTGAGGATGCTCATCACCGGGCCGAAGATTTCCTCGCGCACGATGGTCATCTCGTCGGTGCAGTCGGTGAACACGGTCGGGGCAACGAACGCGCCCTTGGCCAATTCGCCCTCGGTCAAACGAGCGCCGCCGCACAGCAGGCGCGCGCCCTCGGCCTTGCCTTTCTCGATGTAGCCCAACACGCTTTCCATGTGGGCGAAGCTCACCAGCGGGCCGAAGTTGGTGTTTTCGTCCTCTGGATTGCCGATGCGGATACGCGCCACGCGCTCGGCGATCTTGGCTTCGAAGGCGGCCTTGAGATGGCTCGGCACGAACACCCGGGTGCCGTTGGTGCAGACTTGGCCGGAGCTGTAGAAGTTGGCCATCATCGCGGTGTCGGCGGCGCGATCCAGGTCGGCGTCGTCGAAGATGATCAGCGGCGACTTGCCGCCCAGTTCCATGGTCACGTCTTTGAGCGAAGAACTCGAGGCACTGGCCATGACTTTCTTGCCGGTGTCGGTGCCGCCGGTGAAGGATATTTTCTCGATACGCGGGTGCTCGGTCAGCCAGGTACCGACTTCACGGCCGCTGCCGGTCAGGACGTTGAACACACCCGCTGGAACGCCGGCTTCGGTGTAGATCTCGGCCAGTTTCAGGGTGGTCAGCGAGGTGACTTCGCTCGGTTTGAAGATCATTGCGTTGCCGGCGGCCAGGGCCGGTGCGGATTTCCACAGGGCGATCTGGATCGGGTAGTTCCACGCGCCGATCCCGGCCACCACACCCAGGGGCTCGCGGCGGGTGTAGACGAACGAAGTGGTGCGCAGCGGAACCTGTTCGCCTTCAATGGCCGGCACCAGGCCGGCGTAGTATTCCAGCACGTCGGCACCGGTGACGATGTCGACGTAGCGGGTTTCGGAGTAGGCCTTGCCGGTGTCCAGGGTTTCCAGGGCGGCCAGCTCATCGTTGCGCTCGCGCAGGATCTCCACGGCGCGGCGCAGGATGCGCGACCGCTGCATGGCGGTCATGGCAGCCCAGACTTTCTGGCCCTTTTCGGCGCTGACCACCGCGCGCTCGACGTCCTCGAACGTTGCACGCTGCACTTGGGCGAGCACTTCACCGTTGGCAGGGTTGATGGCTTCGAAAGTGGCGTCGCCGCTGGCGTCGCTGTACGCGCCATCGATGTAGAGTTTTTGCAGTTCGAAACGGGCCATAAAGTCCTCGCAAGTGCATAAGTGGTTGGCTGGCCACCGGGCGTGTCGTCTATAGCTGACTACGCGGTTCGGCGGCGGTTCAGGAGCCGAGCGGTTCTGTGTGCTCTGGTACCCCTGCTTTGGCCAGTTGAAAATCCATGTATTCGTAAGCGATCCGGTGTGCCTGGGCGGTATCGAACGCGTCTCCCGACAGCGCCCCGCGCAACCACAAACCGTCAATCAGGGCGGCCAGGCCCCGTGCCGCGCTGCGGGCCTCATCAAGAGGCAACACGCGGCGGAACTGACTGCACAGGTTGGAATACAGACGGTGATCGTTGATCCGCTGCAACCTGTGCAATGACGGGTGATGCATGCTGGTGGCCCAGAAGGCCAACCAGGTTTTCATTGCCGGGCCATTGACCTGGCTGGCGTCGAAGTTGCCTTCGATGATCACCTTCAAGTGCGCCCGCGGGCTCGAATCCTCAAGCGCGCGACGGCGTGCGGTGACGTTCTCGCTCAGGACAGTCATCAGGTACTGGGCCGTGGCCGCGATCAGGCCATTCTTGTCCTGAAAGTAGTGACTGATGATGCCGTTGGAGACACCGGCCAAACGGGCGATCAGCGCAATGCTGGCGTCCCCCATCCCGACCTGATCGACCGCTTGCAGCGTGGCTTCGATCAATTGTTGGCGGCGGATGGGTTGCATACCGACCTTGGGCATCTAGCACATCTCCTTAGGCCATCCGGTGGGCGAGTGTCGTCTGCCGGATTGAAAGCCAGTCTATTTTGTTTTGATTGAACGTTCAATCAACAAAAACAAAGTTCTATGACAAGTCGTCGCTGTTTGCCGGGATTCCATGTGTGAAAACCCGCAGCATCAGGGGCGAGGACTTTTTCGGGATGTCTTTATAACACTCGTCGGTTGGTGTAGAAGCCAAACGCGCATCGATGGCTGGAACATTGTTGTGGCGAGGGGATTTATCCCCGTTGGGCTGCGAAGCAGCCCCCAGAGCCAGGTGTCGCGGTGTGTCAGACAGAATGAGTTCGCATTTTTTGGGGCTGCTGCGCAGCCCAGCGGGGATAAATCCCCTCGCCACAGTTGTTTGCATTCCAGGTCAAGCTTGTCAGCAGTCAGCAGTCAGCACTGCACAGACAAAAACGCCGCGATCCTCTCGCGGCGTTTTTGTGTGCGTGGGCTTAGCCCAGGTTCTTGCCGAGCAGGGCGTGGTACAGCTCGCTGTCGCCCAGGATCCCGACGACTTTCTGGTTGTCGTGCAGTACCAGTTTGTTGCCGGTCTGGTAGCGGATCTGCAACGCATCGCGCATGCCGATATTGGAGTCCACCAGGGTCGGACGGCGGCCCAGGTCTTCGACGGATTGGCCCGGTGCCCAGTTTTGCAGGTCCAGCGCCGCGCCGTTCTGGCGGGCACCCTTGATGGTGTTGCCTTCGGCCAGGTCGAGCCAGGAATCGCCGCCCGGGTCCAGGCATACCGAACCGTTGATGCGCTTGCAGTTGTCCAGGGTGCGCATCAGGCTGCGGCCGCAAAGGACGTTGAGCGGGTTGGTGTGGGCGACGAAGGTGCGCACGTAGTCGTCCGCCGGATTCAAGACGATTTCTTCCGGCGAGCTGTATTGGACGATCCGGCCGTCTTTCATGATCGCGATGCGGCTGCCCAGCTTCAGGGCTTCGTCGAGGTCGTGGCTGACGAACACGATGGTCTTGCTCAGCTTGCGTTGCAGCTCCAGCAGTTCGTCCTGCAGGCCTTGGCGGATCAGCGGGTCGAGGGCCGAGAAGGGTTCGTCCATCAGCAGGATGTCGGCGTCCATCGCCAGGGCGCGGGCCAGGCCGACCCGTTGCTGCATGCCGCCGGACAACTCGTTGGGTTTCTTGTTGCGCCATTGGGTCAGGCCCACCAGCTCAAGCTTTTCATCCACCAGCTTGCGTCGGTCCTTCTCCGGGCGGCCCTGCATTTCCAGGCCGAAGCTGATGTTCTCGCGCACTGTCAGCCAAGGCATCAGGGCGAACTTCTGGAACACCATGGCGATGCGTTTGGTGCGCATCATCTTCAGTTCGGCGGGGGTGCAGGAGGCGATGTCGATCTGCCGACCTTCGTGTTCGACGAACAACTTGCCACGACTCACGGTGTTCAAGCCGTTGATGCAGCGCAGCAGGCTGGATTTGCCAGAGCCGGACAGGCCCATCAACACGCAGATTTCGCCTTTTTCGACATCCAGGCTGGCTTTTTCAACACCCACGATTTGCCCGGTTTTCTTCAGGATTTCGTTGCGGGTCATGCCCTGGTCGAGCAGTTTCAGGGCTTCGCGTGGATCTTTGGAGAAGATCACGTCGACTTCTTCGAAGCGGATTATGCTCATGCGTCACCCCCTACTTTGGCGTCGGGTTGCTTGCAGATTCGGTCGAGCATGATCGCCAGCAGTACGATCGCCAGGCCAGCTTCGAAGCCCAGGGCGATATCGGCGGTGTTCAGTGCGTTGACCACGGGTTTGCCCAGGCCGTCGGCGCCCACCAGTGCGGCGATCACCACCATCGACAACGACAGCATGATGCACTGGGTGATACCGGCCGCGATGCTTGGCATCGCGTGGGGCAGTTCAATGCGCGACAGGAGCTGGCGACGGGAGCAGCCGAAGGCTTTGCCGGCGTCCATCAGTTCTTCCGGAACGTCGCGGATACCCAGGTAGGTCAAGCGGATGGGCGCGGCAATCGCGAACACCACCGTGGAGATCAAGCCTGGGACCACACCCAGACCGAAAAGGGTCAGGGTAGGAATGAGGTACACGAAGGTCGGTACGGTCTGCATCAGATCGAGCACCGGACGCATTAGTGTGTAAAACATCGGCTTGTGCGCGGCAACAATGCCCAGCGGCACGCCGATCAGGACGCAGACCAGGGTCGCGAACAGCACCTGGGCGAGGGTTTCCATGGTCTCCTGCCAGTACCCCAGATTCAGGATCAGCAGGAAGGAGGCGATGACGAAGACGGTCAGGCCCCATTTGCGTTGGATAAAGTGAGCCAGCAGGGCGATGAGGCCGATCAAGGCCAGTGGGTTGAACCAGGTCAGCGCGAACGTCACGCCGTGAATCATCGTTTCCAGAAACAGGGCGATTGCGTCGAAGGTGCTGGCGCCATTTTGCGTCAACCATTCGACGAAGCTCGCGATGTACTGGCCTAAGGGTATTTTCTGATCAATCAGCATGGTAGTGAACGTCCGCATGCAAGGGATAAACAGCCCGGGCGAGTAAACTCGCCCGGCATAAAAGCGTTACTGCGCGAGCTTGGCTTTCACGGCCTCCAGGCCTGGTTTACCGTCAATGGTGGTCACGCCAGCGAGCCAGGTATCGAGTACCTGTGGGTTTTTCTTCAGCCAGGCCTTGGCGGCGGCTTCAGGTTTCATCTTGTCGTCGAGCACGTTGCCCATCAGCGTGCTTTCCATGTCGACGGTGAACTCAAGGTTTTTCAACAGCTGGCCAACGTTGCTGCATTCCTGGCTGTAGCCCTTGCGGGTGTTGGTCGCGACGGTGGCGGCACCGAAGTCCGGGCCGAAGAAGTCGTCGCCGCCGGTCAGGTATTGAATCTTGAAACGGGTGTTCATCGGGTGTGGCGCCCAGCCAAGGAACACCACATCGGTGCCGCGTTTGGAGGCCCGGTCGACCTGCGAAAGCATGCCCGCTTCACTCGACTCGACGACCTTGAAACCTGCGTCCTTCAGGCCAAAGGCGTTCTTTTCGATCATGCTCTGGATCAGGCGGTTGCCGTCGTTGCCAGGCTCGATCCCGTAGATCTTGCCGTCCAGTTCTTTCTTGAATTTGGGGATGTCGGCGAAGTCATGCAGGCCTTTGTCGTACAGGGCCTGAGGCACGGCGAGGGTGTATTTGGCGCCCTTGAGGTTGGTGCGCACGGTTTCCACGGTGCCGGCTTCGCGGTAGGCCTTGATGTCGTTTTCCATGGTCGGCATCCAGTTGCCGAGGAACACGTCCATGTTCTTGCCGTCGGCCAGGGACTTGTACGTCACTGGTACGGAAATCATGGTGGTCTTGGTCTTGTAGCCCAGAGCGTCGAGCACCACGCTGGTGGTGGCGGTGGTCACGGTGATGTCGGTCCAGCCGACGTCGGAGAAGTTGACGGTGCTGCATTGCGCGGGTTCTGCAGCGTTGGCCAGCATCGGAAGACTCAGCATGGCGGCCAACAACAACGGCTTGGAACCTTTCATGGGTGGACTCCTGGTGTTTTCTCGGCGGTGTCCGGTCAGGACAGCCGCACGCTTATTTTGGATGTTGCGGTTGGTGGCGCGTGGGCACTCTTCTGACACGCGGCCTTGCAAACGAGCCGTAACCGATCATGTACCAGTGCAAATCTGACGCCTACAGGGTGAGTCGTATCCAGTACAGGGAGGGTCGCATCCAGTGTTGGTGACGTCGTTTATAGGTTTTTTCCGGCCTCGGCAGCCTCCTGATCTGCAAAAAAACGGCGTAAAACCTGGGCAAAAGCCTGGCGGCGTTGCTGGGCATGATTGCGTCGGTGTCAGACGTCGACCTCCAAGGCAAAAAACGGATGATGCGGGCATCCCGGCGTTGAGCGTAGCAGCTCCGCCACCGGGCGCTCTTGCGCCCGGACGTGCCCGTTCTGGAGGTTCTCTGCCATGGCAATCAGCGTATTCGACTTGTTCAAAATCGGTATCGGTCCGTCCAGCTCACACACCGTCGGCCCAATGCGCGCTGCGGCGTTATTCGCGCAAGTCTTGCGTGAGCGGGGTCTTTTGGAACAAGTCACGCGCCTGGAAGTTCAGCTTTACGGTTCGCTTTCGGCCACCGGCATCGGCCATGGCAGCGACAACGCGGTGATCATGGGCCTGATGGGCGAATGGCCGGACGCAATCGACCCGTCGCAGATCGGCCCGCGCATCGAGCTGCTGCGTGAAACCCAGACTTTGTTGTTGGATGGTCGCCTACCGGTGCCTTTCATCTGGTCCCGGGACATGCGCCTGATCGACGAGAACCTGCCGTTCCACCCCAACGCGATGACGCTGGTGGCCGAGGGCGACCACGGCGAGTTGCACCGTGATACCTATTATTCAGTGGGTGGTGGCTTTGTCGTCGATGAGGCCCAGGCGTCCAGCGGCGTGGTGGATCTGGACCGCACCGAACTGCCTTACGATTTTTCCAGCGCCGAAGAGCTGCTCAATCTGTGCCGCACCCACAATCTGCGGGTGGCCGAGTTGATGATGGCCAACGAGAAGGTCTGGCGCTCGGAAGACGAGATTCGCAGCGGCCTGATGAAACTCTGGCGCGCCATGCAGGATTGTGTCGAGCAGGGCCTCAAGCACGAAGGCATCCTGCCTGGCGGTCTGAACGTACGTCGGCGTGCGGCCAAGTTGCACCGCAGCCTGCAAGAGCTGAACAAGCCCAATGTGATCGGCTCGACCCTGAGCGCCATGGAGTGGGTCAATCTGTTCGCCCTGGCGGTCAACGAAGAAAACGCCGCCGGCGGGCGCATGGTCACGGCGCCGACCAATGGCGCGGCTGGGATCATTCCGGCGGTGTTGCATTACTTCATGAAATTCAGCGAAGCGGTCACTGACGCCAACGTGGTGGATTACTTCCTCGGCGCGGCGGCGGTAGGGATCCTGTGCAAAAAGAATGCATCGATCTCCGGTGCCGAAGTGGGTTGCCAGGGCGAAGTAGGCTCGGCCTGCGCCATGGCGGCGGCGGGGCTGGCGGAGATCCTCGGCGCCACGCCGGAGCAACTGTGCAACGCGGCGGAAATCGGCCTGGAACACAACCTTGGCCTGACCTGCGACCCGGTGGGCGGCCTGGTGCAAGTGCCGTGCATCGAGCGCAACGCGATTGCCGCGGTGAAAGCCATCAATGCCGCGCAAATGGCGCTGCGTGGTGATGGCCAGCATTTCATCTCCCTGGACCGGGTGATCCGCACCATGCGCGATACCGGTGCCGACATGCATGACAAATACAAAGAAACCTCGCGCGGTGGTTTGGCGGTCAGTGCGGTGGAGTGCTGATCCACTGTATTCACAGTCCTGTGGCGAGGGGATTTATCCCCGTTGGGTCGCGAAGCGGCCCCTATGGTTTTGCAGATACATCAAGGTGTATGAATCGAGGGCTGCTTTGCAGCCCAGCGGGGATAAATCCCCTCGCCACAAATCCCCTCGCCACCAAGATTTAAAACTGCTCGCGAAATGCACATGGATCCTGAAACACGCCACCTTTTAGCGCGTCGCAAACAGATAAGAGACAAACGGTCGAGTCAACCGTTGTACGCCGCTCGACCGTCCGTCGCCGCACCCGTGGTGATACCTGTTGCGCAAGCCCCGCAGCCCAGTTCCCACAAGTGCTACCGATCTGCTCACGGCACCGCGTGACAGGTGCCTGACACCATTGATAGCCCCTGATAGCCGGCACTCGAAATGCGCCTTATATAGACAGGTTGCGATGTCGTTTTCAGGATTTATTGAACGCGTATTCAATTTAGGCATGGCAATTGCTGTATCGCTGTAAAGCCCGTCTCCCTTGTGGAAAACGATGGCAAACAACCAATAAAAAGAGCCTCCGCCTGAGGCCATCACCCGCTTTGTGTGAGGAGATACCGCGATGACGACGACCAACTCCGGGGCCCAACCCCAGAACCGTGCGCCTCAATCCATCGGCTTTTTGCTGCTGGACAATTTCACGCTGATTTCCCTGGCGTCCGCGGTAGAACCGCTACGCATGGCCAACCAACTGTCCGGTCGCGAGCTGTATCGCTGGACCACCCTTACCGTCGACGGTGGGCAGGTGTGGGCCAGTGACGGTTTACAGATCACCCCGGACGCCTCCATGCACAAGGCGCCGGCACTGGACACCGTCATTGTGTGTGGCGGTATCGGCATCCAGCGCACTGTGACCCGCGAACACGTGTCATGGCTGCAAGGCCAGGCCCGTCAATCCCGTCGTCTCGGTGCGGTCTGCACCGGCAGTTGGGCCTTGGCCTGCGCCGGCCTGCTGGACGGCTTCGATTGCAGCGTGCACTGGGAGTGCCTGGCCGCGATGCAGGAAGCCTTTCCACGGGTATCGATGAGCACCCGTCTGTTCACCCTCGACCGCAACCGCTTCACCAGCTCCGGCGGCACCGCACCGTTGGACATGATGCTGCACCTGATCAGCCGCGATCACGGTCGCGAACTGTCGGCAGCGATCTCCGAAATGTTTGTCTATGAGCGCATCCGCAACGAGCAGGATCACCAGCGTGTACCGCTCAAGCACATGCTTGGCACCAACCAGCCGAAGTTGCAGGAAATCGTCGCGCTGATGGAGGCCAACCTTGAAGAGCCGATCGACCTGGACGAGCTGGCGGTGTACGTCGCCGTGTCCCGGCGTCAGCTGGAGCGCTTGTTCCAGAAGTACCTGCATTGCTCACCGTCGCGCTATTACCTCAAGTTGCGGTTGATTCGTGCGCGGCAACTGCTCAAGCAGACGCCGATGTCGATCATCGAGGTGGCGTCGGTGTGTGGCTTCGTCTCCACGCCGCACTTCTCCAAGTGCTACCGCGAATACTTCGGCATTCCACCGCGCGACGAACGCGTAGGCTCCAATACCACGCAACAGGTGGCGATGTTGCCGTTGCCACAGGCCTTGGTGCTGTCGCCGTTGTCCGGCCCGCTGTCGGCGTTGAGCCAGGCGCGTAATGAGTCGACGTTTGCCAGTGTGAGGCTCTAGCAGCTTTTGTGGCGAGGGAGCTTGCTCCCGCTGGACTGCGAAGCAGTCCCAAAACCGGCCTATGCGGTGCATCAGTCAAATTGCATTCGCTGGTTTTACGACCGCTTCGCGGTCGAGCGGGAGCAAGCTCCCTCGCCACAGGGTCAGGCGTTGTGGTTCTGCTGGTATTGCGCCAATGCCGGCAGCAATTGCTTATCGATCGCCTGGCGCACGGCCGGCAGGATGGTCGCACTGCTGGTGTACATCCTCTTGACCATCAGGCGCAGTTCATTGGCACGGGCCTGGTCCAAACCCCGCACGGCGCACTCGCAGGCCTGCTCGGCGGTGGAGCCGCTGGGTATCTGGAGCCCCAGGGCCTTGAGCTGGCCCAGCAGGTCTTCCTGGTCGATCAATTCGGCGTGCATCATGACGCTTTTCCTTATTCAGGGATTGGGGTCGTGCCTCGATTCTGGTAGCCACCCGAAGCGGCGGCAAGGGCAAACTGTCGCAATGGCCCGGATACCTATGAGCAGGTCGTTTTCGGCTAACTCCCGCTAATCCGGACTGGGCACACTGAACTCAAGCTGAATCACGATGGTTTGGTCACCCTCGCGCAACAGCTCCTCCAGTAACGCTCCTGCCCCGATCCTGTCACGGCTTGATCGGGGATTTTTTTGCCTGTGAGAATCAGGGAGTGATGGGTTGTTCGACAGAGCGCTATCGCAAGCAAGCTCGCTCCCACATTAGGTTTTTTGAACGACACAGCCCCCTGTGGGAGCGAGCTTGCTCGCGATGAACGATGACGCGGTCTACCTCTGCAACACCAGAATCCGCGACAACAACTCATCCCGATCCACATAACACCCCTGGAAATGCCGCGCCCCGGAAGCCGGGTCAAAGGCGTTGCGGGCATGGAGCGTACGGCGGTTGTCGAAGCACCAGAGCTGGCCGGGTTCGAGTCGTTGCATCACACGAAACTGTGGTGCGCGGGTCAGGGCGATGAAGCGTCGGTAGGCGCGGTAAAGCCTGGGCATTTGCTCGACGGTGGTGTCGAACGGCCCGCGCAGGAAATTCGCCATGCGGATTTCCGCGACATGCCCCAGTGCATCCAGCGCAATGATGGGCGCCAGGCAGCGGTAGTCGCTGTGGCGATCCTTGTTGCGAAACTCCACCGGGATTTCGCACAGAGTGGCAAAGGCTTCGGGATCTTCCTGGCGCAGCGTCTCGGCGATGGCAAAACCGTCGACAAAAATGCTCTCGCCGCCGTCGGCTTCATTCACCAGGCAATGCAAAAACTGCAGCCCAGGTTGTAACTCCCGGGTTGGCAGGTCGCTGTGCAGTGGCAGGTTGAAAGCGGTGTAGGCGTTGCTGTCGGCGTCGGCCTTGGATTGCACGTTGAACAGCACGCCGAAGTTGCTCTCACGAATGAACGAAATGCGCTGGGCAATCTGTTTCAGCGAACCGGGTTCGGTGGGCACGCCGCGCACTTGCGTCAGGCCGATGTCGCGCACCGCCAGCAGCCATTGCAACAGCGCATCGGCGTCATCCATCAGGGCCTGGTAATCGAACACCGGCAGTTGCAGATCGTGCCGCCATAACTGGCTTTTGGGCTTGCTCGCCAGGCGTTCGGCCCTGGACTGCTCATCATAGGCATGGGCCCGTAGCCAGCCCGGGTCGAAGCGGCTCTGGTGACCGTCCTGCCAATCGACGCACAGGCAGCCTTCGCCATCGAGGCGGATCGCACCGGCTGCGCTGTCTTCAGGCACGTCGACGATTTCCAGTACTTGTTCGCGGGTGACGGTGTAGACGCATTGAGGGCAAGGGCAGTTGTCCCGCAGCCACTGATGATGGAAAGGGCTGACCCGGCCGTCGACCCAGGTGACCTGCACCCGGTCGGCCAAGGACGTTACAGCACCCAGCGCGCAGATCAGGGGATAGCGGCGGAAGTCGGCAAACGCGGCGGCAGTGTTCATGGCGATCTCCTGTTCGTGTGACTTAGCGGGCAGGTGGCAGGGCGATGACCCGGCCGATATAGGCCGGGGGCGGCAGATCGGACTGTTCATCGAGCAGGGCGGTGAGTGTGCCCAGGGTCTGCTGCGTGAAGGGCGCCGAGCGCGGACCCGCCAGGTCGACGTGAAGCAGCATCTGCTCATTGCCGGCCAGCTCTTTGTCGCCGCCGGCCAGGTGCAGGCTGTGGTAGAGGTGCAGGCGCTTGGCGTCATGGCCGATGATTTGCGTGCGTACTTCCACGTCTGCGTCGAGCTTCACTTCGTGCAGGTAATTGAGGTGCAGTTCGAGGGTGAACAGCGAGTGGCCGCTGGCCTCGCGGTTCTGGCTGTCCATGCCGAGCCGGTCCATCAGCGCGTCGGTGGCATAGCTGAAAATCAGCAGGTAGAAGGCATCGCGCAGGTGGCCGTTGTAATCGACCCATTCGGGGCGGACGCGGGTTTGGTAGGTGGTGAGGGTGGGCATGGCGGAACTCCACAAATAGTCGCTGGTGTACCCATTTGTGGCGAGGGAGCTTGCTCCCGCTGGACTGCGAAGCAGTCCCAAAACCGGCCTATGCGGTGTATCAGTCAAATCGCATTCGCTGGTTTTACGGACCGCTTCGCGGCCGAGCGGGAGCAAGCTCCCTCACCACAAGGGGTAGTGTTTATTCGCTGAACGCCATGCCATGCTTGGCCTTGGTGGTCTTCACCGCCTCCAGCACCGCCAACAAACAATCATCACGATAGCGCTCCAGCGCCGAAATACTGTGGCTGCCCAGTTGCTCGCTTGTCCCGTCCACCACATCGTCGATCAGCTTCTCGGTCAGCTCCGGCGCCGGCAGGTAGGTCCATGGCAGTTGTAGCGCCGGGCCGAACTGGGCCATGAAATGGCGCATCCCGGCATCGCCGCCGGCCAGTGTGTAGGTCAGGAACGTGCCCATGAACGACCAGCGCAACCCGGCACCGAAACGGATGGCGTCGTCGATTTCCCCGGTGGTGGCCACGCCGTCGTTGACCAGGTGCAATGCCTCGCGCCACAGCGCTTCGAGCAGCCGGTCGGCGATGAAACCGGGTACTTCCTTGCGTACATGCAGCGGCCGCATGCCGAGGGATTCATACACTTGCATGGCGGCTTGCACCGCTTCGGGCGCGGTGTTCCTGCCGCCCACCACTTCCACCAGCGGCAGCAGGTAAACCGGGTTGAATGGGTGCCCGACCACGCAACGTTCCGGGTGCGTGCAACCTTCGTAGAACTCACTGGGCAAAAGCCCCGAAGTGCTGGAGCCGATCAGCGCGTTTGGCTTGGCGGCGGCGCTGATCTGACCGTGCAGTTCGAGTTTCAGCGCCAGGCGCTCGGGGGCGCTTTCCTGGATGAAGTCGGCGTCGCGCACGCACTCCTCGATGGTGGCGACAAAGCGCAGCCGATCCTGCGAGGCGCCGGGTGCCAGGCCCTGTTTTTCCAGTGCGCCCCAGGCATTGGCGACGCGCTTGCGCAGCGCCGCTTCGGCACCGGGTGCCGGGTCCCAGGCCACGACGTCCAGGCCATGGGCCAGGGCGCGGCTGACCCAGCCGCTGCCGATCACACCGCTGCCCAGGGCGGCGAAGGTCTTGATGTCGGTGATAAAGCTCATGGTGATTTTCCTGAGTAATTCGCTGATTGCTAATGGGGGAGCGGGCTTGCTCGCGAAGACGGAATTCCTTTCACAGAAGATCCATCGGATGTACCGGCCCCTTCGCGAGCAAGCCCGCTCCCACACTCGATCTTGGGTAGTCTTAAGATCTGCTGTTACCGCAGATCCAATGTGCACGTTCGGTTTAGCCGCGCGGGGTCAGGCCCATTTTCTTGCGGCCTTCTGCTGGGGTGAGCACACGCGCCCCAAGGCGGCTGAGGATTTCGCCAGCGCGTTCCACCAGTTGGCCGTTGGTGGCGAGCACGCCTTTGTCCAGCCACAGGTTGTCTTCCAGCCCGACCCGCACGTTGCCGCCGAGCAGTACGGCCTGGGCGGCCATTGGCATTTGCATGCGGCCGATGCCGAAGCCGGCCCACACGGCGTCTGCCGGCAAGTTGTCGACCATGGCTTTCATCGTGGTGGTGTCGGCCGGTGCGCCCCACGGGATGCCCAGGCAGAGCTGGAACAGCGGGTTGTCCAGCAGGCCTTCCTTGATCAGTTGCTTGGCGAACCACAGGTGGCCGGTGTCGAAGATTTCCAGCTCGGCCTTGACCCCCAGTTCAGTGATGCGCTTGGCGCCGGCGCGCAGTTGTGCCGGGGTGGAGACGTAAATGGTGTCGCCGTCGCCGAAGTTCAGGGTGCCGCAATCCAGGGTGCAGATTTCCGGCAACAGCTCTTCGACGTGGGCCAGGCGGGTCAGCGGGCCCACCAGGTCAGTATTGGGACCAAACTCCATCGGCCGTTCGCCAGCGCCGATCTCCAGGTCACCGCCCATGCCGGCGGTGAGGTTGACGATGATGTCCACGTCGGCCTCACGGATGCGCTCCATTACTTCGCGGTACAGCGCCACGTCACGGCTGAACTTGCCGGTCTGCGGGTCGCGAACGTGGCAGTGGACCACCGTGGCCCCGGCCTTCGCGGCCTCGATGGCGGCTGCGGCGATCTGTTTCGGGGTGACCGGGACGTGAGGGCTCTTGGCGGTCGTGTCGCCAGCACCGGTGAGTGCGCAGGTGATGATGACGTCGTGGTTCATGGTGCGGATTCCTTCAGGCGTGGTAAGTCACTGCGCAGCCCTTTGGCGCTGCGCAGATGGATAACGGCGGGTCAGTTACTGGTGAGTTTCAGGTTGTCGGCGGCCGGCTTGCCGTCGAAGGTGGTCACGCCTTCGAGCCAGCGCTGCTTGTCTTGCGGATGATCCTTGAGCCATTGCCGGGCCGATTCGAGCGGGTCCTTGTGATCCAGCAACGGCTGCATCATCCGGCTCTCGTCTTCGGCGGTGAATGTCAGGTTGCTCAGCAAGCGACCGACGTTCGGGCATTGCTCGGCGTAGCTCGGTGCAGTGACGGTCCACACGGTGGCCATGCCTTCGTTCGGGCCGAGGGCGTCTTCGCTGCCGGTGAGATAGGTCATTTGCACGTTGACGTTCATCGGGTGCGGCGCCCAGCCAAAGAACACCACGGCTTCCTTGCGCCGCACGGCGCGGTCCACGGCGGCGAGCATGCCGGCCTCGCTGGACTCGACCAGTTGGAATTTGCCCAGGCCGAACTGGTTCTTGGCGATCATTGCCTTGATCTGGGTATTGGCACCCGAGCCCGGTTCGATGCCATAGATCTTGCCGCCCAGTTCTTTCTCGAATTTGGCGATGTCGGCGAACGTCTTCAGGCCCTTGTCGGCCAGGTAAGTCGGCACGGCCAGGGTGGCGCGGGCGTCCTTGAGGCTTGGCTGTTCCAGGACCTTGACCTGCTTGGCTTCGACAAATGGGGTGATGGTCTGGGTCATCAGCGGGTTCCAGTAGCCCAGGAACAGGTCCAGGCGCTGGTCGCGAATGCCGGCGAAGATGATTTGCTGGGAGGCGCTGGTCTGCTTGGTCTTGTAGCCGAGGCCATCGAGCATCACTTGGGTCAGGGCGCTGGTGGCGATGACGTCGGTCCAGTTGACCACACCCAGGCGCACGTTCTGGCACGCGGCGGGTTCGGCGGCCATGGCGACGCCATTGAGTAAAGTGGTACCGCTGAGTGCAAGAACGCAGGAGCTGATCAGTCGTTTCATGTCGGGTTCCTCGGCAGCTTATTGTTATGGGTTCCGGCGTCTGCGCGCCGGTGATGCCAAGTTACGCAGCCCCGGGTCGTGCAAAGCGCACAGCGGCGACGTGCTCTTGCACTGCAGCGACCTGGTGTCCTGTTTCACGAATACGTACCTCCAGCGCTTGAACAGCCCTTGCAACTGGCGTATCAAGATCCGCACGCTACCCGCCAACCGAGTGCGCTCCATGTCCCAGGATTTCTACTTCTTGTTGATGCCGGGCTTTTCAGCCATCGGCTTCATTTCGGCCATCGAGCCGTTGCGGGTCGCCAATCGTTTTCGCGGCGAGCTGTATCGTTGGCATGTGTTGAGTGTCGATGGTGGAGCGGTGCTGGCGAGCAATGGCATGTCGGTCAACGCCGATGCCGCGCTGGAGCCGCTGAAAAAGGGCGCGACCCTCTGGATAGTGGCGGGGTTCGAACCGCTGAAGTTCGCCACCCCGGCCTTGGAGCGCTGGCTGCACCGGCTGGACAGCGAAGGTGTGACCCTGGGCGGCATCGACACGGGCAGTGTGGTCCTGGCCGAAGCGGGTTTGCTGGAAGGGCATCGCGTGACCCTGCATTGGGAAGCGATCGAAGCGTTCAAGGAGTCTTATCCACAGCTCAGCGTGACCCAGGAGCTGTTCGAAATCGACCGTCGCCGCATTACTTGCGCGGGCGGCACGGCTTCCATCGACCTGATGCTGGACCTGATCGGCCAGGCCCACGGTTCGGAACTGGCGATCCAGGTCAGCGAGCAGTTCGTGCTCGGCCGCATCCGCCCGCGCAAAGATCACCAGCGCATGGAAATCGCCAGTCGCTACGGCATCCGCAACAAGAAACTGGTGCACGTCATCGGCGAGATGGAAACCCACAGCGAACCGCCCCTGAGCACCTTGGCCCTGGCCGAATCCATCAACGTCACCCGACGTCAGCTCGAACGCCTGTTCCGCCTGCACCTGAACGACACCCCGAGCAACTTCTACCTGCGCTTGCGCCTGGAAAAGGCCCGGCAACTGCTGCGCCAGACCGACATGAGCGTGCTGGAAGTGAGCATCGCCTGCGGCTTTGAATCACCGTCGTACTTCACCCGCAGTTACCGGGCCCGGTTCGCGCGCTGTCCACGGGAGGATCGGCGGCGGCAGGGGGATGGGCGGGAGGTGGTTTGACAGGCTTTTATACTCAATTATACTCGCGACTATAAATTATACCTGTCGCCATAATTGAGTATAAAGCCATGTCCAAGCACCCCGGTTTTGTATTCCGACGCCCTGATCTGGCCCGCAATATTGTCGATGGGCTGGTCGGCGCCGGGATCCAGGATTACACCTCAGGCCTGTTCCTGGCCGCTCCGAGACGTACCGGAAAAAGTACGTTCCTGCGCGAAGACTTGATTCCCGAGTGCGAAACCCGCGGCTGGCTCGCGGTCTACGTCGACCTGTGGGCCAATAAGGAGAAAGACCCTGCCGACCTGATCGCTTCGGCAATCGCCGGGGCACTGGTGCCTTATGAAAAGGGGATCCGCAAGCTGGCCAAATCCATGGGCATCGACAAACTCAGCTTCTTGCGCACGTTGTCCTGGGATTTCAGCCTGCCGCAACTGCCCGAGGGGGCGACGCTGACCCAGGCACTGGAGTTGTTGCACAGTGCCGCCGATAAAACCGTGGTGCTGGTGATCGACGAAGCCCAACATGCGTTGACCACCGAGGCCGGGGTCAACGCGATGTTCGCCCTCAAGGCCGCCCGCGATCAACTCAACCAAGGCCGCGAGGGAGATACCAGCGGCCTGCGCCTGGTGTTCACCGGCTCCAATCGCGACAAACTCGCGCACTTGGTACTCAGCCGTAACCAACCGTTCTACGGATCCAGCATCACCGCCTTCCCATTGCTGGGTAAAGAGTTCACCAAAGCCTACGCTGCCCATTTGAACGCGCATCTGGCCCAAACCAATCAGTTCAATGCCGATGATTTGGACCAGGCCTTCGAGTTGGTAGGGCGCCGCCCTGAAATGCTGCGCAGCATCATTGGCGAAATTGCCTTGGAACTGGGTGAGGCGAGCCACCTGGGCGAATTGCTGCGCAACAGCGCCGAAATGCTCCGTGCTGGCGTCTGGACCGAGTTTGAAAGCGCCTGGAACGCCTTGACGGTGCCGCAACGGGCAGTGCTGCAGGTCATGGCCGAGCGCTCGCAAACCAACGAACCCTTTGCGCCCTTCACCGATTCAACGCTGGAGGCCGTGGGCAAGGTGCTCAGGAGCATGGGCAGCGAAGTCGTGCCTGGCACCCAGACCATCCAATCCTGCATCGACGCGCTGCGTGACAAGGAGTTGGTGTGGAAGTCCAATCGCGGTGGCTACGCCTTGGAGGACAAAGCATTTGCGGATTGGTTGAAGGGGTATCGCAAGCAACATTGAACCTGGGAATACATTCTGTGGCGAGGGAGCTTGCTCCCGCTGGGTGGCGCAGCCGCCCCAAAACCAGACGCCATGGTGCAACAGGTGAACCCTGCAAACCGGTTTACGACTGCTGCGCAGCCGAGCGGGAGCAAGCTCCCTCGCCACAGGTATTGTGTTCGGCTGGAAAAGGTCTATTTCTTCATCAACGCCGAACACGCCGCCTTGTACGCCTCATGCTGATACTTGTTCAGCGTCGCCGGCAAGGCGAAGTCATGTTTCTTGTGCTGCGCGTTGATAGTCTGCGGTGACAGCAGCGTCACCTCGCAGCCTTCCAGCAACTGGAAAACCCCTTCAATCTTGAACGTGGTCGGTCCGCCGGCGAACTCGCCTTTCTTGCTGCGCTTCTTGATCGCGATGCGTTCGATGCCATGCTCCGCCACGAACGCCCGTACCTGGGCGGCAAACGCCTTGACGTTGGCGGCTTCGTCATCGTCGTCCAGGGCGATTTTCTTGGTATTCAACGCGATATGGTTCAACGCCTGCTGCTCCAGCGAGGCGACGGCGATAATCGCTTCGCTGCCTTTGATTTCGATGCCGCAAATGATCATTGGAACCCTTGATGCCTGGAGGTGTGGAGTTGCAGTTTATCCATCTTGGTCTGGAACGCCGCGCTGATTTTTCACCTGCGGCCCACTCAGTTCATGCTTTGGCGCAGATCAAGCATGATCTTGTCGAAGTAATCGACCCGGATGACGCCGAAGCGGGGGTATTCGAAGTCCAGGATCACATACAGCACGCAGACCATGACCGCCGCGTAACCCAGGCTGTGCAGCCAGTTGCGCCGCTTTGTCCCCGCCATGCCATAGCCGATCAGCAGGGCGCTGATCAGGGCCATGGTCACCAGCATCAGGTAAATGACCAGGGGCGGGTGGGTTTCATGGGCCACGGCGCGGGTCGTAGTGATATCGATCATTTCATTTTGTGCTTGCAGCACACTGACCCCCAGGGTCGGGGTGGGCATCTGTTGCAGGGCGGCGATCGTGCGTTTCCAGATGATCTGTTGCAAAGCACTGGCGTGATCATGGGCGGCTTCGTCGAGTTCGTCTTCGCGCAGGTCGCGGTAATACTCGATGCGGGTGTCGACGTAATCCTTGAACGCCTGGCGCACGGCCGGTTGCTCGCTCGCCGGTAGCAGATCCAGGCGTAGCCAGGCGGTGCCCATGGCATTGGTTTCGGCCACGATCAGTGCGCGCCGTTGATCAAGACGTGTGGCCGCGCCGGAAAAAGTAAAGGCAATCAGCAGCGCCAGCAGGCCAAACACCGCGCCTTCGATGGCCCCGATACCCTGACGAGCGCCGGCAGGATCCAGGGCCAAGTGACGATTGCCAATCTGGCGACCGGCTTCGATTCCCGCCACGATGGCGATAAAAATAGTTAACCCATATAAAGGCAACGCGGTAAGAGAGAGCATACGAAAATCCCTTGATTGTCGTGTGGGACTCGTCTGTACAGCCAGGCTCGGACGGGTATGCAGCCTATGTTCAGGTGTCAGGTCATTGATGGTGATATCACCAATTAGCGCGAATGCCTGTCATGAGCTGATCTTAAGCCGCTCTTTTCGCTTCGGATACTGTCAGGGTTGACAGGATCCGAAGTCCAATCTCTGCTGGGTTACTCCGGTAACAGAGGGAGGCTACAGTTCCAACTGATCAGCATGGATACCAAAGGCAGTGGCAATTTTCTCGCGGGTAGCCCGGCGAGGCTTGGCGACCGATTCCTGCTGGGCAAACGCCGGTTGAGAAATACCCAGGCGCCTGGCAACTTCATCCTGAGTCAGCTTCAGGTGTTCGCGCCAGGCGCGGATAGGCGTAGCGCCGTCGACGATACGGCTGACCACTTCATGGGGAATCAGATCGGGTTCCAGTTTTTGTGCAACGTATTGTGCGTACGGAATGACCACAAATGCCGGGTTTCCGTCTGCATCGTTGATGATCTGAATATCAGTAGGTGCGTTCATCGCGTTTCTTGACCTCTTGAATGCTGACGACCTTGATCGCCCCGTCCCAATCGAACATGACTCGGTAGCTGCCTACCCGTAGGCGGTACGCACGGTCATGACCGACAAGCGCTTTGACATTGACCACATCAGGCATCTGGGCGAGCGCCGTAACGGCATCCCGAACCTGGGCCTGATGGGCTGAGTGCAATTTCAAAAGCTGCTTAACGGCTTTTCTGGTCCAGTGGATAGTGTTCATGGAAAGGATATAAGTCTTTTATAAGATTTGCGAATCCTGACTTATATTCCTTCCAGGGCCAACGCGTGAACGATGTCTGGATATTGCTCCGTGGCTAACCCTTCACTCCTGCCCAATCGACTCCAAAAACTCCGACCGATCATCGCTTACCTGGGCCATGCAGTCGTTTTCGGCGATTTTGTAGGCTTCGCTGCCGGGTTTGGCCGGGAAGGCGGCGATGGCGCAGTCGGCGTCGCGCTGTTTCAGCCACAGTTGTTGGGCGGCCTTGATCTTGGTGGTGATGTCGTTGAGTTGGGCCTTGTCGCTGGCGTAGCGAGTTTGCAAGCGCTCAAAGAGGCTCTGCAGGTTTTCATTGAGCAGTTGTTCGGCGGCGGTTTTGCCATAGGCCGAGCAGGCCAGCGTCTGGACGTCGTTTTCAACTTCGTCGCAGGGATTGGGCTCGGTGTCTTCGGTTGCATGTGCCAGGGTGCTGATCAGTGCCAAAGCCAGGAAGATTGATTTCATCGCGTTGCCGCTCAAGTCCAGTGAAAACCAGTGATGCGGCGGATTCTGGCGCAAGCGCGGGGTAAAGAACAGACGGGCAGGGTGGGCCTGGCATAGCCCTTTGTCGCGGATTGACGCTTTCGGCAATTCCCCTGTCGTTTTTGCACCCGGTCGCCACGGCCCTCAGGCATATGCTGGCCCCAAAGCGCCGGCACACGATTCGGCGCATGAATCGCTGATAAAAGGGGACTGCCTGATGAGCCCAGCCGAATTGCACGCCGACAGCATCGTTATCGACGGGCTGATCATTGCCAAGTGGAACCGCGACCTGTTCGAAGACATGCGCAAGGGCGGCCTGACCGCGGCCAACTGCACCGTGTCGGTGTGGGAAGGCTTCCAGGCCACCATCAACAACATCGCGGCCAGCCAGAAACTGATCCGCGAAAACAGCGACCTGGTGATCCCGGTGAAAACCACCGCCGACATCCGTCGCGCCAAGGAACAGGGCAAGACCGGCATCATCTTCGGCTTCCAGAACGCCCACGCCTTCGAAGACCAGCTCGGCTACGTCGAGATCTTCAAGCAGCTCGGCGTGGGTGTGGTGCAGATGTGCTACAACACCCAGAACCTGGTCGGCACCGGCTGCTACGAGCGTGACGGCGGCCTGTCGGGCTTCGGTCGCGAAATCGTCGCCGAGATGAACCGCGTCGGCATCATGTGCGACCTGTCCCACGTCGGTTCCAAGACCTCCGAAGAAGTCATCCTCGAATCGAAGAAGCCGGTCTGCTATTCCCACTGCCTGCCGTCCGGCTTGAAAGAACACCCGCGCAACAAGTCCGATGAAGAACTGAAGTTCATTGCCGATCACGGCGGCTTTGTCGGCGTGACCATGTTCGCGCCGTTCCTGGCCAAGGGCATCGATTCGACCATCGACGACTACGCCGAAGCCATTGAATACACCATGAACATCGTCGGTGAAGACGCCATCGGCATCGGCACCGACTTCACCCAGGGTCACGGCCAGGACTTCTTCGAAATGCTGACCCACGACAAGGGCTACGCCCGTCGTCTGACCAGCTTCGGCAAGATCATCAACCCCCTGGGCATCCGTACCGTGGGCGAGTTCCCGAACCTCACCGAGACGCTGCTCAAGCGCGGTCACCCTGAGCGGGTGGTGCGCAAGATCATGGGTGAGAACTGGGTCAACGTCCTCAAAGACGTCTGGGGCGAATAACCGCCGCCGCACCGCTGAATCCTTTACCTGCGGCCCTGTGCGCCGCAGGCAATATCACGCATTTCCGGAGTCAAGTTTTCATGGCCAAAATCGCCCCCCAACTGCCTATCGAAGTCGACAGCGAAACCGGTATCTGGACCTCCGATGCCCTGCCGATGCTCTACGTGCCGCGTCACTTCTTCGTCAATAACCACATGGGCATCGAAGAAGTGCTGGGCGCCGACGCCTACGCCGAGATTCTCTACAAGGCCGGCTACAAATCCGCCTGGCACTGGTGCGAAAAAGAAGCCGAATGCCACGGCCTGGAAGGCGTCGCGGTGTTCGAGCACTACATGAAGCGCCTGTCGCAGCGTGGTTGGGGCTTGTTCAAGATCCAGGACATCGACCTCGACAAAGGCACCGCCAGCGTCAAGCTCGAGCACTCGGCGTTCGTCTACGTGTACGGCAAGGTCGGGCGCAAGGTCGACTACATGTTCACTGGCTGGTTCGCCGGCGCCATGGACCAGATTCTTGCCGCGCGCGGCAGTTCGATCCGCACCGTGGCCGAGCAGGTCTACGGCGGTTCCGAAGAAGGCCACGACGACGGCCTGTTCATCGTCAAGCCGTTGTAAGTCGAGGATCGCGCCATGGCTTTTGAAGCAATGTTCCAGCCGATCCAGATCGGCAAACTGACCATCCGTAACCGCGTGCTCAGCACTGCTCACGCCGAGGTCTACGCCACCGACGGCGGCATGACCACCGACCGGTACGTGAAGTATTACGAAGAAAAGGCCAAGGGCGGCATCGGCCTGGCGATCTGTGGTGGCTCCTCGGTGGTCGCCATCGACAGCCCGCAGGAATGGTGGAGCTCGGTGAACCTGTCCACCGACCGCATCATCCCGCACTTCCAGAACCTGGCCGACGCCATGCACAAGCATGGCGCCAAGATCATGATCCAGATTACCCACATGGGCCGTCGCTCGCGTTGGGACGGCTTCAACTGGCCGACCCTGATGTCGCCGTCCGGTGTGCGTGAGCCGGTGCACCGCGCCACGTGCAAGACCATCGAGCCGGAAGAAATCTGGCGGGTGATCGGCAACTACGCCAGCGCCGCCAAGCGCGCCAAGGCCGGTGGCCTGGACGGCGTCGAGCTGTCCGCCGTGCACCAGCACATGATCGACCAGTTCTGGAGCCCGCGGGTCAACAAGCGTACCGACGAGTGGGGCGGCAGCTTCGAGGGCCGGATGAAGTTCGGCCTGGAAGTGTTGAAAGCCGTACGCGCCGAAGTGGGCGACGATTTCTGCGTGGGCATGCGCCTGTGCGGCGACGAGTTCCACCCGGACGGCTTGTCCCACGAGGACATGAAGCAGATCGCCAAGTACTACGACGATACCGGCATGCTGGATTTCATCGGTGTGGTGGGTTCGGGTTGCGACACCCACAACACCCTGGCCAACGTTATCCCGAACATGAGTTATCCACCGGAGCCGTTCCTGCACTTGGCTGCCGGTATCAAGGAAGTGGTCAAGGTCCCGGTGCTGCACGCGCAGAACATCAAGGACCCGAACCAGGCTACGCGGATCCTGGAAGGCGGCTACGTCGACATGGTCGGCATGACCCGCGCCCATATCGCCGACCCGCACCTGATCGCCAAGATCAAGATGGGCCAGATCGACCAGATCAAGCAGTGCGTCGGCGCCAACTACTGCATCGACCGCCAGTACCAGGGCCTGGACGTGCTGTGCATCCAGAACGCCGCGACGTCCCGTGAATACATGGGTGTGCCGCACATCATCGAGAAGTCCACCGGGCCCAAGCGTAAAGTGGTCGTCGTCGGTGCTGGCCCAGCGGGGATGGAAGCGGCGCGTGTGGCCGCCGAACGTGGGCACGACGTGACCCTGTTCGAGAAAAAAGAATTCATCGGTGGGCAGATCACCACGGCCTCGAAAGCCCCGCAACGGGACCAGATCGCCGGTATCACCCGCTGGTTCCAGCTGGAACTGGCGCGGCTGAAAGTCGACCTGCGCCTGGGCGTGGCGGCGGATGCGGCGACCATCATGGACTTGCGTCCGGACGTGGTGGTGCTGGCCGTTGGCGGTCATCCGTTCCTGGAGCAGAACGAGCACTGGGGCGCCGCCGAAGGGCTGGTGGTCAGCAGCTGGGACGTGCTCGACGGCAAGGTCGCGCCAGGCAAGAACGTGCTGGTCTACGACACCATTTGCGAGTTCACCGGTATGTCGGTGGCCGACTTCCTCGCTGACAAGGGCAGCCAGGTCGAGATCGTCACCGACGATATCAAGCCGGGCGTCGCCATCGGCGGGACTTCGTTCCCCACCTACTACCGCAGCATGTACCCCAAGGAAGTGATCATGACCGGGGACATGATGCTGGAGAAGGTCTACCGCGAAGGCGACAAGCTGGTGGCGGTGCTGGAGAACGAATACACCGGGGCCAAGGAAGAACGCGTGGTGGACCAGGTGGTGGTGGAAAACGGCGTGCGGCCAGATGAAGAAATCTACTACGCGCTCAAGGAAGGTTCGCGCAACAAGGGCCAGATCGACGTCGAAGCCTTGTTCGCGATCAAGCCCCAGCCGTGCCTGGAGCAGAGCGGCGATGGCTACCTGCTGTTCCGCATCGGTGACTGCGTGGCCCAGCGGAACACCCACGCGGCCATCTACGACGCCCTGCGGCTGTGCAAGGATTTCTAACGGATTACCACCATTACCTGTGGCGAGGGAGCTTGCTCCCGCTGGGCTGCGAAGCAGCCCCAATCATCAGTCGAGAAGCATCAGGTTTACGCCTGGGGCTGTTTTGGGAGCGCTTCGCGCTCCAGCGGGAGCAAGCTCCCTCGCCACAAGTAGGTGCGTCGCTCTCACTGGCGCGCACATGATCCTGCGTCTTTGGGAGCAACACCTATGCTGAACACCCTTCTTCCAATCCTGCTGTTCGCAGCCCTGGGCCTTGCGGTCCTTGGCGCCTTGCGGCGGGTGAATATGTGGCGCCGGGGGCGACCGTCCAAGGTCGACCTGATCGGCGGTCTCTTCGCCATGCCCAAGCGCTACATGGTGGATTTGCACCACGTAGTGGCGCGGGACAAATACATTGCCAACACCCACGTCGCCACGGCCGGTGGTGCGGTGGCGTCGGTGGTGCTGGCGATCCTGGTCCACGGGTTTGGCCTGCATAACCGCTTCCTCGGCTACGCCTTGCTGTTGATGTCGGCCGTGATGTTTGTCGGTGCGATCTTCGTCTACCTGCGTCGGCGCAATCCGCCTGCCCGTTTGTCCAAGGGCCCGTGGATGCGCCTGCCAAAAAGCCTGCTGGCGTTTTCGGCGTCGTTCTTCCTGGTGACCCTGCCGGTGGCGGGCATCCTGCCGGAGAACTTCGGCGGTTGGCTGGTGGCAGCGGTCCTGGGTGTCGGTGTGTTGTGGGGCGTGTCGGAATTGTTCTTCGGCATGACCTGGGGCGGACCGATGAAGCACGCCTTCGCCGGTGCCCTGCACCTGGCCTGGCACCGTCGTGCCGAGCGCTTTGGCGGCGGCCGTTCCACCGGGCTCAAGCCGTTGGACCTGAACGATCCCGCCGCGCCACTGGGCGTGGAGAAACCCAAGGACTTCACCTGGAACCAACTGCTGGGCTTCGACGCCTGCGTGCAGTGCGGCAAGTGTGAAGCGGCCTGCCCGGCCTTTGCCGCCGGCCAGCCGCTGAACCCGAAAAAACTTATCCAGGACATGGTCGTCGGCCTGGCCGGCGGCACCGATGCGAAATTCGCTGGCAGCCCATACCCGGGTAAACCTGTGGGCGAGCATGCTGGCAATCCCCATCAGCCGATCGTCAACGGCCTGGTAGACGCCGAGACCCTGTGGTCTTGCACCACCTGCCGCGCGTGCGTCGAGGAATGCCCGATGATGATCGAGCACGTCGATGCCATCGTCGACATGCGTCGTCACCTGACCCTGGAAAAAGGCGCCACGCCAAACAAAGGTGCCGAGGTCCTGGAAAACCTCATCGCCACCGACAACCCTGGTGGCTTTGCCCCGGGTGGGCGGATG
This sequence comes from Pseudomonas brassicacearum, assembly GCF_000585995.1. Classification (NCBI taxonomy): domain Bacteria; kingdom Pseudomonadati; phylum Pseudomonadota; class Gammaproteobacteria; order Pseudomonadales; family Pseudomonadaceae; genus Pseudomonas; species Pseudomonas brassicacearum. The sequence continues at coordinate 6,133,231 of NZ_CP007410.1, read as the reverse complement.
AACTGGGCGGCGGATCTGAACCTGAACCTGCTCAGCGAGAAGAAATCCGCCGACGTGCTGTTCTGGGTCGGCGACGGTGCCTTTGACATGCGCAACCAGCGCACCCTGCGGGCTTTCGTCAAAGTGCTCAAGGCGGCGAAAGTCGACTTCGCCGTGCTCGGTCTCGAAGAGCGCGACAGCGGTGACGTGGCCCGGCGCCTGGGCGACGAAGCGACGTTCCAGCTGTTGGCCAAACGCAACATCCAGACCCTGGCCAAATACAGCTTCAACCGCATCGTCACCTGCGACCCCCACAGCTTCCACGTGCTGAAAAACGAATACGGCGCCTTCGATGGCAACTACCTGGTGCAGCACCACAGCACCTACCTGGCGGAAATCATCGACGCCGGCGCCCTGAACCTTGGCCAGCACAAGGGCGACAGCGTGACGTATCACGACCCGTGCTACCTGGGTCGCTACAACGGCGAATACGAGGCACCGCGCCAAGTGCTGCGTGCGCTGGGCATCGAGGTCAAGGAGATGCAGCGCTCCGGTTTCCGTTCGCGTTGCTGCGGCGGTGGTGGCGGCGCGCCGATCACCGACATCCCGGGCAAGCAGCGCATTCCGGACATGCGCATGGAAGACATCCGCGAAACCGGCGCCGAGCTGGTGGCCGTGGGCTGTCCACAATGTACTGCGATGCTTGAGGGCGTGGTCGAGCCTCGGCCAATGATCAAGGACATCGCCGAACTGGTGGCCGACGCGCTGCTCGAAGACGCGACCCCAAGCAAGCCAGTGACCCCGGCCAAACGTGAACCTGCGGAGGTGCATTAATGAGCGACATCATCCGCCGCGACCCTCGCGCCGAGTGGATCGCCCGTAACCGCCTGCACCCGCTGCACGCGGCCATGCAACCGGTCCAGCACAGCTGGATGGGGCCTAACGGTGTCTTGCGCAAGAATGTCCACGGCGTGGGTTTCATCGGCCCCAACGGCATCAAGCGTATCGACCGCAGCGGCGCCCAGCAGGGTGGCGCGAGCAAGCGCACCGCCGCCGCTGAAGTGCAATTGCCGCTGCATCAGGTGCCGCAACCGGCGTTCTACATCAGCGTGGTGCCGGACATGGTCGGTGGTCGCCTCAGCAGCCACGACCGCGATCTGTTGGGCCTGGCCCATCAGCTTGCAGGTACGGACGGCGCGGTGCTGGCCGTGGTATTCGGCGAGCACAAGGAAAACGCCTTCGCCACGGCCGGTGTCGACCGTTTGCTGGTATTGGAAGGTGAGGGCTTCAGCGGTTATGCACCGGAGCAACGGGTTCAGGGCCTGCGGGCTGTGGATAACCAATTCAACCCTCGCCATTGGTTGCTGCCCGACAGCCGCACCGGTGGTGGCGAACTGGGCCGGCGCTTGGCGGCGGCACTGGGCGAACGTCCGGCGACGCGGGTCTGGCAGGTCAAGGGCGAGGAATGCATTGGCCGCGCCGGTGCAGGCCTGCAAGACCTGGCCCGGCCATTGGCGCGCTTGATCCTGGCGGCGGCCGAATGCGCCGAGCCGGTCAGTGAAGCCCGTCACGAAGCCCTGCCGGTGGAGTTATCCACAAGCGTGGCGCGCAGTTTGTCGCGTATCGAAGACCTGGGCGCGGTGGCGGTGGACCCGGGGGCGATCCCGATGGCCGAAGCCGAGTTTATTTTCTCCGGCGGCAACGGGGTCAAGGATTGGGCGCTGTTCCACCAGACCGCTGCGGCCCTGGGCGCCACCGAGGGCGCTTCGCGGGTGGCGGTGGACGATGGTTTCATGGCTCGCGACCGTCAGGTCGGCGCGTCCGGCACCTGGGTCACGGCGCGGGTCTACGTGGCCGTGGGGATTTCCGGGGCGATCCAGCACCTGCAAGGCATCGGTGCCTGCGACAAGGTGGTGGCGATCAATCTCGACCCGGGCTGCGACATGATCAAACGGGCAGACCTGTCGGTGATCGGTGACAGTGCGGCGATTCTCCAAGCCTTGATCGCGGCGGTAGAGGCTTACCGCAACGAAGCCAAGCGCGATGCGGCTTAAAAGGATTCAACCATGAGTACTCAAGTGATCAGCCTGGTGTCCATCGGTGCCCACCCGACCTCGGGTCGGCCTCGGCGTGCCGAGCAGGACGCCCGCGCCGTGGAGCTGGGCCTGCAACTGGCCGGCAACGACCTGCAGGTGCTGCACGCAGGCGACGTCGCCGAACCGGCCTTGCGCGCTTATTTGGGCATGGGCCTGGATGAACTGCACGTGCTGGAAAACCCCATCGGCGCCGATGCGCTGCCGGCCCTGACCGATTACCTGCGTGACGTCGGCGCCCAAGTGGTGCTCACCGGTAGCCAGGCGGAAACCGGTGAGGGTTCGGGAATGCTCCCCTTCCTGCTGGCGGAAAACCTCGGCTGGCCGCTGGTGGTGGGGCTGGCCCAGGTCGAATCCATCGACAACGGCGTGGCCCTGGTGCTGCAAGCCTTGCCCCGTGGTCAACGGCGTCGCCTGAAAGTGCGTCTGCCGTTCTTGGCCACTGTGGATAACGCCGCGCCCAAGCCTCGGCAAAGCGCCTTCGGCCCGGCCCGGCGCGGGGCGTTGCACGCCGAAGAGGTGGAGGTGATCGACGACACCTTGCTGGCGGTGGCGACCCTGCAACCGGCCAAGCCACGGCCCAAACGCTTGAAAGTGATCAAGGCCAAGAGCGGTGCCGACCGTATGAAAGCCGCCACGGCCAAGGCCAGCGGCGGAGGCGGCCAGGTGCTCAAGGGCGTGAGCCCGGAGGCTGGGGCCGAGGCGATTCTCAAGTTGTTGATTGAGGAAGGGGTTGTTCGCTAAAAGCCTGGGAACACCTAAATCCCCTGTGGGAGCGAGCTTGCTCGCGATGGCGGCGTGTCAGCAACATCAATGCTACTGATCCGCCGCTATCGCGAGCAAGCTCGCTCCCACAGGAGGCATGTGTTTACCCACAATGCCTGCGTGCGCCTCTGTGGATAACCTGTTCGGCTCCTGCCGCACACCAGGCCGCTCAGGCCTGCACTCAAAAAACACCCGTCTGACATGCTGCAACATTCGGCCATAAAACCGCTGGCCGGGCCTGTTGCTGCGCCTCGAACCTGTGCGTAAAAAAAGGCGGTTTTATAGCCAATGGAGCCACATCAATGGAAGTAGACATTCGTCCGGCCTTGCCCACGGATACCCGCGAGATTGCTCGTTTGTTCCGGATCTCCTCGGAGGGCGCATCGGATTACATCTGGAGCCAGCTGGCGGAGCCAGGCCAGGACCTTCTTGAGGTGGGCGCCGCGCGTTATGCCCGGGAAGACGTCGATTTCTCCTACCAGAACTGCCTTGTTGCCCAGGCCAACGGACAGGTCATCGGCATGATGCACGCTTATGTGACGCATCATGATCCACAGGCGGCCCCAGTGACAGACCCGGTCCTGGCGCCCTACGCCGACATGGAAGTGCCCGACACCCTCTATATCTCGAGCCTGGCCCTCCATGAGGGTTGGCGTAACAAGGGGTTGGGCGTGCGCTTTCTCGAGCGGGCCCAGCAGCGTGCCGATCAGTTGCAGCTCAAGGGCCTGAGCCTGATCGACTATGCCGCGAACACCGGCGCCCGGCGCTTTTACGAGCGCCATGGCTTCAGCATCGTCAAGACCTGCGAGGTTGTTCCGCATCCGATGATTCGGGTGACGGGGGAAGCGTATCTCATGCATCGGCCTTAAACCGGCACGGCGGCAACCCTTGTGCGAGGCACAGGTTGGCCCGAATCCCTGTGGGAGCGGGCTTGCTCGCGAAAGCGGTGGGTCAGCCGGTCCAAATGAGACTGACAAAATGCATTCGCGAGCAAGCCCGCTCCCACAGGTGGGTATGGGGGTTACCCACAATCCCTGTGCGCGCCTCTGTGGATAACCTGTTCGCCCCTCGCGGTACACCATGCCAACCGGGCTCTCCAAGGCAGCGCTCAAAAAACAACCAGGCTAACCTACGGTTTTTACTGGGTTTTGTATGTGAGTAAGCTGAGGCGCATCACAATACTTGCCCCCAATCTCTGTTGGCGCTTCTGTGGATAAGATGTTCGCTATCCTCTACAAGCCATACGAGGCGGGGCTTCCATGGGGTTGATCAATAAACGATCAAATCGCCATTTTTATCCAAGAAACCCCTTCAAAATCCAGATTTACCGAGCGTTGAAGCGGTTTTCCACAGAATCGTCAAAATTACCCCCAAACACTGTTGGCGCTTCTGTGGATAAGGTGTTCGCTCTCCTCCACACGTCAGGCCTAGCAAGGCTTTCAAGCCTCTGATCAATAATTGATCTATCTGCCATGAAAACCGTCATTGTCCATAAGTCACGGTTTTTATTCGCTTTCTCGTCAGAAAAATTCCGTTCGCGACGTACTTGTCCCCATTTGCTGTGGGTGGTCATGTGGATAAGTTGTTTGCGAACGGCTGCAAGCCACGGCGGGTATAGTCGAAAACGCGATAGATCAAATTTCATACAGTTCTAAGGAACTGCCTTGACGCGGATCGGTCGTCTGTCTTCACTCATGGCACAAGGACACCGCAACTGTATCCACATCAGGTTCAGGGAGAACGCATGATGGATAGCCAGCCCCCTCGCTCGTATTTGTTTTCTCCTGTGACGTGCGTCCCGACGCGTCCCACCTCGTTGCCCAAACGCCCCCGTCGTCGCGCCGTCAACCAGCGTGCGCGGCTATAGCGCCCCAGTAGGTCCCCGCGTTCCCCCGTAACACCGCTGACTGCCGCTCGAACCCGTACGGGATAGTGGCCAGGCGTTCGTGCGCCTGATTTGCAGGCAACCGCAGAGTTGCCCCATCTGCCTTGAGAGGACTTGAACATGACACGGATCTCGACCCCCATCAGTGACATCCAGGAGCATTACGACGTGATCGTTATCGGCTCGGGCTATGGCGGCGGTATCGCTGCTTCGCGCCTGTCCCGGGCCGGACGCAAAGTGTGCCTGCTGGAGCGTGGCCGGGAGATCCAGCCCGGCGAATACCCCAACACCATGCTCGCCGCCACCGAGGAACTGCAGGTGCACGACCCGGACGGCCACATCGGTTCGCGTACCGGGCTGTTCGACCTGCACGTCAACGCCCAGCAGAACGTGGTGGTCGGTTGCGGCCTGGGCGGCACATCGCTGATCAATGCCAACGTTTCCCTCGAGCCGGAGCCCGGTGTGTTCGATGATCCGCGCTGGCCGCTGGCGGTGCGTGAACACCGCGACACGCTGCTCAAGGAGGGCTATGCGCGGGCCCGGGAGATGCTCAAGCCCAATCCTTATCCGGATTCGTCGCCGAAGCTGCCCAAGCTCGACGCCAACCGCAAATCGGCGAGTTACCTCAAGCAGGACGCGCATTTCTACAAGCCGCCCATCAATGTGACCTTCGACAAACTGCCCAACAACCTCAACCACGTCGGCGTCGAGCAATTGCCGTGCAACGGTTGTGGCGATTGCGTCTCGGGGTGTAACAACAAGGCGAAGAACACCACGTTGATGAATTACCTGCCAGATGCCTGGAACCACGGCGCGGAGATTTTCTGCCAGGCCGAAGTCAGGCACCTGGAGCGCGACGGCAATGGCTGGATCGTGCACTTCCAGTACCTGGGCAGTGGCCGCGAGCTGTTCTCGGCGCCGACCCTGTTCGTGCGTGCCGACATCGTGGTGGTGTCCGCCGGGACCCTGGGTTCCACCGAGATCATGTTGCGGTCCCGGGACAAAGGCCTGTCGATGTCCGCCCAGTTGGGCGAGAACATGAGCGGCAACGGCGACATCCTCGGCTTCGGCCACAACTGCGACCAGACCATCAACGGCATTGGCTTCGGCGCCCATTCGGCCAAGGAGCTGGAGCCGGTGGGCCCGTGCATCACCTCGATCATCGACATGCGCACCGAAGGCGACTGGCGCAGCCGCATGGTCATCGAGGAGGGCTCGATCCCCGGCGCCCTTGGCCGGCCCATGGTGCCGAGCATGGCCGCGTTCGCCGAGATGATCGGGGTGCCCACCGACACGGGGTTCGGGGCCAGCCTCAAATACAAAGGCCGGGAAGCCGAGAGTTTCCTGCGTGGCCCGTATTACGGCGCGCTGCATAACATGCAGACCTACCTGATCATGAGTCACGACAACGGCAAAGGCCGCATGGTGCTCGACAACAAGGACCAGTTGCGCATCGATTGGCCCGGCGTTGGCGAGCAGGAAAACGTCACCCTCGGCAATGAGCGCTTGCACCAGAGCACCAAGGCGCTCGGTGGGATCTGGGTCGAGAACCCGATCTGGACCAAGCTGCTCAAGCACAGCATCGTGTCGGTCCATCCGTTGGGCGGTTGCGTGATGGGTGAAGATGCGACGCAAGGCGTGGTCAACCATAAGGGCCAGGTGTTCAGCGGCGCCAGCGGCACGGATGTCTACCCCGGCCTCTACGTGACCGACGGTGCGGTGATCCCCACCTCCCTGGCGGTCAACCCGCTGCTGACCATCTCGGCGGTGAGCGAGCGCAACATGGGTCTGCTGGCGGCTGACTGGGGCTGGATCATCGACTACACGCTGCCCTCGGCCCCACGCAAACCCGTGGCGCCGCCGACCCTCGGCGTGCAGTTCACCGAAACCATGAAGGGCTACTTTTCCAGCGCCTTCACCCAGGCCCAGGGCACCGATCTGACCCTGTACGAAGCGGCGGCCAAGCGCGGCAAGGCCGACAACTCGTCCATCGAGTTCACCCTGACCATCACCGCCGCCGACCTCAATCGGCTGATCAAGGAACCGGAACACGCCGCGACCCTGGTGGGCACCCTGGATGCGCCGCTGCTCTCGCCTAAACCACTGGTCGCCAGCAATGGCGTGTTCAACCTGTTCGAGCAATACCAGGAACAGGTCGGCGTGCGGCACATGAACTACGACATGAAGCTGACTGCCGAGGACGGCAGCGATTACTACTTCAGCGCCTTCAAGACCGTGCCCGAGGACGACGGCGTGCTGAACATCTGGCACGACACCAGCACGTTGTATGTCACGCTGTATCGCGGACCGGACAAGACCGGCGAGGTGATCGGCTCGGGGGTGATGCACATTCTGCCGGCTGACTTCGCCAAGCAGATGACCACCATGAAAGTGCTCAACGCCCGCAACGAGCGCGAGCGCGTGGAGGCGCTGGCGCGGTTCGGCAAGTTCTTCGCCGGCATCTTGTGGGAGAGCTATGGCGGGGTCTTCGCCGGCGATATCTACTTCAACCCGGACGCCCCGCCCCGTCTCAAACGACCGCTGGATGCCCCGGCGCCGACCGTGCATTTCTTCCCGACCGAAGACAACGTCGAGCTGCGCCTGACCCGTTACCAGGCCGGCAGCAAGGGCCCGGTGATGCTGGTGCATGGCCTGGGCGTGGGCTCGAATATTTTCTCCACCGACACCATCCATACCAACTTGCTGGAGTACCTGTGCAAGCACGAGTACGACGTCTGGCTCCTGGACTTGCGGGTGAGCATCCTGTTGCCGGCCAGCAAGCACGAATGGAACGGCGACCAGGTGGCCCAGTACGATTTCAAGGCGGCTATCGAGCAGATCCAGCTAGCGACCCTGGCCCGTGACGTGCAGTGCGTGGTGCATTGTTATGGCGCGACGACCTTCTTCATGTCGATGCTGGCGGGGTTGCAAGGGGTGCGCTCGGTGGTCTGTTCACAGATCGCCGCCGACACGGTGGTGGCCACCGCTACCGGTTTGAAAGCCGGGCTGCACTTGCCGGGCATGCTCGACGCCATTGGCATCAAGTCCCTCACGGCTTACGCCGACACCAAGGAAAACTGGTTCAACAAACTCTACGACAAGGCCCTCAACGGTTATGCCCGGATCGAGGCCCAGGGCTACTGCACCAACCCGGTCTGCCACCGCATCACATTCATGTATGCGTCGCTGTACCGCCACGACACCCTCAACGAAACCTTGCACGACAACCTGCACGAATTGTTCGGCGAATCGAACATGCACACTTTCGAGCACCTGGCGCTGATTGTGCGTAAGGGGCACTTGGTGGACTTCAAGGGCAACGACGTCTACATGCCGCATTTCGATCGGCTGAAGTTGCCGATCTGCTTCATCAGCGGCGCCGACAACCAATGCTACCTGCCGCAGAGCACCCTCAAGACCTATGAGCGACTGTGCGATATGCACGGCCCGCAATTGTTCAGCCGCCACGAAGTGCCGGGCTACGGCCACATCGATTGCATGTTCGGCAAGGATGCGGTGGTGGATGTGTATCCGATCATTCTTGAGCACCTGGAGAAGACCGCCCTCGGTTAGGAGGACAACTGACCCGTGGCGAGGGAGCTTGCTCCCGCTCGGCTGCGAAGCAGTCGTCGCTCCTGAAATCTGGGGGCCGCTGCGCGACCCAGCGGGAGCAAGCTCCCTCGCCACAAAAGCTTTGCTCCGGTTCAAGAATAAGGAAATGGATGCCATGAACACTTACATCCGCTGGTTCCAACGCATCATCTGGGTGGGGATTGTCATGAACATGGTCTTCGCGATTCCGGCGCTGTTCGCGCCGGCGTTGCTGACGTCCATGCTCGGCCTGCCGCCCGTGTTGTCCGATCCCTGGCTCGAGAACGCCGGCATGTTGCTGGTGGGGATCAGCCTGTTCTACATGCCCTCGGGGTTCAACGCGCCGCGTTTCGTGGTGCATTCGTGGTTGTGCGTGCTGTCGCGGTTGGTGGCGGTGGTGTTTTGGATCTACTTGATCAACACCAACAACCAGGGCCCATTGTTCATCCCCATGTTGATGGGCGACTTGAGCATGTTCCTGATCCTGGGCGTGCTGCTGTACCTGGGCAGCCCGGTGGCCAATCGTCCACTGGCCTTGCTCTGCGCCGGTTGGCGCGAATGGCGTGCCGGCTGGGCGCGGCGCTGGCACAGCCATGGCTTCAAGGTCGGCATGCTGGTGGTTGTGCTGGTGCTGGGTTTCATCGGCTACCAGACCTGGTACCAGATGATCCGCGAAGTGCCACAGCCAGACTTCGCCTCCGATGAAGACCATTACAAATACGCCGCCATCGGCCTGGGCATCGAGGCACGGATTCCGTATTACCTGTTCGCCGTATTGCCGCAGATGTGCCCGGAAAAACTGCCCAAGCCGGGCGGTTACGAGGTGTTCGGTTTTCTCTACGAAAACGGCAAGGACCTGCCCATCGGCATGGCCAAGCGGCAGCTCGGCTACCCCACGGTGGAACCGAACTGCGCCCTGTGCCACACCGGTTCCTACCGGGCCAACGCCAGTGACGTAGCGGTTCCGGTCGCCACCGCGCCGGCCAATACCCTGCAACTGCAAGCCTTCCAGTGGTTCGCCTACGATTGCGCCAGCGACCCGAAATTCACCCCGGATGCGGTGATGGCGGCGATCAATGGCAAGTTCCAACTGGGCTTTTTCGAGAAGCTGTACAACCGTTACCTGATCATCCCGATGGCCAAGAGTGCGCTGCTCAAGCAGAAGCAGGCCTACGCCTGGCAGAAACTGCGGCCAGCCCAGGGGCCGGGGCGGACCGACACTTTCAACCCGACCAAAATGGTGGTGTTCGGCTTCCCGGATGACTCCACCATTGGCACCGTGGACTTACCCCAGGTCTGGAACCAGAAACCCCGCGAGTCCATGTACCTGCATTGGGACGGCAATAACAACAAGATCCACGAGCGCAATTACGCAGCGGCCATGGCCGTGGGGGCGACGCCGCAATCGGTGCTGCCGCCGAGTTTCAACCGGGTGACCAATTGGTTGCTGGGGCACAAGGCACCGGCCTGGCCGTTCGCCCTGGATCAGGCGAAAGTCGCCCAGGGCAAACCGATCTGGGAGAAAAACTGCGCCAGTTGTCATGACTTCGGCCGCACCGACACGGGCCAGGTCACCACCAACATCGATCAGTTGGGCACCGACCCCCATCGCCTGAACTCCTTCACCACCGGGCTGGTGACGGCGTTCCACGGCTTCAAGAAACCACCGTTCGACTTCGGCGCCTACCGCAAGACCCAAAGCTACAGCAACACGCCCACCGACGGCGTCTGGCTGCGGGCGCCGTACCTGCACAACGGCTCGGTGCCGACCCTGTGGGATTTGCTGCAACCGCCGGAGCAACGGCCGCAAGTGTTCTACACCGGCTCCGACATTTACGACCAGGAGAAGGTTGGCTTTATCACCAGCGGCGCGCAGATGAAGGCGTCGGCAGATTTCAAATACGACACCCGCCTGGAAGGCAACCACAACAGCGGCCATTTGTATGGCACGCAGCTGTCGGACGTCGACAAACGGGCCCTGATCGAATTCATGAAAACCCTGTAGCCCAGGGCAATGCGAAGGAGCGTTCACATGTCATTACTGCACCATTGGGAACATGAGTTCGACAAGGTCAAGGTCCGCCTGCACGGGTTGGTCACACGGCTGGAGATGTCCTGGAAGAAACTCGTCAACGATCTGGAACCCGAGGAGTTCCAGGCCATCGTCAAGTTGCTGCAAAGGGGGCACGACCAGGCGCGGCACGTCATCGACCACGGCGACCTGCCGGATGACGAACCGGCCGTGCCATGGGAGTTGTCGCACGGCTTGTCGATCCTCAAGATCGGCAACGCCACGCCCCTGCCGCAAAGCGAGGACGAGTTGCCGACCCGGGTGCTCAAGGACGGCACCTTGCTGGGTTGTCGCAAATGGGAACTGCTGGACCTGTTGTGGAGCGAGGCGCTGCTCAAGTGGATCGAGAACCTGCGCCACCACGCGCCGTTCGCTACCAACCCGGCGTTGGTGAAAATGGACAACGACGTGGTGCTGGCTATCGCTGGCGACTGGGGCACCGGGCCGTTCGACAGTCATGCGCCGGCGGTGGCGGTGGCCAACCAGATGCAACTGGCCCTGGCCGATTTCACCATCCATCTGGGTGACGTGTATTACGCTGGCACCCATTCCCAGGAAGACGTCGACATGGTCGGCTGGCCTCAGGGTAAGCATGGCTCGTTCACCCTTAACTCCAACCACGAGATGTACAGCGGTGCCCACGGCTATTTCAAGGAACTGTCCAAGCGTTTCCCGGTGCAGCAGGGCACCAGCTACTTTGCCTTGTACAACGACGACTGGCTGGTGGTCGGCCTCGACAGCGCCTACGCCTCGGATGCCATGAACCTGTACATGGACGGTACCCTAAACACCCAGCAGATCGAGTGGATGAAGACCCTGCCCAAGCGCAAGAAACTCATGGTGCTCAGTCATCACCAGGGTTTTGATATTTCCGGTCACAACAAGACGGCGCTTTACCAACCGGTGTGCGATGCCTTGGGGCGCGAGCCGGATTATTGGTATTGGGGGCATTTGCACAACGGTATCTGCTACGCGCCGCAAGGCGGGCTGCATGCGCGCTGCGCCGGGCACGGGGCGATTCCCTACGGTACTACCAGCGAGTTGAATGGGCATGCCCGGGTGTTGTGGTCGGAAACGCAGTTGGCGGGAGACGAGGCGTATCCGCAGCGGGTGTTGAATGGGTATGTGAAGGTGCGGCTGAAGGGGGAGGAGATTGTCGAGACGTTTTATGGGGAGGATGGGTCGGTGCGGTGGTCTTCACAGTAATCGGGTGAATGGGAGACCGTCTTCGCGAGCAAGCCCGCTCCCACATTCGACCGCATTCTTTCTGAAGAAACTCGGTCAACTGTGGGAGCGGGCTTGCTCGCGAAGCTTTTGATTTTAGCCCTGGACCGGAACGCCCTTGAGGTACGGCGCTGGCTCGGCCCCCAGGTTGTTGAGCATGCGCTCGCTGTACCAGTCCACGAAGTTCACCACGCCGAACTCATAGGTCTTGGAGTACGGGCCCGGTTGGTAGGCGGTGGAATTGATGCCGCGCTGGTTTTCTTCGGCCAGGCGACGGTCCTGGTCGTTGGTGGCGTCCCAGACCTGGCGCATGCGCGCCACGTCGTAGTCCACGCCTTCGACCGCGTCCTTGTGCACGATCCACTTGGTGGTGACCATGGTTTCCTGGGCGCTGATCGGCCACACGGTGAACACGATGATGTGGTCGCCCATGCAGTGGTTCCACGAGTGCGGCAGGTGCAGGATGCGCATCGAGCCCAGGTCCGGGTTCTTGATGCGGCCCATCAGCTTGGCGCAGCCTTGCTTGCCGTCCATGGTCATCGACACGGTGCCCTTGAGCAGCGGCATGCGCACGATGCGGTTACGCAGGCCGAAACTGGCGTGGGCGTAAGGGATCTTCTCGGCATCCCAGGCGGCGGCGGAGGCGGCCACGTGGTCCTTGAAGGCCTGGTCGGCGCGCGGGTCGGTGACGTCGTCCCATTCCAGCAGGGTCTTGAGCAGTTCCGGGTGCGCGCCGCCGCAGTGGTAGCACTCGCGGTTGTTTTCCAGCACCAGCTTCCAGTTGGCCTTTTCCATCAAGGTGGTTTGCACCGCCACCTTGGTGTTTTCCATGTCGTAGGGTTCCATGTAGTGGGTCAAGGTCGCCAGGAAGTCATCAATGGCCGGCGGGTTCTCCGCCAGGCTGATGAAGATGTAGCCACCGGCGGTCTTCACGTTCACGGGTTTCAAGCCGTATTGCTTCATGTCGAAGTCGGCGCCCATTTCGGTGCCGGCGAACAGCAGGCGACCGTCCAGCTCGTAGGTCCACTGGTGGTAATGGCAAACCAGTTTGGCGACCTTGCCCTTTTCACTGGTGCACAACCGCGAACCACGGTGACGGCAAACGTTATGGAAGGCATGCACCACGCCGTCGGCGCCGCGAATCACGATGATCGGGTTCTTGCCGACTTGCAGGGTCAGGTAGTTGCCCTTGGCCGGGATTTCGCAGGTCATGCCGGCGATCAACCATTCCTTCTGGAAGATTTCCTGCATGTCGATATCAAACAGGCGCTCATCGCTGTAGAACGGCTGAGGCAGCGAGAACGTGCGCTCGCGCTCCTGTAGCATCTGTGCGGTGGCCTTGCGTGCGGGTTCCAGCGGATCGCCCAGGCTCAGGGTAGTGGTGACGTCCATCGTTTTATCCTCAAGGCCCTCTACGTGGCCGCGAAAGTGGCTGATCGGTTGTGCTACGCAAGGCAAAAAATATTGTTTGTCTGTTGGGGCGAGTGTGGGGCCGCGCAGGGGCCGAACCTTATCCATGGGCGACATGGCCCAATCTGTTCCCGACGCGTAAGGCCCTGTAGTTAAGGGCTGGTCGCGATAAGTATGTGAATGTCGCAGATAGGTAAATGGCCGTTCAGGCGCCTGCGCACAATCGCCATCATGAAGGCCGGTAGTCGGCCGTGGAGATCAGCATGTCCAATAACTTCCTGAACCCGGTCACGACCCAGACCTGGGCCAATGGCCGACATATCGTGCGTTGCGTCAAAGTCATCCAGGAAACCTGGGATGTGCGCACGTTCTGCTTCATGGCTGACCAGCCGATCCTGTTCTTTTTCAAGCCAGGACAGTTTGTCACCCTCGAGCTGGAAATCGAAGGCCAGCCGATCATGCGCTCCTACACGATCTCCAGCTCGCCGTCGGTGCCCTACAGTTTCTCGGTGACCATCAAGCGCGTGCCGGGGGGCAAGGTTTCCAACTGGCTGCATGACACCCTGCACGAAGGCCAGGAGCTGGCGGTGCACGGGCCGGTTGGGTTGTTCAACGCCATCGACTTCTCCAGCCCCAAGGTGCTTTACCTCAGCGGCGGCGTCGGTATCACCCCGGTGATGTCCATGGCGCGTTGGTACTACGACACCAACGCCAACGTCGACATGGTATTCATCCACAGCGCCCGCTCGCCCAAGGACATCATCTACCACCGCGAGCTGGAGCACATGGCGTCGCGGATCGACAACTTCAACCTGCATCTGATTTGCGAAAAGCACGGTTTGGGTGAGCCTTGGGCCGGTTATCGCGGTTACCTGAACCACAAGATGCTGGAGCTGATGACGCCGGACTTCCTGGAGCGCGAAGTATTCTGCTGCGGCCCGACGCCGTACATGAATGCGGTCAAGCGTCTGTTGGAAGCCGCCGGCTTCGACATGACGCGTTATCACGAGGAGTCCTTCGGCGCCACGCCACCGGAAGCCCGCGCCGACGCCGTGGAACAAGCCGAACAGGCCGCCGACGCACCGCAAGTCGATGCCGCCGATCTGCATCTGGTGGAGTTCACCTCTTCCGGCAAAAGCATTCGCGTGGGCCCGGGCGAAACCGTCCACGCCGCCGCCGCCAAGCTCGGCATGATGATCCCCAAGGCTTGCGGCATGGGCATCTGCGGAACCTGCAAGGTATTGAAGCTGGGCGGGGAAGTGGAAATGGACCACAACGGCGGGATCACCGAGGACGACGAGGCCGAAGGGTACATCCTGTCGTGCTGCAGCGTGCCGAAGGGGGATGTGCGGATCGAGTTCTGATCAGCGGCGGCCCCCTGTGGCGAGGGAGCTTGCTCCCGCTCGGCTGCGCAGCAGTCGTTGCTTCTGAAATCTGGGGGCTGCTGCGCAGCCCAGCGGGAGCAAGCTCCCTCGCCACAAAAGCCTCCCAAAGCCACCCTGGCTTTGGGTAGACGCCTTAAAGACTCATCACTTCCCGAATAGCCACCGCCAATTCCCGCACCCGCGCTTCTTCGGTATCCCACGAACACATGAAGCGGGCGCCGCCCTTGCCGATGAAGGTGTAGAAACGCCAGCCCCGGGCAGTGAGGGCGGCGATGGCCGGTTCCGAGAGTTGCAGGAATACGCCGTTGGCCTGGACCGGGAACATCAGTTCCACGCCAGGAATGTCGCTCACCAGTTGCGCGAGCAATTGGGCGCAGTGGTTGGCGTGGCGGGCGTGCTTGAGCCAGGCATCGTTGTGCAGCAGGCCGACCCAGGGCGCGGAGAGAAAGCGCATTTTCGAGGCTAGTTGCCCGGCCTGTTTGCAGCGGTAGTCGAAGTCCACCGCCAGGTCGTGATTGAAGAACAGGATCGCTTCACCCACCGCCATGCCGTTTTTCGTACCGCCGAAACACAACACGTCCACGCCGACCTTCCAGGTCAGGTCCGCCGGGGAGCAGCCGAGGAAGGCACAGGCATTGGAGAACCGCGCGCCGTCCATGTGCAGGTTCAGCCCCAATTCCTTGCAGGTGACGCTGATGGCGCGGATTTCATCCGGGGTGTAGACGCTGCCGACTTCCGTGGCCTGGGTCAGGGTCACGACCCGTGGCTTGGGATAATGAATGTCCTGGCGCTTGAGGGCGATCTCGCGGATGGCTTCGGGGGTCAGCTTGCCGTTTTCAGTGCGTGCGACCAACAGCTTGGAACCATTGGAGAAAAATTCTGGCGCGCCACATTCGTCGGTTTCGACGTGGGCGGTTTCCGAGCAGATCACGCTGTGGTAACTCTGGCACAGTGAGGACAGCGCCAGGGAGTTGGCCGCCGTGCCATTGAACGCGAAGAACACTTCGCAGTCGGTTTCGAACAGGGCACGGAAATCGTCCGCCGCGCGATGGGTCCACTCGTCGTCACCGTAGGCACGCTGGTGGCCCTGGTTGGCTTCTTCCATGGCCGCCCAGGCTTCGGGGCAAATACCGGAATAGTTGTCGCTGGCAAACTGTTGACTCTTGTCGGTCATGGCCTTGCTCCTGAGGTAGAGAGTCCTGGGTAAAGAGTTCCCTGGCGGAATTCCCGGGTGAGGGGTTCCATGGTCTGGCGTGCTTGGGTCCGCAGCGCCGTGGTCGATGTTGGTGCGCACTTTACCCAAGATTAGCGGGGGAACACACCGGATGTTGCTGTCAGAAACTCACAAAGCCATTGGGCCGCTGTACACATGAGCCGCCGTGACGGGGCCCTGGACCTGCTCAAGTGGCTGGCTCTGTTGGCGATGGTGCTCGATCATCTGCGATATGTCGGGTTCTCCGTCGATTGGCTGTACGTACCGGGACGCCTGGCGTTTCCGTGGTTCTGTCTGGCAATGGCAGCGAACCTGGGGCGTACCGGAGCCAGCGCCGGCCCGTGGCGTTATTTGGGCTGGCTGCTGTTGTTCAGCGCTGTGAGCGAGATTCCCTACCGGCTGTTCTTCCCCGACCCCGCCACCCTGAATGTACTGCCAACCCTGACCCTGGGGCTGTTGGTGGCGCGTAGCTGGCAGACGCCGACCTTGGAGGCGCGAGGCCTGGCGCTGGGAGCGTTGCTGTTGGCGGCGTTGTTTTCGTCGCAATTGATGTTCGGCTTCTTTGGCGTGCTGCTGCCGCTGGCGATGTTGCTGGTGTTGCGCCGGCCCTGGTATTTCGCGTTGTTGCCAGGGTTGGTGTGCGTGGCGGCCAATCAATGGCGGGTGTTGTATGGCGCGGCGTGGCTGGGGGATGCGGTGGCGTTGTGGGGGTTGGTGGCTTGCCTGATTGCGCCAGGGCTTGGGCTGATGCTTTTGCGACAGGCCGGTCGTTTTCAGCCACCGGCGATGCGGCGCTGGGCGTATGGCCTTTATCCCGCGCATTTTCTACTGTTGCTCGCGGTTCGCCAGATCGCCGCATAGCCCTTGTGGCGAGGGAGCTTGCTCCCGCTGGGCTACGAAGTAGCCCAAGCCTGAGAAGGTGATTTGTCAGCTGCACCGCTTTTGCCGGTTTTACGACTGCTTCGCAGTCGAGCGGGAGCAAGCTCCCTCGCCACAGGGTCGGTGTTCCATTCCATTTGAGTGCATGTCGTAAACGCACCTTTGTGTGGCGTCCATAGGCATTTGACCTGCCTGCGCCGGCCATACCATCGCATCCAAAGGGCACGACCGAATGGTCCGTGCCTCACCGAGACGAAAGGCGCACCGCCGCCGCTGGGAGAGACGCGATGTTCAGCAAGCAAGATCAGATTCAAGGTTACGACGATGCACTGCTGGCGGCGATGAACGCCGAAGAGCAACGCCAGGAAGATCACATCGAGCTGATCGCGTCAGAAAACTACACCAGCAAGCGCGTGATGCAGGCCCAGGGCAGCGGCCTGACCAACAAGTACGCCGAAGGCTATCCGGGCAAGCGCTACTACGGTGGCTGCGAGCACGTCGACAAAGTCGAAGCCCTGGCCATCGAACGCGCCAAGCAACTGTTCGGCGCCGATTACGCCAACGTCCAGCCGCACTCCGGGTCTTCGGCCAACAGCGCCGTGTACCTGGCCTTGCTGCAGGCCGGCGACACCATCCTGGGCATGAGCCTGGCCCACGGTGGTCACCTGACCCACGGCGCCAAAGTGTCGTCCTCGGGCAAGCTCTATAACGCGGTGCAATACGGCATCGACACCACCACCGGCCTGATCGACTACGACGAAGTTGAGCGCCTGGCGGTCGAGCACAAGCCGAAAATGATCGTGGCCGGTTTCTCGGCTTACTCCAAGACCCTCGACTTCCCACGTTTCCGTCAGATCGCCGACAAAGTCGGTGCCCTGCTGTTCGTCGACATGGCCCACGTGGCCGGTCTGGTCGCCGCCGGTCTGTACCCGAACCCGCTGCCGTACGCCGACGTGGTCACCACCACCACCCACAAAACCCTGCGCGGTCCACGTGGTGGCCTGATCCTGGCCAAGGCCAACGAAGAGATCGAGAAAAAGCTCAACGCCGCAGTATTCCCGGGCGCCCAGGGCGGCCCGCTGATGCACGTGATCGCCGGCAAGGCAGTGTGCTTCAAGGAAGCGGCGGAGCCAGGCTTCAAGGTTTACCAGCAGCAAGTGATCGATAACGCCCAGGCCATGGCTGGCGTGTTCATCAAGCGCGGCTACGATGTAGTGTCCGGTGGCACCGATAACCACCTGTTCCTGGTCAGCCTGATTCGTCAGGGCCTGACCGGCAAGGATGCCGATGCTGCCTTGGGCCGCGCCCACATCACCGTGAACAAGAACGCTGTGCCGAACGATCCGCAATCGCCGTTCGTGACTTCGGGTCTGCGCATCGGCACCCCGGCGGTGACCACTCGCGGTTTCAAGGTCTCCCAGTGCGTCACGCTGGCCGGCTGGATCTGCGACATCCTCGACAACCTCGGCGACGCCGATGTCGAGGCCAACGTTGCCCAGCAAGTAGCGGCCCTGTGCGCGGACTTCCCGGTTTATCGCTGAGTCGGTTTTGGAGTAATGACTATGCAACGCTATTCGGGCTTCGGCCTCTTCAAGCACTCTCTCAGCCATCACGAAAACTGGCAGCGGATGTGGCGTACGCCGACACCGAAAAAAGTCTACGACGTGGTCATCGTCGGCGGCGGCGGGCATGGTCTGGCGACCGCCTATTACCTGGCTAAAGAACACGGCATCACCAACGTGGCCGTGGTCGAGAAAGGCTGGCTGGGCGGCGGTAACACCGCGCGCAACACCACCATCGTGCGCTCCAACTACCTGTGGGACGAATCGGCCCACCTGTACGAACACGCGATGAAGCTCTGGGAAGGCCTGTCCCAGGACTTGAACTACAACGTGATGTTCTCCCAGCGTGGCGTCTACAACCTGTGCCACACCCTGCAGGACATCCGTGATTCCGAGCGTCGAGTCAGCGCCAACCGCCTCAACGGCGTGGACGGCGAACTGCTCAACGCCAAGCAAGTGGCTGACGAAATTCCTTACCTGGATTGCTCGAAAAACACCCGCTACCCGGTGATGGGCGCCACCGTCCAGCGTCGCGGCGGCGTGGCCCGTCACGATGCCGTGGCCTGGGGCTTTGCCCGGGCCGCCGATGCCTTGGGCGTGGACCTGATCCAGCAGACCGAAGTGATCGGTTTCCGCAAGGAAAACGGCGTGTGCATCGGTGTGGAAACCAACAAGGGCTTCATCGGCGCCAAGCGCGTCGGTGTGGTGACCGCCGGTAACTCCGGGCACATGGCCAAGCTCGCCGGCTTCCGCCTGCCGATCGAATCCCACCCGCTGCAAGCGCTGGTGTCCGAGCCGATCAAGCCGATTATCGACAGCGTGATCATGTCCAACGCCGTGCACGGCTACATCAGCCAGTCCGACAAGGGCGACCTGGTGATCGGTGCCGGTATCGACGGCTACAACGGCTACGGCCAGCGCGGCTCCTACCCGGTGATCGAACACACCGTCCAGGCCATCGTCGAGATGTTCCCGGTGCTTTCGCGAGTGCGCATGAACCGCCAGTGGGGCGGCATCGTCGACACCACGCCGGACGCCTGCCCGATCATCTCCAAGACTCCGGTGCCGAACATGTTCTTCAACTGCGGTTGGGGCACCGGCGGCTTCAAGGCCACCCCGGGCTCGGGCAACGTCTTCGCTGCAAGCCTGGCCAAGGGTGAAATGCACCCACTGGCCGCGCCGTTTTCCATCGACCGTTTCCACAACGGCGCACTGATCGACGAACACGGCGCTGCTGCCGTCGCCCACTAACAGGAGAAATCCCTATGTTGCACATCTTCTGTCCTCACTGCGGCGAACTGCGCTCCGAAGAGGAATTCCATGCATCCGGCCAGGCGCACATCCCGCGTCCGCTGGATCCGAACGCCTGCACCGACGCGGAGTGGGGCGACTACATGTTCTTCCGTGACAACCCACGCGGGTTGCACCATGAATTGTGGGACCACGTCGCCGGTTGCCGTCAGTACTTCAACGCGACCCGTGACACCGTGACCTACGAGATTCTCGAAACCTACAAGATCGGCCAAAAGCCGCAGTTCACCGACAAGGCTGACAGTCCGAAAGCGGCTGCACAGGCTCTGGGAGAGAAGGTATGAGCCAGATCAATCGCCTGTCCAACGGCGGACGGATCGACCGCAACAAAGTGCTGAGCTTTACCTTCAACGGCCAGACCTACAAAGGCTTTGAGGGCGATTCCCTGGCCGCGGCATTGCTGGCCAACGGCGTCGACATCATTGGTCGCAGCTTCAAGTATTCCCGCCCGCGCGGCATCTTCGCCGCCGGCGCCGAAGAGCCGAACGCGGTGCTGCAGATCGGTGCTACCGAAGCCACGCAGATCCCTAACGTGCGCGCCACGCAACAGGCGCTGTATCAAGGTTTGGTCGCCACCAGCACCAACGGCTGGCCGAACGTGAACAACGACATGATGGGCATTCTCGGCAAGGTCGGCGGCAAGCTGATGCCGCCGGGTTTCTACTACAAAACCTTCATGTACCCGCAATCGTTCTGGATGACTTACGAGAAGTACATCCGTAAGGCCGCAGGGTTAGGTCGCTCGCCGACCGAGAACGATCCGGACACCTACGACTACATGAACCGTCACTGCGACGTGCTGATTGTCGGCGCCGGCCCTGCCGGCCTGGCCGCCGCATTGGCCGCAGCCCGCAGCGGTGCACGGGTGATTTTGGCTGATGAGCAGGAAGAGTTCGGCGGCAGCCTGCTCGACTCCCGCGAGAGCCTGGACGGCAAGCCAGCAACCGAATGGGTAGCCTCTGTTGTCGCTGAACTCAAGTCGATGCCCGACGTGGTGCTGCTGCCTCGCGCCACGGTGAACGGTTACCACGACCATAACTTCCTGACCATTCACGAGCGCCTCACCGACCACCTCGGTGACCGTGCGCCGATTGGCCAGGTCCGCCAGCGCATCAACCGTGTCCGCGCCAAGCGCGTGGTGCTGGCGACCGGTGCCTGCGAACGGCCACTGGTCTACGGCAACAACGACGTGCCGGGCAACATGCTGGCCGGCGCGGTGTCCACCTACGTGCGCCGCTACGGCGTGGCACCGGGCAAGAAACTGGTGTTGAGCACCAACAACGACCACGCCTATCGCGTAGCCCTGGACTGGATCGACGCCAGCCTGCAAGTGGTGGCTATCGCCGACGCCCGCACCAACCCTCGTGGTGCGCTGGTAGAAGAGGCGCGTGCCAAAGGCATTCGCATCCTCACCGGCAGCGCCGTGGTCGAGGCCCGTGGCAGCAAGCGCGTCACCGGGGCACGTGTTGCCGCGATCGACGTCCGTGCCCATAAAGTCACCAGCCCTGGCGAATGGCTGGACTGCGACCTGGTGGCCACTTCCGGCGGCTACAGCCCGGTGGTTCACCTGGCTTCGCACTTGGGCGGCAAGCCGATCTGGCGTGAAGACATCCTCGGTTTCGTACCGGGCGAGGCACCGCAGAAACGTGTGTGCGTGGGCGGCGTGAATGGCGTCTACAGCCTCGGCGATACCTTGGCCGATGGCTTCGAGGGCGGCGTGCGCGCGGCCAGTGAAGCCGGCTTCAAAGCGGTGGAGGGCGTGTTGCCCAAAGCCCTGAGCCGTCATGAAGAACCGACCCTGGCGCTGTTCCAGGTGCCGCACGAAAAATCCACCGCACGGGCGCCGAAGCAATTCGTCGACCTGCAGAATGACGTCACCGCCGCCGCCATCGAACTCGCCACCCGCGAAGGCTTCGAGTCGGTGGAGCACGTCAAGCGCTACACCGCACTGGGCTTCGGCACCGACCAGGGCAAGCTGGGCAACGTCAACGGCCTGGCCATCGCGGCCCGCTCGCTGAACGTGAGCATCCCGCAGATGGGCACCACCATGTTCCGCCCGAACTACACGCCAGTGACTTTCGGCGCCGTAGCCGGCCGGCACTGTGGGCACATCTTCGAACCGGTGCGCTTCACCGCGCTGCATGCCTGGCATGTAAAAAACGGTGCTGAATTCGAAGACGTCGGCCAATGGAAGCGCCCATGGTACTTCCCAAAGAATGGCGAAGACCTGCACGCTGCGGTCAAGCGCGAATGCAAGGCCGTGCGCGACAGCGTCGGCCTGCTGGACGCCTCGACCCTGGGCAAGATCGACATCCAGGGCCCGGATGCCCGCGAGTTCCTCAACCGCGTCTACACCAACGCCTGGACCAAGCTCGACGTGGGCAAGGCCCGCTACGGCCTGATGTGCAAGGAAGACGGCATGGTCTTCGACGACGGCGTAACGGCCTGTCTGGCGGACAACCACTTCCTGATGACCACCACCACTGGCGGCGCGGCGCGCGTGCTGCAATGGCTGGAGATCTATCACCAGACCGAATGGCCGGACCTGAAGGTGTACTTCACCTCGGTCACCGACCACTGGGCGACCATGACCCTGTCGGGCCCCAACAGCCGCAAGCTGCTGAGCGACGTCACCGACATCGACCTGGACAAGGACGCTTTCCCGTTCATGACCTGGAAGGAAGGCCTGGTGGGCGGCGTGCCGGCGCGGGTGTTCCGGATCTCGTTCACCGGTGAGCTGTCGTACGAAATCAACGTACAGGCCGACTACGCCATGGGCGTGCTCGAGCAGATCGTCGAGGCGGGTAAGAAATACAACCTGACCCCGTACGGCACCGAGACCATGCACGTACTGCGGGCCGAGAAGGGCTTCATCATCGTCGGCCAGGACACCGACAGCTCGATGACCCCGGACGACTTGAACATGGGCTGGTGCGTAGGCCGCACCAAACCTTTCTCGTGGATCGGCTGGCGTGGCATGAATCGCGAAGACTGTGTGCGTGAGGACCGCAAGCAACTGGTGGGCCTCAAGCCGATCGACCCGAATGTCTGGCTGCCGGAAGGCGCGCAACTGGTGTTCAACACCAAGCAGGCGATCCCGATGACCATGGTCGGCCACGTGACCTCCAGCTATGCCCACAACTCCCTGGGTTATTCATTTGCCATGGGTGTGGTCAAGGGCGGCCTCAAGCGGATGGGCGAGCGAGTGTTCGCGCCATTGGCCGATGGCAGCGTGATCGAGGCAGAGATTGTTTCTTCGGTGTTCTTCGATCCGAAGGGGGATCGGCAGAATATTTAGTGGCTTGAGGTGCTGTGGGAGGGGGCGATACCGAGTCGCTCCCATCGCGAGCAAGCTCGCTCCCACAGGATCGAAGTCGCCAATGAAATTTGAGCCAGGCATCAATCCATTGTGGGAGCGAGCTTGCTCGCGATGACGGCCTCACAGCCACCACAAGAGTTTGACTCAACAGCATTCAGACAGGTGCTCCACATGACCGCAGTCAACGTGTACCAACAACGCCCAACCACCGGGGCCAAGGCCGAGTCGTCGCTGCACCATGCCGACCTCGCCAGCCTGGTAGGCAAGGGCCGCAAGAACGCCGGTGTGACCGTGCGCGAGAAAAAACTCCTGGGCCATCTGACCATTCGTGGCGATGGCCACGACCCGGCGTTCGCCGCCGGCGTGCACAAGGCCCTGGGCCTGGAATTGCCGGGCGCCCTGGCCGTCATCGTCAAGGGTGAAACCAGCCTGCAATGGCTCGGCCCGGACGAGTGGCTGCTGGTGGTGCCAAGCGGTGAAGAGTTTGCCGCCGAGAAAAAATTGCGCGAAGCCTTGGGTGACCTGCATATCCAGATCGTCAACGTCAGCGGCGGCCAGCAGATCCTTGAGCTGTCCGGCCCGAACGTGCGCGACGTGCTGATGAAATCCACCAGCTACGATGTACATCCCAGCAACTTCCCGGTGGGCAAGGCCGTGGGCACTGTGTTTGCCAAGTCGCAACTGGTGATCCGCCACACCGCCGAAGACACCTGGGAACTGGTGATCCGCCGCAGCTTCTCCGATTACTGGTGGCTATGGTTGCAGGATGCCGCGGCTGAGTATGGGTTGAGCGTGCAGGCCTGATTGATGGCCTTGGACTGCTTTTGTGGCGAGGGAGCTTGCTCCCGCTGGGCTGCGAAGCGGCCCTCGCTTTTGGCGGTTGCTACGCAACCGAGCGGGAGCAAGCTCCCTCGCCACAGGGTTGTTTGTCGCCCAGTTAATTTGAACAGGAGTCACCGCAATGAGTCGCGCCCCAGACACATGGATTCTCACCGCCGACTGCCCCAGTGTGCTCGGTACGGTGGATGCGGTGACCCGCTTTCTGTTCGAGCAGGGCTGCTACGTCACCGAGCACCATTCCTTCGACGACCGGCTCTCGGGGCGTTTCTTCATTCGCGTGGAATTCCGCCAGCCGGATGGCTTTGACGAGCAAAACTTTCGCAGCGGCCTGGCCGAACGTGCCGAAGCCTTTGGCATGGTCTTCGAACTGACCGCGCCCAACTACCGGCCCAAAGTCGTGATCATGGTGTCCAAGGCTGATCACTGCCTCAACGACCTGCTCTATCGTCAACGCATCGGCCAATTGTCCATGGACGTGGTGGCCGTGGTGTCCAACCACCCGGACCTCAAGCCGTTGGCCGACTGGCACCAGATTCCCTACTACCATTTCCCCCTGGACCCGAACGACAAGCCCTCCCAGGAGCGGCAGGTGTGGCAGGTGATCGAAGACACCGGCGCCGAGTTGGTGATTCTCGCCCGCTACATGCAAGTGTTGTCGCCGGAGTTGTGCCGCAAGCTCGACGGCAAGGCGATCAACATCCACCACTCCCTGCTGCCGGGTTTCAAGGGCGCCAAGCCGTATCACCAGGCCTACAACAAGGGCGTGAAACTGGTCGGCGCCACGGCGCACTACATCAACAACGACTTGGACGAAGGCCCGATCATCGCCCAAGGCGTGGAAGTGGTGGACCACAGCCACTATCCCGAAGACCTGATCGCCAAGGGCCGGGATATCGAAGGGCTCACCTTGGCCCGGGCGGTGGGGTATCACATTGAAAGAAGGGTGTTCTTGAACGCCAATCGCACGGTCGTTCTTTAGATTTTTGGGGCCGCTTCGCAGCCATTCGCGAGCAAGCCCGCTCCCACAGGATTTGTGTCGGTAAGAAGATGCCAAGTCCACCAAAACACAATGTGGGAGCGGGCTTGCCCGCGAAGAGGCCCTTACAACCAACAAAGAAACAAGACACAAGCACTACCCGAGCAATCAACGCGCTGCCTGCCTGGGCAACGCAGTTCCATAAAAACAACAGCGAGGTGAAAGCATGTCTGGTAATCGTGGTGTCGTGTATCTCGGCAACGGTAAGGTCGAAGTACAGAAAATCGACTATCCAAAAATGCAGGACCCGCGCGGCAGGAAGATTGAGCATGGTGTCATCCTGCGCGTGGTCTCCACCAACATCTGCGGCTCTGACCAGCACATGGTGCGCGGCCGTACCACGGCTCAGACCGGTCTGGTCCTGGGTCATGAAATCACTGGTGAAGTGATTGAAAAGGGCAGCGATGTCGAGAACCTGAAAATCGGTGATCTGGTGTCGGTGCCGTTCAACGTGGCTTGCGGGCGCTGCCGTTCCTGCAAAGAGCAACACACAGGCGTCTGCCTGACCGTCAACCCGGCCCGTGCCGGCGGTGCCTACGGTTACGTGGACATGGGCGACTGGACCGGTGGCCAGGCCGAATACGTGCTGGTGCCGTACGCCGACTTCAACCTGCTGAAACTGCCGGACCGCGACAAGGCCATGGAGAAAATCCGCGACCTGACTTGCCTGTCCGACATCCTGCCGACCGGCTACCACGGCGCCGTTACCGCGGGCGTGGGGCCTGGCAGCACCGTCTACATCGCCGGCGCCGGTCCGGTTGGCCTGGCGGCTGCCGCTTCCGCACGCCTGTTGGGCGCTGCGGTAGTGATCATCGGTGACGTCAACTCAGTCCGCCTGGCCCATGCCAAGGCTCAAGGTTTCGAAGTTGTCGACCTGTCCACCGACACCCCGCTGCACGAGCAAATCGCTGCACTGCTGGGCGAGCCAGAAGTGGATTGCGCCGTTGACTGCGTCGGCTTCGAAGCCCGTGGTCATGGCCATGACGGCGTCAAGCACGAAGCCCCGGCCACCGTACTCAACTCGTTGATGGGCGTGGTCCGTGTCGCCGGCAAGATCGGCATCCCCGGCCTCTACGTCACCGAAGACCCGGGCGCAGTCGATGCCGCGGCGAAAATGGGCAGCCTGAGCATCCGCTTCGGCCTTGGCTGGGCTAAATCCCACAGCTTCCACACCGGCCAGACCCCGGTGATGAAGTACAACCGCCAGCTGATGCAGGCGATCATGTGGGACCGCATCAACATCGCGGAAATCGTCGGCGTACAGGTGATCAGCCTGGACGACGCGCCGAAAGGCTATGGCGAGTTCGATGCGGGCGTGCCGAAGAAGTTTGTGATTGATCCGCATAAGTTGTTTAGTGCGGCGTAAGCGGTAAAGGCAAGACGGAAAAAGGGCGACAGTGATGTCGCCCTTTTTATTCGTCGGTTTAGACAGCACCGTTCTGGCACTGCTGTCGCTCAGGAGTTAATCTTCGCAGTTCCCTGAATGGTGCAGTCTTTTTTCCGGCGTCACTCTCGTGGCCTGCATGCCTTTGGCTCCCTGCTCGATTTCAAAGGAGACGGTTTGTCTCTCTTTCAAGGTTTTATAACCTTCCCCGGATATCGCCGAGTAGTGAACGAACAATTCCTCGCCGCCTTTGCCGCACGTAATGAAGCCATAGCCCTTTGCATCGTTAAACCATTTAACGGTTCCCTTGATTCGGTCGTTCATTTTTATTGTCCTGCTTGCCCGAATGGATAAAGGCGTGGTTGCCCATGGCCTTGTTTTCGTTGACACAACGGGAGCTTAGGATCGGGGCAAATCGCTGCCTACTGTCAGAGTTGACAGTAGGCAATACCGAGAGGGAATAACCGATTACAGGTGATATTCAGATGACGGTCACGTGGCGGTCATGCCATGGCTTGCACCTGTAAGCGGCGGCCGATCACGTCCAGTACATCGCAGCCATCGCGCAACGGAATCGCCAGGAGCAGGGCGAAGTCGAGGGGGGCTTGGGTATCGATGAACAGGGTGGCAGGGGTGCAGTCGACGCCGGTGATGGGGATGTATGGGTTCATGGCTAGAGCCTCATTGATAAAAAATAGGAGTTCTGACCGTGGTTTTCCGAGTCGCCAAACCCGGGTCGCCCACTGGACGACCGAGACGAACTATAGGTTTTCGTCTGTAGAGCGGTGCAAGGTTCGAAGTTGCGGGGGATTTCCCAAGTAGTTGTGGGATTTTTGGTCGTGAGTATTCAGGCAGGAACACCGCGTCCACTGTGGCCAGAGATTGCTCCCGCTGGGCTGCGAAGCAGCCCCCAAACCAGGCAACTCGGTGTGTCAGGAGGATTGAGTTCGCGGCTTTAGGGCTGCTCGCAGCCCAGCGGGGATAAATCCCCTCGCCACAAAGGGACAGCAGCCCCCTGCGTTTCAGATACCAGCGGCGAGCGCTTCGCACTCGAGCGGGAGCAAGCTCCCTCGCCACGGTTATTGACGTGCAGTTGCGGCCCCGACCCGGTCGCAGAATTCAGGGTAGAAACCCCGCGCGCTAGGGCCTTGGCAATAGTCTTGCGCCTGGGCCAATGCAGCGCCGCTGAAATTCAGATTGCGGGGCATGCTGGCAAAGGTGACGTAGCCACCCTGTTGCGTCTTGATGGCGTCGAAGCCCTGCATGTCGTAGACCAGCTCCACGTCATCGTCGGCGAGCACTCGTGCCTTGACCGTCACTTGCGTGTATTGCTTGCCTCCTGGCGCGCCATTGAGCGCCGCCAGGCCGTGGCCGACCACGCGCAGCATGTGCGGGACCCAGGGCTCGCAGTCATCCGCGCAAGCACCTGGACGGTAGAGCACGGTCAGCGCCTGCCGATCGCGGCTCACCTCGGTCAGGGCCGGATCGGAGCGCTTGATGCGGTGTTCGATGGTCAGCCAGGTCTTTTGCGCTTCGCTGATGTCGTCGGCAAGTTCCGGATTCAGCGGGCCCCGCTGGCATTCGGTGACGCCGAAGGCAATGAGCATGCCCGCCAGGATGACCGCGAGGGTCGCTCCGCCAATTTTTACATTCATAGGCAAACTCTGCAGGAGGAAGCGGCACTGTACGGTAACCGTGCAACCAATGGCAGGGTGTTTTAGAGGCGCAGCGCTGGGACAATTAATTCGTTGTGATTCACCGTCAAAAGCTACCGTGGAAGTCATCAGCATTGATCAGCTTGCACGTTTTTATGTCCGGGCTTTCACAACGATTATCCGTCCATGGCAGCAGGGTCGGCTCTTGGACTTGAAGATATTCCAGCGTCAGGTTGATCGCACCGTACTTGCAAGTAATGGTTGCCCTCGTCGGGGCCTGGTTATCTGCGTCCGATTCATGGATCGCGAACTCGGCACCGTTGAATTGCAACAGGGCAGGGTTGGCCACTCCCACGACGCTGTGGCTCTCCCATTCGTGATCATCCTGAACCTCTATCGATCCAGTGTCCCTATGGATTTGCGTGACGGCAGGACAGGTTATCTCACCGGCATGGACATGGCCGATGATTAGCAAGAGCATTCCAGCGCCGCCGACAGTCAGTATGTTTCGCATGTGTCAGCCTCCACTTTTTGTGTCGGCGACATGTTTGCGGCTATGTGTGGCGAGAACTACTGTCAAGACTGACAGTTGTTTATCTTGAATTGGAATTACGTACGATTGATCTGCAAGCGTTTGGCGATAACAAACTCAAAACTTCATGAAAAGTGGAAGTGACCGAAGGATTTAATGGATTCAGGCATATTCGGATGTAAATCGCGGAGGAGGAACAATCCTTGCCCAACCCAGTCCAACGCTCGATTTTGCGCCGCCCCTCACGGGCGGTTTTTTCAGGGTTCAGAGGATGTTCGAATGAAGGTTTCACGCGGTTTTGCCCTGTCTTGCCTGTTGACGCTGGCAGCCAGCCCAGCCTTCGCGCAGTTCAGCCTCAGTGATGCGGCCAATGTGGTGTCGGCAATGCAGGGCAATCAGGCTGAACAGGGAGAGGGCGCTGTGGCCGCTGCACCGAAAGCCGCGGGGCTGCTCAACACCCTGGGCTCGGAGCTTAAGATCACTCCGGAACAGGCCATCGGCGGTGCCGGTGCAATGTTGGGGCTGGCGAAAAACCGGCTCAGCGAGCCGCAGTTTTCTGAACTGAGCAAAAGCGTGCCGGGCCTCGATCAGATCGCCGGTAACAGCGCCATCGGCGGGCTCAATGGCCTTGGCGGCTTGCTCGGTGGTGGATCGGATAAAAATGCTTTGCTCGACGGGCTGCTGGGTAACGTCAAGGACACCCATGACCTGAACAATGCCTTCAGTGCGCTGGGCATGGACAGCGGCATGATTGGCCAGTTTGCTCCAGTGATCCTTCAATACCTCGGCCAACAAGGCGTGGCCAGTTCGCTGCTACAAAACCTGGGCGGTATCTGGGGTGCCGGCGCCGGTATCTGATCAGCCACGCTCGCTGCGCAAGGCCGCGATGCGCCGATCCTTTTCGCTCCAGAGCTGGTTGACCCAGTCCTGGACATGCTGGCGGAACAGCGGGTCGTTTTCGTAATCGCCCTGCCACAGCGCCGGGTCCAGCTCGCGGGTCTGGATGTCGATGATGACCCGGGGCACCGCGCCGCTGATCAAATCCCAGAACCCGGGAATCCGCTCTTGCGGGTACACCACCGTCACGTCCAGTACCGCGTCCAGTTGTTCTCCCATCGCCGCCAGCACGAACGCTACGCCACCGGCCTTGGGTTTGAGCAGGTGGGTGAAGGGTGACTGTTGCTGTTGGCTTTTGGCGGCGGTGAAGCGCGTACCTTCGAGGTAGTTCACCACGGTGACCGGTTGGCGCTTGAACAGTTCGCAGGCCTGGCGGGTGATCTCCAAGTCCTTGCCAGCCAGCTCCGGGTTCTTGGCCAGGAAGGCCTTGGTGTAGCGCTTCATGAAGGGGTAGTCCAATGCCCACCAGGCCAGGCCGAGGAACGGCACCCAGATCAGCTCTTTCTTTAGGAAGAATTTGAAGAACGGCGTGCGCCGGTTGAGGGTCTGGACCAGGGCAGGGATGTCTACCCAGGATTGGTGATTGCTGATCACCAGGTAAGACGTATCGCCACGCAGGTTCGCGCCACCGCTAATGTCCCAGCGGGTGGGGATGCACAGGGCAAAGATCAGTTTGTCGATTTCGGCCCAGGTCTCGGCGATCCACATCACTGCCCAGGAGGCATAGTCGCGAAAGCGCCCGGGCAGGATCAGTTTGAGCAGGGCGAACACCATCAGCGGCCCAAACAGCACCAGGGTGTTGAGTAACAACAGCAACGTGACGAAACAGCCGGTGAGCAGGCGGCGCATACATGACTCTTGCAAACGGGTGGGCGGGCCATGATAAGCAGCTTCGGGCGGCAGGCCAAATCGGCGTGGACGAATGTTTCACCTTTTGGCGGGTATGCTGGGTTGGCTTTTGTGGCCAGAGATTGCTCCCGCTGGGCTGCGAAGCGGCCCCCCATAGTGGCCATGATCGAGTCGATTTTGCGACTGCTGCGCAGTCGAGCGGGAGCAAGATCCCTCGCCACAGGTACCTGTCCAACCGAACGAATTCACCCGTCACGGTCTAAACCCCCACCCACACAGGAAGCCCTATTGCATGAAATCCTTTCTCGCCCTGCTTTCCCTGGTGGCCCTTCCAGTGCTGGCCGCCGAGCCGACCCTGTACGGGCGCTACGAATACATCGCGCTGCCGGAAATCGGTGGCGAAGTGCTCAAGGCCAAGATGGACACTGGCGCCCTGACTGCCTCGCTGTCGGCGAAGGACATCGAAACGTTCACCCGCGACGGCGACGACTGGGTGCGCTTCCGCCTGGCGACCAAAGGTGCGAGCAATAAACTCTACGAGCACAAGATCGCGCGCATCAGCAAGATCAAGACCCGCTCCGAAGAGGATGAGGATGACGACGAAAAAATCGCGCCGACCAAGCGCCCGGTGGTGGATCTGGAACTGTGCCTGGGTAACGTCAAGCGCACCGTGGAGGTCAACCTGACCGACCGCAGCAGCTTCAATTACCCGCTGCTGATCGGCGCCAAGGCCCTGCGCGAGTTTGGTGCGGCGGTGAACCCGGCCCGTCGCTTTACGGCGGACAAACCCGACTGCTGATTTCCCTGATTGACGTGCCCCAAGCCTTGGGGCACCGTTCCGGCAACTTTATTGCCGGGCTCGCAAGCCATGCCTCATATCCTGATTGTCGAAGACGAAGCCGCCATCGCCGATACGTTGGTGTTTGCCCTGCAAGGGGAGGGTTTCGACACCACATGGCTGAGCCTCGGCGCCGCGGCGCTCGAGCACCAGAAAAACACCCCGGCCGACCTGATCATCCTTGATGTGGGCCTGCCGGATATCAGCGGATTCGAGACTTGTAAAAATCTCAGACGTTTCAGCGACGTTCCGGTCATCTTTCTTACAGCCCGGGATGGCGAGATCGATCGGGTCGTGGGGCTGGAAATCGGCGCCGACGATTATGTGGTCAAACCCTTCAGCCCCCGCGAGGTGGCGGCCAGGGTCCGGGCGATCCTCAAGCGCGTGGCGCCGCGACCGACGGCGGACGTGGGCACGGCGTTGTTCCAGGTGGACAGCGACCGGGTGCAGATCAACTATCGCGGTAAACCGCTGAACCTCACGCGCCACGAATTTCGCCTGCTGAATTGTCTGCTGGAACAACCCGAGCGGGTCTTCAGCCGCGAACAATTGCTCGACGCCCTGGGCGTGGCCAGTGATGCCGGCTATGAGCGCAGCATCGACAGCCATATCAAGAGTGTGCGCGCCAAGTTGCGCCTGGTCCGGGCTGAGGCCGAACCGATCCAGACGCACCGGGGCCTGGGCTACAGCTACAGCCCGGGGCACAGCTGATGTCACTGGGGATCCGGATCTTCCTGGTGTATGTACTGTTTATCGGTTTGACCGGGTATTTCGTGCTCAACACGGTCATGGAAGAGATCCGCCCCGGCGTGCGCCAGTCCACCGAAGAAACCCTGGTGGACACCGCCAACCTGATGGCCGAGATCCTGCGGGACGATTTCAAGGCCGGCACCCTCAACCAGAATCGTTGGCCGCAGCTGCTCAAGGCCTATGGCGAGCGCCAACCGGCGGCGACGATCTGGGGCTTGCCGAAAAACCAGGTCAGCCATCGCATCTACGTCACGGATGCCAAGGGCATCGTGGTGCTCGATTCCAGTGGCGTGGCGGTGGGCCAGGATTATTCGCGCTGGAACGACGTTTACCTGACCCTGCGCGGTCACTATGGCGCCCGTTCGACCCGCAGCGTTGCGGATGATCCTACGTCTTCGGTGATGCACGTCGGCGCTCCGATTCGCGACCATGGCCGGATCATTGGTGTCGTCACTGTCGCCAAGCCCAACAGCTCGCTGCAGCCTTATATCGACCGCACGGAGCGGCGGCTCTTGGCGTATGGCGCGGGGTTGGTCGTCCTGGGCCTGTTGTTGGGGGCCTTGCTGTCGTGGTGGCTCAGCGCAGCGTTGCGCCGTTTGACGACCTACGCCCAGGCGGTCAGCCAGGGACGCCGGGTGGAAGTGCCGCATTATCGCGGCGGCGAGTTCGAGCAACTGGCGGGCGCGGTGGAACACATGCGCACCCAACTCGAAGGCAAGGCCTACGTCGAGCGTTACGTGCACACCCTGACCCACGAGCTCAAGAGCCCGCTGGCGGCGATCCGCGGAGCTGCCGAGCTGCTGCAAAGTGATATGCCTGCGGCCCAGCACCAGCGGTTTGTCAGCAACATCGGCAGCGAAAGCGTGCGCATGCAGCAACTGATCGAACGCTTGCTCAACCTGGCCCAGGTCGAACAACGACAGGGGTTGGAGGACGTGGTCGCCGTGCCGTTGGTGGCTTTGCTGGATGAGCTGCTGGAAGCGCGCGGTGGCTGGATCGAAAGTCGTCAGCTAAAGGTCGAGCAACACATTGCCGCCGACCTGACGCTAACGGGCGAGGCATTTCTGTTGCGCCAGGCCCTGGGTAATCTGCTGGAAAACGCCCTGGACTTTACCCCCGCCCATGGATTGCTGCGCATCAGTGCCGAGCGCGTCGGCAGCCACGTCGAGATCCGCTTGTTCAATCAGGCCGACCCGATTCCCGACTACGCCCTGCCGCGCCTGAGCGAGCGCTTCTACTCCCTGCCGCGACCGGACAGCGGCCGCAAGAGTACCGGCCTGGGGCTCAACTTTGTGGAGGAAGTGGTGCAGTTGCACGGGGGTGAATTCAGGATTGGCAATGTCGAGGGTGGGGTGGAGGTGGTGCTGCGGTTGCCTTGAGGGAAATTTGATTAATTTTGTTATTGGTTAATTTACATAATCAATTTTTAGGTTTAGTTTTCGCTCAGCACTGACGAACAATAACTAGACCTGTCAGCACGCCCTGCCTTACGGCGCGATGACTTTCGGTCCGTTGGTCCTATTCGTGGCTACACAACCGGGAGTATGAGCATGGTCACCCTCTGGCAAAAATGGCAGGCCAAGTTGCTGCGTGCCTTCGCCAAGCGAATGAAGGCGAAGTTCACCTATGACGCCGCGCTGTTTCCGTTGCGCGCCGTGGCCGAACAAATCATTGCCACTCCGTGGGGGCCAGCGCGGGCGTTGTTCTACTGGCCCCATTCCCAGTCATCGACGCCGCTGCCGGTGTATTTGAATTTCCACGGAGGTGGTTTTGTCGCCGGGACACCCGAGCACGACGATAGCTATTGCCGTCGACTGGCCCACAACCTGAACTGCCTGGTGGTCAACCTGGACTATGCGCTGGCGCCAGAGCAGGTCTTTCCCGCCGGGCCACGGCAATGTTTTGCCGTGCTCGAGTGGTTGGCTGCCCAGGCCGAAGCGTTGGGCATCGATCCCCAGCGGATCGCCGTCGGTGGCCATAGCGCCGGCGGCAATTTGGCCACCGTGGTGGCAGGTCTGGCGCGAGGTCATCGAACACTGAAAGTGGTGCATCAATTGATCGACTATGCGGCGCTGGACCTGGCCCAGGACCCGGCGCTGAAGACTTCCACCATTGCTCGTCCCTTGCTCGGCGTCGGCCTGATGCGCTTCTTCACCCGCTGCTACCTGAGCGATCCGGTACAGGCGCTCGACCCGTTGGCGTCGCCCTTGCTGGCGCCGGTCGATGCGCTGGTGGGGATGCCGGCGGCCACGGTGATCACTGCGCAGTACGATATCTTGCGCGGCGAGGGCGAGGCCTACGCCGAGAAATTGCGTCAGGCCGGCGTGCCCGTGCGTCAGCGAATGTTTGAAGGTTGCGACCATATGTTCACCCACCTGGGGCCGGACGAGTCGGCCGAGGAGGCTTGGCAACTGATGGAGGATTCCCTGCGCGAAGCTTTCCAGGTCGTGGACGTGGCGGATACCGGCGTTCGCGCCCAGCACGACGAGGGCAGTCTCCACACAATCTCCACAATCGCTCCATAAGCCGAGCACACAGCCACCCCAGACTCTCCCTCATTCGAACAGGGAGAGCCCCACATGAACCGCAGCCTCGCCATAAAACTGGGCATGATCGCCCTATTGATTCTCTTGCTGATGATCCCGCTGATGATGATCAACGGCCTCATCGACGAGCGCCAGGAGCTGCGCGACGGGGTGTTGCAGGACATCGCCCGCAGCTCCAGCCACAGCCAGCAACTCATCGGGCCGATGATCGTGGTGCCGTTTCGCAAGAACGTGAAGGTCTGGAATACCAATGAGAAGACCGGTGTGCGGTTCTTGGAAACCGTCGAGCAAAGTGGCGAGTTGTATTTCTTGCCAGAGGAATTCGAGCTCGATGGCCAGGTCCGCACCGAAACCCGTGCCCGGGGGATTTACGAAGCGCGGTTGTTCCATGCCGACAGCCGGATCGATGGCCGCTTCAAGGTGCCTGAGCATTACGGTGTCGCCACCAAGGACTTTGCCGATTACCGCTTCGACGAACCGTACCTGAGCGTGGGCATCAGTGACATCCGCGGCATTGAGAACGCGCTGACCCTGACGCTCAACCAGCAGACCGTCGACTTCCTGCCTGGCTCGCGGCTCGGCTGGCTGGGGCAGGGTGTGCATGTGCCGCTGCCGATGGTCACTGCCCAGGGCAGCCCTGAGCTGACCTTCGGTTTCGACCTGCGCCTGCAAGGCACGGGCGAGCTGCAGATTCTGCCGGTGGGCAAGTCCACCAAAGTGCATCTGTCAGCCGACTGGCCGCACCCCAGCTTCATCGGCAATTTCCTGCCCATCAAACGCGACATCAATGAACAGGGCTTCAGTGCGGACTGGCAGACGTCGTTTTTCTCCACCAACCTCCTGGAAACACTGCAAGCCTGCGAGCCCAGCGATGGCTGTGAAGCGTTCCGCAGCCGTGCCTTCGGTGTGAGTTTCGTCGACCCGGTGGACCAGTACCTCAAGAGCGACCGGGCGATCAAATATGCGCTGCTGTTCATCGCCCTGACCTTCGCCGGTTTCTTCCTTTTCGAAGTGCTCAAGAGCCTGGCGGTGCACCCGGTCCAGTACGCGCTGGTGGGTGTGGCGCTGGCGTTCTTTTACCTGTTGCTGCTGTCATTGTCGGAGCACATTGGCTTCGCCCTGGCGTACCTGGTATCGGCCAGTGCCTGTGTGTTGCTGATCGGCTTTTATGTCTGCCATGTGCTGCGCAGCGTGAGCCATGGCCTGGGGTTTTCGGCGGGGCTGGCGGGGTTGTACGGCTTGCTCTACGGCTTGTTGAGCGCAGAGGACTACGCCTTGTTGATGGGCTCGCTGTTGCTGTTCGGCCTGTTGGGCGTGTTCATGGTGCTGACCCGCAAGCTGGACTGGTATGGGGTGGGGTCGAAGCCGGCCGCTGCAATGGCCTTCGATCTGGGAGAGGTGAAATGAGCCGGTCGTTGGGGTTGCGTGAGGATCAGCGGGAGGGGGCGATGCTGGTGGCGCTGATTGCCGGGTTGTTTCCGCTGGACCGCAGTGGCCCTATCGCGAGCAAGCTCGCTCCCACAGGAGACCTCGTTTACCCAGGCAACGAAGCCAAATGTGGGAGTGCGCTCGCTCCCACAGGAGACCTCGATTATCCGGGCAACGGATCAAATGTGGGAGCGAGCTTGCTCGCGATGGGGCCGGTACAGCCAGTGCAGCACTAAACCTTGGGCACGGTCGCTACCATTGAAGGCCGCAAACTGACCTCGGCGAACCACGCCGCCAGTTGCGTGTGGGCCTTGCGCCATTCCAGGTCCGGATGGCGCAGGTCCAGGTAGCCCAAGGCGCAGGCCACGCTGATGGAGGCCACGTCGAAATGGCAAGCCAGTTCGGCAATTGCCTCGGCCTCGAGCATGCCCAAGGCGCGGCGAATCTTGTCCCGTTGCGCCTCGAGCCATTCGTCCCAGTGCTTTTCCGTTGGGCGCAGGGCAGTCTCGTAGCGGATCATCACGGCCGCATCCATGATCCCGTCGGCCAGGGAGGCCAGGGTCAGGCGCCGCCAGCGAGCCGCGCCATCGCGGGGGATCAGCGGGTTGCCGACGTGCTGGTGGTCGAGGTAATCGAGAATGACCCGGCTGTCGTGGATCACGCTGCCGTTGGCCAGGCGCAGGGCCGGGATTTTGCTCAGCGGATTGTCATCGATGAGTGCCCGATCCGGCTTGACCGGCGTGAGCTGGCTGAGCTGCAACGCCACGCGGTCCTGCTGACCGGTTTCGTGCAGCAGCACCAGGACCTTGCGAACGAAGGGCGAAGCGGGGTTGTGGAACAGCGTCATGCTGGGGGTGGACATGGCAACGTCTCGATTCAATGGGACTTGTTGCGCAGCATAGCGCGTTCATCCGTGTTCAAGGCAGGCGCGACCGAGGCGAAGGCGCCCGGTCGCGCGATGCATCAGGTGGCCGGTTGAAGAGCCTGCGGCTCTGGCGCCGATGTAGTCGGTTGCTGCTTGAGTTCCCGGGCGACGGTCCAGACGATGAACGCGGCGACCACATCGAAGATGGCCAGCAGCACGAACAGCGGGCTGTAGCCGATCTTGGTCACCATCACGCCAAACAGCAGGGTGAAGGCCGCGGCGCCCAGGTAACCGAACATCCCGCCCATGCCGGTGGCGGTGGCGACTTCATTCTTGCCGAACGAGTCGGACGTGATGGCGTATAGCGCTCCGGACAAGGTCTGGTGGGCAAACCCGCCGACGCACAGCAGGGCGATCGCGGTGTACGGACTGGCGACCAGGC
The DNA here is from genome assembly GCF_000585995.1 of Pseudomonas brassicacearum. Classification (NCBI taxonomy): domain Bacteria; kingdom Pseudomonadati; phylum Pseudomonadota; class Gammaproteobacteria; order Pseudomonadales; family Pseudomonadaceae; genus Pseudomonas; species Pseudomonas brassicacearum. The sequence continues at coordinate 6,096,482 of NZ_CP007410.1, read as the reverse complement.
CGATGCAAGCCGGGCCGATCATGCACGAGGCGCCGAACAGCAGGACCATCTTGCGCGAGGTGAACAACGACACCTTGCAGTACTTGTGGAAGAACGGGCTCAGGTAGCCGCCCAGCACGCAGCCCAGGTCGGCGGCCAGGAACGGCAGCCAGGCGAACATCGCGATCTCCTTGATGTTCATGTGCCGCTCGGTCATCAGGTACAGCGGGATCCAGGCGTTGAACGTCTGCCAGGCCGGCTCGGAGAGGATCCGCGCGCTGGCGATGGCGTAGAAGTTGCGGCTGGCGATGATGCGTTTCCAGCTGCCTTTCTTCGGCGTCGGGTCTTGAAAGTGAGCTTCCTGGCCGCTGAGGATGTAATCACGCTCGGTGTCGCCCAGGAGCTTCTGGTCGCGTGGATGCTTGTAAAAGATCAGCCAGAGAAACGTCCAGGCCACGCCCAGGCCGCCAACGATCAGGAACGCCAGCTCCCAACCACTGTTCAGGATCGCCCAGACCACCAGCGGCGGAGCCAGCACGGCGCCGATTGATGAACCGATGTTGAACCAGCCAATGGCCACCGAGCGTTCCTTGGCCGGGAACCATTCGGTTGAGGTCTTTACCGCAGCCGGCAGCCCCGCGGCTTCCGTCAGGCCAAGCAAACCGCGGAAAAACGCCAGGCCCTGCCAGCCCGAAGCCATGGCCGCTGCGGCGCAGGCGATGGACCAGGCGAAGGCGAAAATGGCGAAGCCCATCTTGGTACCGATGGCATCGATGATGTACCCGGCCACTGGTTGCATCAGGGCATAGCAAATCTGCCAGGCCACGACGATGTGAGAGTACTGCTCGGTGGAGATGTTCATTTCGCTCATCAGGGTGGGCGCGGCCACCGAGAGGGTGTTGCGAGCCAGGTAGTTGACCATCAGGCCGGCCGTGACCAGGCCGACCATCCACCAGCGGATGCCTTTGATTTTCATTACTTCACCATCAATTATTTTTGGATTTGGCGTCGCATGCTTGTTGTAGGTTGTCGTACAACGTGCGCACTTATAGAGGGTCAAGAATTAATTTGTCAACAAATATGTCAAAGGCTGGGCGGTCTGAAACAACCAGCGCGCTCGCGGTTGTCGTAGGACGAAGAGAGAGGGGGCGCCCACTCTGGCAAGTGCACGCCTGGATGAATCAGCGGCGTGGGATCAATCCCCACACCGCCAACACGGAGGGTATACCCAACCCCAGCCAACTGACGGCGTCCCACAGACCGTCACCCAGCAATGCGCTGAACAACCCTGCCGCGCACAGCGCACCGATCACCAGGGGAATACCAAACACCTTCCAGAAACTCGACTGCCGAGGCTTCACAAGGCGACCTCCGTGCCAACGGTTGCGCGCTTGGCCGCTTTGCGCCGCACCAGCCACAGGTAGACGCCGCTGCCAAGGACGATGATGGTCAGCACGTCGAGGGTCGCCCAGAAGATCTGCATTGGCCGGCCACCGTAGTCGCCGAAGTGCAACGGCAGGGACAGGCTCATGACGTCCATGTACCACGGCCGCTCGGCCACGGCGGTGACTTCCAGGGTGCTGGCATCGATCAATACCGGCGTCAGCAAATGGGAGGTCAGGTGGGTGCTGCCTTTCATGAACACGCCGTAGTGGTGTTGGCTGGAAAACAGCGTGCCGGGGAAGGCGATGAAACTCGGCTCCATGCCCGGCGCGACGTCCTTGGCGATGTCGAGCAAACGGGTGGCCGGTGCCAATTGCGTCAGCGGCGGGGTGTTGCGATAGGGTTCGACCATGGCGCTGAGGCTGTCGTTGCGCCAGGCGGCGATGATCAGGTCGGCGCACGCGGCAATCACGCCCGTAACGCCCACGGTCAGTGCCCAGACCAGCGTCACCACGCCGATCAGGTTGTGCAGGTCGAGCCAGCGCAGGCGTGTGGATTTGTCCTGGCGCACCGTGCCGAACTTCAAGCGCCGCATGAACGGCAGGTACAGGACCACGCCGGAAACAATGGCAACCACAAACAACAAGCCCATGAAGGCGAGCAGCAACTTGCCCGGCAACCCGGCGAACATGTCCACGTGCAGGCGCAGCATGACCATCATGAAGCCGCCATTGGCCGAGGGCATTTCCAGGGCATCGCCGGTACGCGCATCAAGCATGAAGGTATGGGAGGAATTGGGCTCGGTGTCCGGTGTCGGCGCCATGATGGTGAAGATGCCGTTGGGCTCGTCTTCGTCCCAGCCGAAATACTGGACCACTTCGCCTGGACGATGGGCCTTGGCCTTTTCCACTAATTGCTGGAGATCCAGGTGTGGCGTGTCGGCGGGCATCTCCCGGAATTCGGGCGCGTCGCCCAGCAGTTGCTCGATTTCATGATGGAAAATCAACGGCAGCCCGGTGATCGCCAGCATCAGCAGGAACACCGTGCAGATCAGGCTGGTCCAGGTGTGGACGAAGGACCAGCGGCGGATGGTTTTGCTTTTCATGAGCGATCCGAAATGCAAGAGGACCCTGATGCCTGAGCTCCATCAGTCAAGCCGCGAAACCTGTGGGAGCGAGCTTGCTCGCGAAAGCGGTGTGCCAGACAACATCAATGTTGACTGTTACGCCGTCTTCGCGAGCAAGCTCGCTCCCACAGGGGTTTCATTTGACTGACGGGTCTCAGGTACAGGTGCCCTCAAAAAGGTTTTGCAAATGCTAACCGTTTACCATTTGTAATTCACGCTGGCGACGACGTTGCGTTGATCGCCGTAGTAGCAATAGAAACCATCGCAGGTGGACAGGTAGTCTTTGTTGAAGATGTTCTTCGCATCCACCGCCACCGTGACGCCTTTGAGGGTCTTGTTCAAACGCCCGAGATCGTAGTGGGCCGATGCGTCGTACACGGTGTAGGAGCCGACATGGCCCCAATCGGTGTTGGTGGTGTTGCCATAGGTGTCGCCGACATAACGCACGCCGGCACCGACCCCGAAGCCATCCAGCGGGCCGTTGTGCCAGGTGTAGTCAGCCCAGGCAGTGGCCTGGTTACGCGGTACCTGGGCCATGCGCTTGCCTTTTTCAGCGGCGGTGCCCTTGGTGATTTCACTGTCGTTGTAGGTGTAGGAACCGATCAGCTTCAGGTTGTCGGTCACGTCGCCCGAGGCTTCCAGTTCCAGGCCGCGCACCCGAACTTCGCCCACCTGGCGAGTGATGTTGTTTTCGGTGACGGAGTTGTTCTGCTGCGTCAGGTCGAACACAGCAGCCGTCAGCAGGGTCTTGGTTCCCGGCGGTTGGTATTTGATGCCGGCCTCGTACTGTTCGCCTTCGGTTGGCTTGAACGCGTCGGTGCTGTTGACGGTTGAACCCGCCGCCGCCTGGAACGACTGGGCAAAGGAAATGTAAGGCGTCACGCCGTTGTCGAAGACGTAGCTCAGGGCCGCGTTACCGCTGAATTTTTTGTCGCGCTGGGTGTTGGTGACGTTGTTCTGGTTATGGAATTCGGTGCCGGTGTGAATCCAGTCTTCACGACCACCGAGGGTCAGGCGCCAATTGTCCAGGGCGATCTGGTCCTGGACATACAGGCCGGTCTGGTTGGTCTTTTGGTTGTAGTCGTACATGGTGAAGTACTGGACGTTGGAGAAGTCCTGTCCATAGATCGGGTTGTGGATGTTGCTGGTCGGCACGCCGGTCGAGCCCCACAACCAACGCGAATTGCTGTTGGAGCGCTGGTGATCCAGGCCCAGCAGCAGGGTGTGGGTGAGGGCGCCGGTCTGGAAGTCTGCCTGGAAATTGTTGTCCACGGCGAACTGGCTGATGTCTTCGTCAACGACACTGGCACTGCGCTTGACGGTGCCATCGGCGCTGACTGCTTCTTCAGGCCCTGCCGGCCAGAATTGCCCGCCAGCGGAGATGCCCTGGGTTTCCAGGTCGCTCTTGGTGTAGCGCAGGTTCTGGCGGAACTGCCAAGTGTCGTTCAGACGGTGTTCGAACGCATAGCCGAGGGCGTAGTAGGTACGATCATAGAATTCCCAATCCGGGTCGCCCAGGTTCTTGTGATGGGAAATCTTGCCCGCCGGCGAAGACAATTTGGTGCCTTGCAACGGCAGAAATTGCCCGGTGATGCCGGTGTCGTCGCGGGTGTACTGGGACAGGAAGGTCAGGCGGGTATCGTCGTTGATGTTCCAGGTCAGGCTCGGGGCGATGTTGTAGCGCTTGTCCGGGATGTGGTCGACCTGGGAGTTGCTGTCGCGCACGGTGCCGCTGAGCCGATAGAGGAACTGGCCTTCGTCATCGACCTTGCCGGTGCTGTCGAAGTTGATCTGCTTGTGCTCGTAGCTGCCGGCCTGCAACTCGACTTCATGGCTGCTTTCGGCCTGGGGGCGACGGCTGACCATGTCCAGCATGCCGCCGGGTGGTGTCTGGCCGTAGACCGAAGACGCCGGGCCGCGCAGCACGGCGATGCGCTCCAGGTTCCAGGGCTCGATTTTCGGCGTGATGTAGTTGCCCTTGGGCAGCGGCAGGCCGTCGAGGAACTGGGTCGGTATGAAGCCGCGCACCAGCAGCCAGTCGTTGCGCGAGTCCGAGCCGTAGCCGCTGCTCTGCACGCCGGCGGTGTAGCGCAGGGCGTCATTGAGGTTGAGGACGGAGCGGTCTTCCATCTGCTGGCGCGTGACCACTGAAACCGAGCGTGGCAGTTCGACTATCGGCGTATCGGTCTTGGTACCGGCAGCGGTGCGGGTGGCGGCGTAGCCCTCGGTCGGGCCCCACGCGGTTTCGCTGACCCCGGCGCCGATCACGCTGGTTTCCGGTAACGCCATGGCGCCCTCGGGCACCGCCACCAGGCTGTAGGTGCCGGCGCTGCTTTGTTCCAATTGCAGGCCGGTGCCGCGCAGGGCCTCGCGCAATGCGCCCGTGGCATCGAACTGGCCCTGGACCGGTGCCGAGGTTTTGCCCGAGGCCAGGGACGGATTCAGGCTCAGGGCGAGACCGGCCTGGCTGGCGATCTGGTTCAGGGTGCTGGCCAACGGCGCGGCGGGCAGGTTGTAGGCGCGCACGCTGGAAGCCTGTTCGGCCGCCAGTAGCGGGCCGCTGGCGAGCGGAACGGCAAAGGCAATGGCGACGGCCAGCAGGCTGGGGCGCAACAGGGTCTCTAGCGGGCGGGACATACGGCGGCTCCTGAATGGAAATATTTCTCAATTGCCTGAGTGCCGGATGAAAATCGAAAAGTGATAGGGCGGGATGAAAATAATTTAGATTCAGTTTTAAGGCTGGCTTGGGTTTTGTGTTGTGTGGGGTAGCGTCTTCGCGAGCAAGCCCGCTCCCACACTGACCGAGCCGCCCGCAATATTGTGTGCGCCGCTATTCCCCTGTGGGAGCGGGCTTGCCCGCGAAGGCGGCCTGCCTGATATAACATCTCTCAGGGCTTGGCCTCGGTCCTCGGCCCTACCACCACCCACCACTTGGTGTGATGCTCGACCTGCACCGGCAAGGTCGGCAGCAGCGCCGTCAGGGCCAGATCAGTGTCGTGCAGCGGGAAGCTGCCGGTGATGCGCAAATCGGCCACTTGTGGCTCGACGCCCAGATAGCCGTGACGATAGCGGCCCAACTCGTGGACCAGATCTTCGAGGCGCGCGTTATCCACCACCAGCATGCCGCGGGTCCAGGCATCGGCGCCGGGGCTCAGGGCGAGCAACGGTCCAAGGCCGTCGCGGCGCATCAGCACCTGCTGGCCTTCGCGCAGAATCCGTTCTTCGTCGGTTGCTTGCGGCTGCGCCGCCACCGCGGATTTCAACACGCTCAGACGTGTGCCTTCGTCTTCGCGCTTGACCAAAAAACGCGTGCCCAGGGCGCGCATGCGCCCTTCGCGTGTCTCGACGATAAACGGGCGCGGGTCGTTGTGGCCGGTTTCCACCAGGATCTCGCCTTCCTGCAGGACGATGCGGCGCTGCTTGTCATCGAAACGCACGTCCAGGGCACTGTGGGTGTTGAGGTTAATCACTGTGCCGTCGGCCAGGCGCAGGGTGCGTTGTTCGCCTGTGGCGGTGCGCTGGTCGGCCAGCCAGTAATCCAGCGGCAGGTAACGCTCCCCGGCAAACAGCGCCAGGCCGATGACCGCGACAAGACTGGCCAGGCCGCTGCCGACCTTGCGAACCCGGCGTCGAATGCTGACTCGCGATTGCAGCAACGCGGCCCGCGCCGGTCCGCTGGCAACACTGAAACGCTGGTCGAGCATGCCCAATTGCCGCCAGGCCCGGGCGTGTTCCTCGTCGGCGGCATGCCACCGGGCGAAGGCTTCATGCTCTTGGGCACTGCCTGAATCCAGGGACAACTGCCAGGCGATGGCTGCATCCAACACACTGGCCGAGACCGGCTTGGCGTGGGCCGCGCTCATGTTGGCTCACCATAGAGTGCGATGTAGCACTGTCGAATGCCTTGGGCCAGATACTGCCGTACCCGGGGCACCGAAACCCCCAGGCGCGCGGCGATTTCAGCATGGCCGAGGCCGTCGAGGCGGTTATAGAGAAAGGCCGCACGGGCCTTGCTCGACAGTTTGCCAAGCAGACGATCAATGGCCTTGAGGTCTTCGAGAATCAGCTGTTGTTCTTCCACCGACGGTTGTTCGTTTTCGGGGATCAGCATCAGTTCGGTGAGGTAAGCCTGCTCCAAGGCTGCCCGTCGAAAATAATCGAACAGCAGGCCCTTGGCAATCGCCACCAGAAACGCCCGCGGCTCGCGGGGCGCCTTCAGCTCGTCACGGCCCAGCAGCCGCACGAAGGTGTCCTGGCTCAAGTCTTCGGCCCGCTGTGGACAGGCCACATTGCGCCGCAGCCAGGCCAATAGCCAACCGCGATGGTCACGGTATAACGCACCAACCAGATCACTGTGGGGGCTAGGAACTGACGACACGGAGCATCACCGACGTTTTAAGTAACGAGAATTGTTCGCGATTGTGGCAGAGGCGGGGACGTGAAAGCAATTGGCGCTGGTCGGGCGGTGTGGGAAGGAGATTGAGGCCGGGCTCTGTGTGGGAGCGAGCAAGCTCGCTCCCACAAAAGCTCTATGTTCGTAAGCTTCAGGTTAAAGCGAAGGCGCCTGCTGCCGCCGCTTCCACTGGCCCAACCGCTGTTGCAGGTCCAGCGGGCTCTGGATCTGTTGCTGGCGAGCGCGGCTGAACAGAATCAGCGCCAATTCGGCGGTGGCCAGGGCGTCGGCGCTGGCGTTGTGGCGGTCGAAGACTTGCAGCTTGAACCAGTCGATCCATTCGTCCAGACCCGCCTTGCGTAAATGGGCCTGGGGACAAAGCATGGGTGCCAGGTCTGCCACATCCAGGAACAGATGCTGCAAGCGATAACCCAGGTAATCCTTCAGGGCCCGCCCGAGCATGTGGGAATCGAACGGCGCGTGAAAGGCCAGCAGCGGGCTGTCGCCGACGAATTCCATGAACGCCAGCAGCGCCTCGGCCGGATTGCTGCCGGCGGCGATGGCACTGGGGGCCAGGCCGTGGATCAGCACACTGGGCCCCAGCTTCTGCTTGTCGCATTGCAAGGTGCGTTCGAATTGCTGGCTGAAATCGATAGCGCCGTCTTCTATGACCACTGCACCAATGGACAGCACCTGATCCTTGTTCAGGTTCAGGCCGGTGGTTTCCAGATCCAGCATGACCCAGCGCTGTTCTCGCCAGCTGCGCTCATCCAGTGGCGAGGGCGCGGGCAGGCGTTCCAGGCGCTGCTGCAGTACGTCGGGCAACGTCGGCTGGGCCGGACGCAGCCAGGAAAAAATACTCACAGCTGATACCTCACCGTCAGGCTGCTTTGCAGGCGTTGGGCTTGGCGCAAGGACTCGCGCAGGATGCGTCGGTCCAGGTGATTGAGGCTGTCGGGGTCGACGCGATTGGAGTAGGGCAGGTTCTCGCGGGTTTGCAGTTGATGTTGCTGCATGCGGGTCTGCTGGATGAAGTGATAGGCCTCTTCATAGGCCGCGCCATCCAAGGGTTCGATCACTTCCTTGACGACCAGTTGCCGCAAGCGCTCCAGGGTATTGTTGGCTTCGATGCCATTGGCCAGCGCCAGCAGACGGGCGCCGTCGACGAAGGGGGTCAGGCCTTGCACTTTAAGGTCGAGGGTCGCCTTTTCGCCATTCTTGCGGCTCAGTACGAAGTCCCTGAAACGTCCCACCGGCGGTCGATGGCGCAGCGCGTTCTCGGCCATCATGCGCTGGAACAAACGATTATCGGCCACTTGGGCAAGCACCTGTTGGCGCAGCTGCTCGCAGCCTTGCTCATCACCCCAGACCACCCGCAAGTCGAAATAGATGCTTGAGCCCAGCAGGTTTTCCGGTGTGGCTTCACGGATGAATGCCGCAAAGCGCCGGGCCCATTCGGCGCGGGACAGGCACAGCTCGGGGTTGCCGGCCATGATGTTGCCCTTGCATAAGGTGAAGCCGCACAGGGCCAGGCTCTGGTTGATCTGTTGGGCGATGGGCAACAACAACCCGCGGATCTGCGCCGCATGGGCGGCGTCCCGGGCTTCGAACAAAATGCCATTGTCCTGATCGGTGTGCAGGGTTTGCTCGCGCCGGCCTTCGCTGCCAAAGCACAACCAACTGAAGGGCACGCCTGGGTCGCCCTTGTCGGCCAGGGTCAGTTCGATGACCCGGCACACGGTGTGGTCGTTGAGCAGGGTGATGATCTGGGTGATCTGGGTCGACGACGCACCGTGGGCCAGCATGCGTTCCACCAGTTGGCCAATCTCGCCGCGCAGGGCCACCAGGTTCTCCACCTTCGGGGCGCTGCTGATGGTCCGGGCCAGGTGCACCAGGTCGACGCGTTGCAGGGAAAACAGGTCGCGCTCCGACACCACGCCACACAGGCGCTGTTCCTTGACCAGGCAGACATGGGCGATGTGGCGCTCGGTCATGGCGATGGCCGCGTCAAAGGCGCTGTGGTCCGGCGAGAGGAAAAACGGGGCCTGGGTCATGTGTTCGGCGATCGCCTGGGAAAAGTCCCCGGAACCATCGGCCACCACCTGCCGCAGGTCGCGCAAGGTAAAAATCCCGACCGGTGCTTTATGCTCATTCACCACCACGATGCTGCCGACCTGTTGCTCATGCATCAGTTTCACGGCTTCGCGCAGCGGCGTGTCGGGGCTGCAACTCACCGGATGCCGCATCGCCAGCTCACCCAGCCGGGTATTGAGCGAGTACTGGGTGCCCAAGGTTTGCGCAGATTTTTGCTGGACCTGCTGGTTGACCTGGTCAAGCAGGCTGCTGACGCCGCGCAAGGCAAAGTCGCGAAACGGGCTGGACAGGGCGAACAGCTTGATGAAGGCCTGCTTGTTCAGTTGCAGGCAGAACGTGTCCTCGCCGGCCAGGTGCTCAGTGCGGGTCGCTCGCTCGCCTAGCAGCGCGGCAAGGGGGAAACATTCGCCGGTGGTGATTTCGAAGGTGGTCTCGGTGCCGCCCTTGGCCGTATGCGGACGCTCGCCCACCACCCGGCCTTGCTTGACGATGTAAAAGTGCTCCACCGGGCCGTCGGCCGGTTTGATGATGCTCTCGCCCATTGCGTAAAAACGCAGCAGGCATTGCTCCACCAGATAGGCCAGGTGAGTGTTTTCCATTTGGTTGAACGGCGGGAAGCGTTGAAGAAACTGCAACGTGCCCTGGATGTTTTGCAACACCGCGGTTTTCCCTGCCTGGATGAAGGCGTCCGTTCTTTTCATAACCATTACGCAGTCTTTTTCGAATTGTTGTGGTCGGATCTGTTCCCCCATGGTCGGCCCCTGAGCACGGAGTGCCCATTGGACGTAAGTCTAGGTCGCCGCAAAAGGGCCGGGACTACAGAAAAAGCCGATGTTGGACGTCTGAAAAATCTTCAGTGAATGCACTTGGAAAAAAATCCGACGAAGTGCACATTGAAGCGCCGCAGAACGATGTCTGACCACTGTGCCAGGGGATCGATTTAAAGAACGTAGAGAGCATCATGTCCGACCACGATATTTTGAGTGACGCCGAGCGCGAGGCGCTGAGTGCCGTCATGCTGGAACCTGACCTGCCGCCGCAGCGAGTCTTGATCGTCGATGACGATAAGGACGCTCGCGAGCTGCTGTCGGAGATTCTGGCGCTGGACGGGATTCACTGCATGACCGCCGCCAGTGGTGAAACGGCACTCAAGATGCTGGAAACCAAGCCGTCGATAGGTCTTTTGATCACCGACCTGCGCATGGGCAACGTCGATGGCCTGGAACTGGTCCGCCTGGTGCGCGAGTCGCCGCGAGCGGCGCTGCCGATCATCATCGTGTCCGGCGACGCCGACGTGAAGGACGCCATCGAAGCCATGCACCTGAGCGTGGTGGATTTCCTGCTCAAGCCGATCGATACCGACAAGCTGCTGGGGTTGGTCAAGCATGAGTTGGGGATGGATCTGTAGCCTGTCGTATCCCTTGTGCCGAAGTGCTGTTGTGGCGAGGGAGCTTGCTCCCGCTGGGCTGCGAAGCAGCCCTCATTTTCCAGCATTCGAAACCTCATCGGCTGACTGACGACTGCTGCGCAGTCGAGCGGGAGCAAGCTCCCTCGCCACAAATGTATTGCCAATAAAAAGCCCCGATCTTTCGATCAGGGCTTTTTTATGTCGCTTCTACCGTTCAATCACAACCCATTGGCTGCCTTGAACTCGCGACGACGACGGTGCAGCACTGGCTCGGTGTAGCCGTTAGGCTGCTTCGTGCCCTCGATCACCAGCTCGACCGCCGCCTGGAAGGCGATGTTGCTGTCGAAGTCCGGCGCCAGTGGACGGTACAGCGGATCGCTGGCGTTCTGGCGGTCCACTACCGGCGCCATGCGTTTGAGGCTTTCCATCACCTGGTCTTGCGTGACGATGCCGTGGCGCAGCCAGTTGGCGATGTGCTGGCTGGAAATACGCAGCGTTGCACGGTCTTCCATCAAGCCGATGTCGTTGATGTCCGGTACCTTGGAGCAACCAACGCCCTGGTCGATCCAGCGCACCACGTAGCCAAGAATGCCCTGGGCGTTGTTGTCCAGTTCGTTCTTGATCTGCTCCGGCGTCCAGTTCGGTTCGACGGCCAACGGGATGGTCAGGATGTCGTCCACCGAAGCGCGAGCGCGCTTGGCCAGTTCGGCCTGACGGGCGAACACGTCGACCTTGTGGTAGTGCAGCGCGTGCAGGGCGGCGGCGGTCGGTGACGGAACCCAGGCGGTGTTGGCGCCAGCCAGCGGGTGAGCGATCTTCTGCTCGAGCATCGCTGCCATCAGGTCCGGCATCGCCCACATGCCCTTGCCGATCTGGGCACGACCTTGCAGGCCGGTGCTCAGGCCGATGTCGACGTTCCAGTTTTCGTAGGCGGCGATCCACTTCTCGGCTTTCATGTCAGCCTTGCGCACCATCGGGCCGGCCTCCATGGAGGTGTGGATTTCGTCGCCGGTGCGGTCGAGGAAACCGGTGTTGATGAACACCACGCGCTCGCTGGCGGCCTTGATGCAGGCCTTGAGGTTGACCGTGGTACGGCGTTCCTCGTCCATGATCCCGACCTTGAGGGTGTTGCGTGGCAGGTTCAGCACGTCTTCGACGCGACCGAACAGCTCGTTGGTGAATGCCGCTTCTTCCGGGCCGTGCATCTTCGGCTTGACGATGTACACCGAGCCGGTGCGGCTGTTGCGCCGCGACGTGTTGCCGTTGAGGCTGTGGATCGCCGCCAGGCTGGTGATCAGGCCGTCGAGAATGCCTTCGGGCACTTCGTTGCCGTGCTGGTCCAGGATGGCGTCGATGGTCATCAAGTGGCCGACGTTGCGCACGAACAGCAGTGAGCGGCCGTGCAGCGTCACGCTCGAACCGTCGACGGCTGTGTAGACGCGGTCGGGGTTCATGGTGCGGGTAAACGTCTGGCCACCCTTGGCGACTTCTTCAGCCAGATCGCCCTTCATCAAGCCGAGCCAGTTGCGGTAGATCACCACTTTGTCATCGGCATCGACGGCGGCGACCGAGTCTTCGCAATCCATGATGGTGGTCAGCGCGGCTTCCATCAGGATGTCTTTGACGCCCGCGACGTCGGTCTGGCCGACCGGGGTGTTGGCGTCGATCTGGATTTCGAAGTGCAAGCCGTTGTGCTTCAGCAGCACGGCGGCGGGTGCCGAGGCGTCGCCCTGGAAACCGATCAGTTGGGCATCGTCACGCAGGCCGCTGTTGCTGCCGCCCTTGAGGGCGATCACCAGTTTACCGTCGACGATCTTGTAGCCGGTGGAATCGACATGGGAGCCGGCTGCCAGCGGGGCCGCTTCGTCGAGGAAGGCGCGGGCGAAGGCGATGACCTTGTCGCCGCGTACCTTGTTGTAGCCTTTGCCTTTCTCCGCGCCGTCGGTTTCGCTGATGGCATCGGTGCCGTATAGCGCGTCGTATAGCGAACCCCAGCGGGCGTTCGAGGCGTTGAGGGCGAAGCGGGCATTCATTACCGGCACCACCAGTTGCGGGCCGGCCATGCGGGCGATTTCGTCATCGACGTTTTGGGTCGTGGCCTGGAAATCCGCCGCTTCTGGCAGCAGGTAACCAATGTCTTGCAGGAAGGCTTTGTAAGCCACGGCGTCGTGGGCCTGGCCGGCACGAGCCTGGTGCCAGGCATCGATCTGCGCCTGGAAATCGTCGCGTTTGGCGAGTAGGGCTTTGTTCTTCGGCGCCAGGTCGTGGATGACCTTGTCGGCACCGGCCCAGAACGCGTCGGCGGTAAGGCCGGTTCCGGGAATGGCTTCGTTATTCACGAAGTCGAACAGGACTTTGGCGACCTGCAGGCCACCGACTTGAACGTGTTCAGTCATTGCTTGCCTCACTCTGCTCAGCTATTTCGCTTTTCAGCTCTTCGATTTTGACAATGAAGCCTCGGGACATTTAAACCACAAACCCCGGAACCAGTACATGCCATCGCTGGCGGCTGGGTTGGGACCTATCAAGGGCTTTTAGCCTTGCTGACGGGGCTTTCAGGGATGCGACTGCGCCTTAAGCGGACATCTGTCCAACGTTATGTAGTGCGCGCTGCGGCATACTACATGATCAACTGCGGTTGTGAAAATTAGACTAATTGCGTCGTTCCGCGACCGACTAAAGCAGTACAGTCACGACGGGGCATCGGATGTTCTCAAAAAAAGTGTGGATTGTTCCAGATAAATCTTAAAGGTTGTACACGATTGTTCTTGTGTCTTCTTAAGGGAACAGGACTTGTGCGTCCTGCCTATACTGTTTCTTCCATAACAAGAGGGCTGCGCCATGGACCACTTGGTCATCACTGTTTTCGCCCCGGACAAGCCCGGGCAGGTTGAGCGCATCGCCGACTGTATCGCCGCGCATGGCGGCAACTGGCTGGAGAGCCGCATGTCACGCCTAGCCGGGCAATTCGCCGGAATCCTGCGCATCAGCGCCCCGGCCGAATCCCATGAAGAACTGATCGAAGCCTTGCAAGGACTGTCGACCCAGGGCATTCGTGTGTTGATTGCTGAAAGTCCCGTTGAAGAATCCTGTAGCTGGAAACCCATTGCCATGGAACTGGTGGGCAACGATCGCCCTGGCATCGTCCGTGACATCACCCGTTTGCTGAGCGAGCAGGGCGTGAACGTCGAGCGACTGGTGACCCACGTGCTTCCGGCACCGATGAGCAGCGAGTTGCTGTTCCACGCCGAAGCGATTCTGGGCGTGCCCCTGACCCTGTCGCTGGACACCTTGCAGGAACGCCTGGAAACCCTGGCCGATGAGTTGATGGTGGAGCTCAAACTCAGCGACGAAGCCTGATGGGGTTATCCAAGGAAAAACTGCGCCTGCCTGTGGATAACCTGTAGAGACACAGCGCCAGCCCAGGCCCGCCGGGGCTCAGCGGGGAATGATCAAAAAATCACCAATTTTCAAGGGCTTGTGCACAAACGGCGGGGATCAGGTTGTGGATAACCTTGGGAAGGATCAGCACAGGCCACGCCAGCCGTGGCCTGTGGATGTTTGAGTGTTTTTTGATCAGTTGCGCCGACGCATGCTGATCACGGCATCGATGCTGTACACCGCAAGCCCAGCCCAGATGAACAGGAACGCCACCAGGGTGCTGGAGGATAGATGCTCACCGAACAGCAGCACGGCGAGCAGCAACACCAGCGTCGGCGCGATGTATTGGAGGAATCCCAGCGTGGTGTAGGGCAAATGCCTTGCCGCGGCGTTGAAACACACCAATGGAACCAGCGTCACGGGGCCAGCCGCCACCAGCCACCAGGCTTCGGAGGTGGTCCAGAACGCCGCTTGGGCACTGGTGGCTGCCGGGTTGAACAGCAACCAGGCTATGGCGATCGGCACCAGCATCCAGGTTTCCACCACCAACCCCGGCAGCGCCTTGACCGGCGCCTGTTTACGGATCAATCCATAGAAGCCGAAGGTCAGCGCCAGCACCAGCGACACCCAGGGCAGGCTGCCCACTTGCCAGACCTGTTGCGCCACGCCGACCGCCGCGAACCCCACCGCCAGCCATTGCATGCGCCGCAACCGCTCACCCAGAAGCAACATACCCAGCAACACATTCACCAGCGGGTTGATGTAGTAACCCAGGCTGGCTTCGAGCATGCGACCGTTGTTCACCGCCCAGACGTAGGTCAGCCAGTTGGCCGCGATCAGCGTGCCGCTCAAGGCCAGGATCGCCAGCCGGCGCGGATTGTCCCGCAGTTCGCGCCACCAGCCCGGGTGTTTCCAGACCATCAGCAACGCCGCGCCGAACAGGGCCGACCACAGCACCCGGTGGATGATGATTTCCACGGACGGGACGCTGGCGATGGCTTTGAAATAGATCGGGAACAGGCCCCAGATGATATAGGCACTCAGGCCCAGGATGTACCCGCGACGCGGGTTGGCGGCTTGCATGCAGAATCCTTGCTTAGGCAGCTAACAAAGGCGTGATTGTAAGGAGATTTTTCGGGTTGTGCTGTGAACCTTTGTGAGCGTTCTGGCCCCAGCACAGATCCCTCTGTGGGAGCGGGCTTGCTCGCGAAAGCGGTGTGTCAGTCGACATGAATATTGAGTGTTCCTCCGTCTTCGCGAGCAAGCCCGCTCCCACAAGGGCGCGCGGAGGCTGCTGGAGCCAATCAGAAAAGCTTCAACGGCTCTTCATTAAGCGCCGCCAGTTGCTCGCGCAACGCCAATACCTGGTCGCCCCAGTAACGTTCGCTGCCGAACCACGGGAAGCTGCGGGGGAAGGCCGGGTCGTCCCAGCGCCGCGCCAGCCAGGCGCTGTAGTGCATCAGGCGCAGGGCCCGCAGCGGCTCGATCAGCGCCAACTCACGTGGGTCGAAGTCGTGGAACTCACGGTAGCCGTCCATCAATTCCGACAATTGCCCCAGGCATTCCTGGCGATCGCCGGCGAGCATCATCCACAAATCCTGCACCGCCGGGCCCATGCGGCAGTCGTCCAGGTCGACGATGTGGAACACCTCGTCGCGGCACATCATGTTGCCGGGGTGGCAGTCGCCGTGCATCCGGATGTTCTGGTGGGGCGTGACGGCGTAGACCTCTTCGACACGCTTGAGCAGATCCCTGGCCACCGACTCGTAGGCTGGCAGCAGGCTGCGGGGTACAAAACCACTCTCCAACACGGTGGCCAGCGAATCGTGGCCGAAGTTCTTCACACCCAAGGCTTCACGATGCTCGAACGGGCGGGTTGCCCCGACGGCGTGCAGGCGCCCGAGCAACTGCCCCAGGCGATAGAGCTGATCAAGGTTGCCCGGCTCCGGCGCACGGCCGCCACGACGGGGAAACAGGGTGAAGCGAAACCCGGCGTGCTCATGCAGGCTGGCGCCGTTGTGGATCAGCGGCGCCACCACCGGCACTTCGTATTCGGCCAGCTCGAAGGTGAAGCTGTGTTCTTCCAGGATCGCTTCGTTGGTCCAGCGCTGGGGGCGGTAGAACTTGGCGATCAGCGGTTCGCCGTCTTCGATGCCGACCTGATAGACGCGGTTTTCGTAGCTGTTGAGGGCCAGCACACGGGCGTCGCTGAGGAAGCCAATGCTTTCAACGGCATCGAGTACCAGGTCGGGCGTGAGGGTTTCAAACGGATGAGACATGCTGACTCCTGCGCAGCGGCAGGGCTGCCGCGTCCGGCCCAGCATGGTAGCGCAGACGGAGGCAGATAGGTGGTGGCTGTGCTGATGCTATCGCGAGCAAGCTTGCTCCCACAGGGATAGCGGAACCATTGTGGGAGCGAGCTTGCTCGCGATGAGGCCCTATCAGGCGCCGATGACCCCGCCATCTTCCCGGGTAATCACCATCACCGACGAGCGCGGCTTGCCGTTGGGCAGGTGCTCGGGGAAGGTCGAACCACCGTTTTCCCCCGGATGCTGGATCCCGACGAAGAGGGACTTGAAGTCCGGCGCAAAACTGATCCCGGTCACTTCGCAGCCCACCGGCCCGACCATGAAACGGCGGATCTCGCCGCTGTCAGGGTCGGCACAGAGCATCTGGTTGTTGCCCATGCCGGCAAAATCCCCGGTGTTGCTGACGTCACCGTCGGTGAGGATCCACAGCCGGCCAGCCTTGTCGAAACCCAGGCCATCCGGGCTGTTGAACATGTTCTGTGCATTGACGTTGGACGAACCGGCCTTCGGCGTGCCGGCATGGACCGTCGGGTTGCCGGCGACCACGAACAGGTCCCAGTCGAACGTCTTGGAGGCGTGATCATCACGGTCGGTGCGCCAGCGCAGGATCTGCCCGTAGACGTTCTTGGCCCGAGGGTTCGGGCCGCCCACCGGTTGGCCGTCTTCGCCGCGCTTGGCGTTGTTGGTCAGGGTGCAATAGACCTGGCCATCTTTCGGGCTGACCACGATCCATTCCGGGCGGTCCATGCGCGTGGCACCAACCACGCTGGCGGCCAGGCGCGCATGAATCAGCACTTCGGCCTGGTCGGCGAAGCCGCTGCTGGTGTCCAGGCCGTTCTTGCCGTGGGTCAGCTCGATCCACTGGCCCTTGCCTTTCGGATGGTCCGGGTTGCTGTCGCCGGCATCGAAGCGCGCCACGTACAAGGTGCCATGGTCCAGCAGATCGCGGTTGGCCTTGGCATTGCGGTGGTTGATGCGGTCGCGGCTGACGAATTTGTAGATAAACTCACCGCGCTCGTCGTCGCCCATGTACACCACCGCGTGACCGTCATGGGTCTGCGCCAGGGCGGCGTTTTCGTGTTTGAAGCGGCCCAGGGCGGTGCGTTTGACCGGGGTGGATTGCGGGTCGAACGGGTCGATCTCCACGACCCAGCCGTGGCGGTTGAGTTCGTTGGGGTTCTTCGCCAGGTCGAAGCGCGGGTCATGCAAATGCCAGTCGATTTTATTGCTGGTGACGGTGGCGCCGTAACGCTTTTGCGCAGCGTCGAACTGCAAATCAGCCTTGCTGCTGCCGAAGCAATCGGTGAAGTTCTCTTCACAGGTCAGGTAAGTGCCCCACGGGGTCATGCCATTGGCGCAGTTCTGGAAGGTGCCGAGCACGTTCTTGCCGCTCTTGTCGGCGGCGGTTTTCAGCAGGGCGTGCCCGGCTGCCGGGCCGCTCAGGTGAATCGGTGTGTTGCCGTGGATCCGGCGGTTGTAGCGCGACGCCTGGACGAACTGCCATTGGCCGCCCTGACGCCGCACCTCGATCACCGACACGCCTTCGCTGGCCTGGGCCTTGTGTACGTCTTCGGCCGACTGCGGCTGGCCACCGTGGGCAAAGAGATAGCGGTAATTGGTGTATTCGTTGTTGATCGCCATCAGCGCCCGGTCGTTGTCGTCGGGGAACGGGAACAGGCTCATGCCGTCGTTGTTGTCGCCGAACTGCACTTCCTGTGCGCGGGCGGTGCCGTTGCCGCTCGGGTCGAACGCCGGTGCATTTTTCTGCAGCGGCTGGCCCCAACTGATCAGCACCGAGGATTTATAGCCTGGCGGCAGCGTGAGGGTGTCGGTCGTGGCGGCGGCGATGCTGTCAAAGCCCAGCAACTTGCTGTTGCCCTCGCTCACGGCGGCGGCCAGGGCGCTGCGACTCAGCAGGTTGCCGCCCAGGAACATTGCCGCACCGCACAGGGCGCCGGCGCTGATGAAGCCGCGCCGGCTCAGGCCGACGATTTTTTCCAGGTCGGTGGATTGGTGTTCTTCTAATAAGCTCATCTCAGGCTCCCTGCTGGTTTTGGCAGTCACCTTAATGCGGGTCGATGAAACTTTTGTTTCAGCGCGTCATAACGGCGTGCCGAGCAGCACATTTGTCGGTGAAAACGTCACTTGCACCGGTGAGCCGACTTCCAGGTTCTGTTCGCGCAGCTGGAGTGGATCGGCCAGGGCGCACAGCGTCTGGCCGTTGGGCAGGCTGATGCGCACTTCGCTGGGGTTGTCTTCGGCGGCGTCGACCTGTTCGATCACACCGTGCAATGTATTGATTAGTGATTGTTCCGCAGGCTCGACCGCATGCAATTCCAACCAGCCGGCCTTGATCAGGGCCACCACTTCGGTGCCGATCTCCAGTTCCAGGCGCAGCGTGCTGTCGTGGGTGATCTGGGCCTCGATGACCAGGCCCCGGGCCAGCTCCAGGCAAATCCGGTCGTTGTGGCCCTGGGCCTCGATGCTCAGGACCTTGCCATGCAGTTGATTGCGGGCGCTGGTGCGCAGCATCAGGCGGCTGAGCAAGCCGAGATCCCCGGCGTCTTCGCTCGCTTCCAGCAACTGTGCCTGTAGGGCTTGCAGGCGCTGATACAAGCGCAACACGCGTTGTCCTTCGGTCGACAGCTTGGCGCCGCCACCGCCCTTGCCGCCGACGCTGCGCTCCACCAAGGGTTGGTCCGCCAGGTTGTTCAACTCGTCAATGGCATCCCAGGCCGCCTTGTAGCTCAGCCCCGCGCTCTTGGCGGCGCGGGTGATCGAGCCTTGTTCGGCGATGTGCTGCAACAGGGCGATGCGTTGTGGGCGCCGAACGATGTGCTGGGTCAGAAGGGTGGGTAATGACATGACGGACAACTGCGGGCAAGGGTTGATGAACGGACGTTGGCGCTTGGGGCGCGGCGCGTCAAGCCGGGTCAGCGGGTTTCGGCGTACGGGCCAGGCAATACACATCGACCCGCGCAGCGCCGGCATCGAGCAGCAAGCGAGCCAACGCCTGGGCGGTGGCGCCTGTAGTAAGCACATCGTCAACCAGTGCCAGGTGTCGGTTGCGCAGTGATGCACCCGGGGCCAGGGCAAAGGCCTGGCGCAGGTTTCGCCGCCGGGCTTGGGCATCGAGTGCTTGTTGGGCGGGGGTGTCCTGGATGCGGCGCAACAGGTTTTCTTCGCAAGGGATCTGCAACGGCCCGCTGAGCCAGCGGGCGAGTAACGTCGCCTGATTGAATCCCCGTTGGCGCAAACGCCGGACCGCCAGCGGCACCGGCACCAAAGCGTCGGGCCGTTCCAGCCCTTCATCGAAATGATGTTGCAGCGACTGGGCGAGCAGTTCGCCCATCAACCGGCCAAAGGGCCATTTTGCCTGATGCTTGAAACGGGTGATCAGGCTGTCCACCGGAAAGTCGTAGGCCCAGGGTGCCAGGACCCGTTCGAAGGCGGGTGGATGCGCGGCGCATTGTCCACAACTCAGCCCGGCCATGGGCAGCGGCAGGGCGCAGATGCCGCATTGATCGCCGAGCCAGGGCAGCTCGCTTTCGCAAGGCGTGCAAATCGGCTGCGGGGTGTCGGTGGATTCGCCGCATAGCAGGCAAAATTGTTTGTTTTTTAACCAGATGTAAACCGGTCCTTCGTATCGTGGTTGACAGCGCATGGCTCTTCCTTAAATATGCCGAACATCCGTGTCGCGCCTGTGGGTATTCCGTCCCCCAGGCGCCAGCCAAGCATAATCAAGGAAATGCCCATGAGCGCCAGCACCACTGCCAACCTGCGTCATGACTGGTCTTTGGCCGAAGTCAAAGCACTCTTCGTCCAGCCATTCAATGACCTGCTGTTCCAGGCGCAGACCGTGCACCGCGCGCACTTCGACGCCAACCGCGTCCAGGTATCCACGCTGCTGTCGATCAAGACCGGTGCCTGCCCGGAAGATTGCAAATATTGTCCGCAATCCGGCCATTACAACACCGGGCTGGAAAAAGAAAAGTTGCTGGAAGTGCAGAAGGTCCTCGAAGAGGCCGCGCGTGCCAAGGCCATTGGTTCGACCCGTTTCTGCATGGGCGCGGCGTGGAAGCACCCGTCGGCCAAGGACATGCCTTATGTGCTGGAAATGGTCAAAGGCGTGAAGGCCATGGGCCTGGAAACCTGCATGACCCTGGGTCGCCTCGACCAGGAGCAGACCGCCGCACTGGCCCAGGCCGGCCTGGACTACTACAACCACAACCTCGACACCTCGCCGGAGTTCTACGGCAGCATCATCACCACCCGCACCTACGGCGAGCGCTTGCAAACCTTGGCCTACGTGCGTGATTCGGGGATGAAAATCTGCTCCGGTGGCATCCTGGGCATGGGCGAGTCCCTGGACGACCGCGCCAACCTGCTGATCCAGCTTGCGAACCTGCCGGAGCATCCGGAGTCGGTGCCGATCAACATGTTGGTGAAAGTCGCCGGCACGCCGCTGGAGAATGCCGAGGACGTCGATCCGTTCGACTTCATCCGCATGCTCGCCGTGGCGCGGATCCTGATGCCTCAGTCCCACGTGCGCCTGTCCGCCGGCCGCGAAGCGATGAACGAACAAATGCAGGCCCTGGCATTTTTTGCCGGTGCCAACTCGATTTTCTACGGCGACAAGTTGCTGACCACCGTCAACCCGCAAGCCGACAAGGACATGCAACTGTTCGCACGCCTGGGTATCCAGCCGGAAGCCCGTGAAGAGCATGCCGATGAAGTGCATCAGGCGGCGATTGAGCAGGCGCTGGTGGAGCAGAAGAGTAGCGAGCAGTTCTATAACGCGGCTGTTTGAGTCGCCGCAAAACCAAGTGTGGGAGCGGGCTTGCTCGCGAAGGCGGTGCAACAGTCAGCACACCTGTTGAATGTGATGACCCCTTCGCGAGCAAGCCCGCTCCCACATTGGATTTCATTAGTTGTCTAAATAGCGGTTCACCCCGAGGCCTGCATGCCCTTCGATCTCGCCGCACGCCTGGCTGCCCGTCGTGCCGAAAACCTCTACCGCCAGCGCCCGTTGCTCGAAAGCCCGCAGGGGCCGGAAGTGGTGGTGGATGGCCAGCCGTTGCTGGCGTTCTGCAACAACGATTACCTGGGCCTGGCCAATCACCCGCAAGTGATCGAGGCCTGGCGCGCCGGGGCGGCCCGATGGGGCGTCGGTGGCGGCGCATCCCATCTGGTGATCGGCCACAGCACCCCCCATGACGCTCTGGAAGAAGCCTTGGCCGACCTGACTGGCCGTCCGCGGGCGTTGCTGTTCACCACCGGCTACATGGCCAACCTCGGCGCGGTGACCGCGTTGGTTGGGCAGGGCGATACGGTGCTGGAAGACCGGCTCAATCACGCCTCGTTGCTCGACGCCGGGCTGCTGTCCGGTGCGCGCTTCAACCGTTATCTGCATAACGACGCCCAGAGCCTGGCCAACCGCCTGGAGAAAGCCACCGGCAATACCCTGGTGGTCACCGATGGCGTGTTCAGCATGGACGGCGATATCGCCGACCTGCCGGCCCTGGCCCATGCCGCCAAAGCCAAGGGCGCCTGGCTGATGGTCGATGATGCCCACGGTTTCGGCCCGCTGGGGGCCAATGGCGGCGGTATCGTCGAGCATTTTGGCTTGAGTCAGGATGACGTGCCGGTATTGGTCGGCACCCTGGGCAAGGCTTTTGGCACCGCAGGGGCCTTTGTGGCCGGCAGTGAAGAACTGATCGAGAGCCTGATCCAGTTCGCTCGCCCCTATATCTATACCACCAGCCAACCGCCGGCCCTGGCCTGTGCGACCCTCAAGAGTCTTGAACTGCTGCGCAGCGAACATTGGCGACGGGAGCATTTGCAGGTGCTGATCCGCCAGTTCCGCCACGGTGCCGAGCAGATTGGCCTGCAATTGATGGACAGTTTCACGCCGATCCAGCCGATCCTGGTCGGCGATGCAGGGCGGGCGATGCGCTTGTCGCAGATGTTGCGCGAGCGTGGGCTGATGGTCACCGCGATTCGTCCGCCCACCGTGCCGGCCGGCAGCGCCCGGTTGCGTGTCACCCTCACCGCCGCCCACAGCGAAGCCCAAGTGCAACGATTGTTAAGTACGTTGGCGGAGTGTTTTGCCCAACTGGGACCGGAGCCAAGCCATGCGTGATCGACTGATACTGCTGCCCGGCTGGGGTTTGGGCGTGTCACCGTTGGAACCTTTGGCGGCGGCGCTGCAAGGGCTCGACGAACACCTGCGGGTGGAAATCGAGCCGTTGCCGGCACTGGCGTCGAATGATCCTGATGAATGGCTCGAAGAGCTGGACGCCGCCGTGCCCCAGGATGCCTGGCTGGGTGGCTGGTCCCTGGGCGGCATGCTGGCCTCGGTGCTGGCGGCGCGGCGGGGAGAGCGCTGCTGCGGCCTGCTGACCCTGGCGAGCAATCCGTCATTCGTCGCCCATGAGCAATGGCCGAGCGCGATGGCTGGTGAAACCTTCGACGGCTTTCTCGCCGGATGCGCTGGCGATCCACGCCAGACCCTCAAGCGTTTCAGTTTGTTGTGCGCCCAGGGCTGCAGCGATCCGCGCGGGTTGTCGCGGTTGCTGCTGGCCGGTGCGCCGAATACTGCGCCAGAGGTGTTGATGGCCGGGCTCGAGGTGCTGGCGCAACTGGATACTCGCCAGGCGTTGCAGAGCTTTCGAGGCCCGCAACTGCATCTGTTTGCCGGGCTCGATGCCCTGGTCCCGGCTGAAGCCGCGGGTGAGTTGCTGGTATTGCTGCCGGATGTCGAAATCGGTCTGATCGAACAGGCCGGCCACGGATTCCTTCTGGAGGACCCCCACGGTGTGGCGGGGGCGATCCAGGCTTTTTTGCATGAGTCCGGTGATGACTGATCTATCCCAGCCCAAATTACCCGGTGCCTTACCCGACAAACGCCAAGTGGCAGCCTCGTTTTCCCGGGCCGCGACCAGCTATGACAGCGTGGCCGAGTTGCAACGCGATGTGGGCCAGCAATTGCTCGCGCGCCTGCCTGTCTCACACTTGCCGGGGCGATGGCTGGACCTGGGCTGCGGCACCGGCTATTTCACCCGGGCGCTGGGTGCGCGCTTTGGTGAGGCGACTGGCCTGGCGCTGGATATCGCCGAAGGCATGCTCAATCACGCTCGTCCCCAGGGCGGTGCGGCGCATTTCGTCGCCGGCGATGCCGAGCGCTTGCCCTTGCAGGCGTCGAGCTGCGATCTGGTGTTTTCTAGCCTGGCGGTGCAATGGTGTGCAGACTTTACCTCGGTGTTAAGCGAGGCCCATCGTGTACTGAAACCGGGTGGAGTATTTGCCTTTACCAGCCTTTGCGTCGGCACCTTGTACGAATTGCGCGACAGCTGGCGTCAGGTGGATGGCCTGGTGCACGTCAACCGTTTTCGCACGTTCGAGACCTACCAACAACTGTGTGCGAGCAGTGGGCTGAAGGTCGTCAGCCTTGAAAATCGTCCCCATGTGTTGCATTACCCGGATGTGCGCGGGCTGACCCACGAACTGAAAGCGTTGGGTGCCCACAATCTGAATCCAGGTCGACCCGGTGGGTTGACGGGCAGGGCACGGATCCTGGCGTTGGTTGAAGCCTACGAGCAGTTTCGCCAGGCACAGGGTTTGCCCGCGACCTATCAGGTGGTCTACGCCGTCTTGGAGAAACCGCTATGAGCCAGGCCTATTTCATTACCGGCACCGACACTGACGTGGGCAAGACCACCATTGCGGCCGGTCTGCTGCACGCTGCGCGCCAGGCCGGCATGAGCACCGCCGCCGGTAAACCCGTGGCCTCGGGTTGTGAGGTGACGCCCAAGGGCCTGCGCAATGCCGATGCCCTGGCGCTGCTGGCTGAGTGCTCGATACCGCTTGAGTACACGCAGGTCAACCCGCAGGCGTTCGAACCGGCTATCGCGCCTCACTTGGCCGCCCGGGAAGCCGGTGTGGCGCTGACGGTGCAATCGTTGCTGGGCCCCATGCGGGCAGTGCTGGCCCTGGAGGCTGATTTCACCCTGATCGAGGGCGCGGGTGGTTGGCGCGTGCCGCTGGCCGACCAGGACAACCTCTCGGACCTGGCCATGGCACTGGGCCTGCCGGTGATCCTGGTGGTGGGTGTGCGCCTGGGCTGCATCAGCCACGCGCTGCTGACTGCCGAGGCCATCGCTCGGGACGGCCTGCAGCTGGCTGGCTGGGTGGCGAACATCATTGATCCCAAGACATCACGCCTGGAAGAAAACCTGGCCACCCTGGCCGAACGCCTCCCGGCGCCGTGCCTGGGGCGAGTACCGAGAATCAAGAACGTGACCGCCGAAATCGTGGCCGAGCATCTGCACCTGGATTTACTGGATTAATTTCCAGGGGGAAGGTTTTCACTATGACCAGGCACTGTGCCATTAGTGTTTTTGTCGGGTCTTTTCCCTTGGCTTCTGATTCAATGGCCACTGTCGACCCTTCAAGAAGACGAGCTCTGCCATGGAAATCTCAGGAAACACCGCGTTCTATGCCGGTCTGAGCACTATTCAGACAGGGCAGAACCGCGTCGATCAAGCGTCCAGCCAGATCGCCAATAACACGATCGAGCGTTCGGTCACCAGCCAGTCGTCCGAAGTTCAGGTCGATCGCCTGCGTTCGGTGGATCGTAGCCAGCAATCGGACGTGGCCAGCAACATGGTCGATATGGCCCAAGGCAAGTTTCAAGTGCAACTGGGCGTCAACGTCGCCAAGGCAGCCGACGAAATGCTCGGTACGTTGATTGATACCTTCGCCTGATCTTGTATCTCCAGATTTGCAAAAACGCCGCGACTATTCGCGGCGTTTTTGTCTCTAACGTCTTCTTGCTCAACTAATCTTTTCCTACGCGCATTGCGGACCCTTCACCGCCATGGATTTCGTGTATCCGACATTTTTTGCCAGCCGATGACGAACGGCAAAAGATCGGCCCTTGACAAGATTTCGGCGTAAACGTATGTTTCAAACAACTGTTTGATCGCTACAACAAATCCACGCGGTCGCTCATTCCCGGTTACATCAGCAGAGGTTTATCGCTATGCCTGACTACAAGGCCCCCTTGCGTGATATTCGCTTCGTTCGTGACGAACTGCTCGGTTACGAGGCGCATTATCAGAGCCTTCCGGCTTGCCAGGACGCAACGCCAGACATGGTTGACGCCATTCTCGAAGAAGGCGCCAAGTTTTGTGAGCAGGTGCTGGCGCCGCTGAACCGCGTGGGCGACATCGAAGGCTGCACCTGGAGCGAGTCCGGTGTGAAAACCCCGACCGGTTTCAAGGAAGCCTACAAGCAATTCGTCGAAGGCGGCTGGCCAAGCCTGGCCCACGACGTCGAGCACGGCGGTCAAGGCCTGCCGGAGTCCCTGGGCCTGGCGGTCAGCGAGATGGTCGGCGAAGCCAACTGGTCGTGGGGCATGTACCCGGGCCTGTCCCATGGCGCGATGAACACCATTTCCGAGCACGGTACGCCTGAGCAACAAGAGGCTTACCTGACCAAGCTGGTGTCTGGCGAATGGACCGGCACCATGTGCTTGACCGAACCGCACTGCGGCACCGACCTGGGCATGCTGCGCACCAAGGCCGAGCCGCAAGCGGACGGTTCCTACAAGGTTTCCGGTACCAAGATCTTCATTTCGGCCGGCGAACACGACATGGCCGACAACATCGTCCATATCGTCCTGGCGCGCCTGCCGGATGCACCGGCCGGTACCAAGGGCATTTCGCTGTTCATCGTTCCAAAATTCCTGCCTAACGCCGATGGCTCCATCGGCCAGCGCAATGCGGTGAGCTGCGGTTCCCTGGAGCACAAGATGGGCATCCACGGCAACGCCACTTGCGTGATGAACTTCGACGCGGCCACCGGTTTCCTGATCGGCCCGGCGAACAAAGGCCTGAACTGCATGTTCACCTTCATGAACACCGCACGCCTGGGCACCGCGCTGCAAGGCCTGGCCCACGCCGAAATCGGTTTCCAGGGTGGCCTGAAATACGCCCGTGACCGCCTGCAGATGCGTTCCCTGACCGGCCCGAAAGCACCGGACAAGGCCGCCGACCCGATCATCGTGCACCCTGACGTGCGTCGCATGCTGCTGACCATGAAGGCCTTCGCCGAAGGTAACCGTGCGATGGTCTACTTCACCGCCAAGCAGGTCGACATCGTCAAGTATGGCGTGGACGAGGAAGAGAAGAAAAAAGCCGATGCGCTGCTGGCGTTCATGACGCCAATCGCCAAGGCATTCATGACCGAAGTCGGCTTCGAATCGGCCAACCATGGCGTGCAGATCTACGGCGGCCACGGCTTCATCGCCGAGTGGGGTATGGAGCAGAACGTTCGCGACAGCCGTATCTCGATGCTGTACGAAGGCACCACCGGCATCCAGGCCCTCGACCTGCTGGGTCGCAAAGTGTTGATGACCCAGGGCGAGGCACTCAAGGGCTTCACCAAGATCGTCCACAAGTTCTGCCAGGGCAACGAAGGCAACGAAGCGGTCAAGGAGTTCGTAGAACCGTTGGCTGCGCTGAACAAAGAGTGGGGCGAATTGACCATGAAGGTCGGTATGGCGGCCATGAAGGATCGCGAGGAAGTCGGCGCGGCGTCGGTGGACTACCTGATGTACTCCGGTTACGCCTGCCTGGCCTATTTCTGGGCCGACATGGCGCGCCTGGCAGCGGAAAAGCTCGCCGCCGGCACCACCGAAGAAGCCTTCTACACCGCCAAGTTGCAGACCGCACGCTTCTACTTCCAGCGCATCCTGCCGCGTACGCGTACTCACGTGGCAACCATGCTGTCGGGCGCCAACAACCTGATGGACATGAAAGAAGAGAACTTCGCACTGGGCTACTAAGCCTCAAGCGGTTCTTCACAAGCCGCTGCTTCCCTCGGGAGCAGCGGCTTTTTTCATGTCCGCACACCCCCCCTGTGGGAGCGAGCTTGCTCGCGATGACGGCGGTACATTCGGCATTACTGTCAGCAGAAGTACCGCTATCGCGAGCAAGCTCGCTCCCACAGGAGTGCTCGAAGTTCGTGAAACAACATTCATCCAACAAAGCACTAAGAAAATATTCCCTCCTGCCGTTACAGGGATGGCAGTGTGACATCTGTCGCATCTCCAGTGCCTTACGCCGCAATAGCAGGCACAATGCCATCTTTGCTCAGCCCGGTCGGAGCTTTACCCTTTGCCGCGTTCTTCCGCTGTACGTTTCAGCCATTTCCTACCGTCATTGCTGCTGTTGCTGGCGGGGCTCGCGGCTGCCTACGTCAAGGATCTCAACGTTTTCTTCACCTCGCTGTTCAACGTGCTTCCGACGTTGGTGTTGCTGCTGGGCGGTGCGTATTGCGCGGTCTATCGTCGCCAGCGTGAACTGTTCCTGATGGTCACGGTGTACATCGCCTACTTTTTGCTGGACACCCAGACTGACTTCTATCGCGACAACGGCAAGGTGCGTGAAGACGCCGCGGTGGTGTTCCACCTTGTCTGCCTGCTGCTGCCGTTGCTGTTCGGGCTGTTCGCGGCGTGGCAGGAGCGCACCCACCTGTTCCAGGACATGGTGGCGCGGTTCGCGGTGTTGCTGGTCTTTGGCAGCGTGGCGCTGGCCCTGGAGCAGAGTTTTCCCCAGGCGTTGCTGTTGTGGCTCTCGGAGATCCGCTGGCCGGCGTTGCATGGCGCCTGGATGAGCCTGATCCAATTGTCCTACCCGGTGTTCACCGCGGTGTTTGTGTTGCTGGCCTGGCAATACTGGCGCAACCCCCGCCCCCTGCATGCCGCGCAATTGGTGGGGTTGCTGGGGGTGTTCTGGATGCTGCCCAAGACCTTCATCCTGCCGTTCACCCTGAACATCATGTGCAGCCAGGTGATGTTGATGATCGCCGCCGCGGTCGCTCATGAGGCCTATCAAATGGCTTTCCGTGACGAGCTGACCGGTCTGCCGGGGCGACGGGCCCTGAATGAACGCATGCAACGCCTGGGACGCAATTATGTGTTGGCGATGAGCGACGTGGACCACTTCAAGAAATTCAACGACACCCACGGCCACGACGTGGGCGACCAAGTGTTGCGCCTGGTGGCCAGCAAGTTGTCAAAGATCGGTGGTGGGGGTAGGGCGTATCGCTACGGCGGTGAGGAATTCGCGCTGGTGTTTGCCGGCAAGACCATCGACGAGTGCATGCCTCATCTGGAAGTCATCCGCCAGTCCATCGAGACGTACAGCATTCAGTTGCGTAATCCCGACAGTCGTCCCCAGGATGATCAACAAGGCCGTCAGCGTCGCGCCGGGGCCGGTGCGTCCAGTGTCTCGGTGACGGTCAGCATCGGCGTCGCGGAACGCCTCGAGCAACGCACCCCCGAGGAAGTGCTCAAGTCCGCCGACCAGGCGCTCTATAACGCCAAGGGTGCGGGGCGTAACTGTGTGATTGCCTTTGGGCAGAACCGCCGCGGCGCGGTGCGCATGGAAGCCGCCGCGGGTTGAGTGATGATGGCGCATTCAGCGCCTGGACTGTGATTGTGGGCCTCGGTGGCCGGCAGTAGGTTGAAATGATCTGCTACCGGAGAAAACCACCATGCCCGAGTACAAAGCCCCGCTGCGCGACATGCGTTTCCTGATCGATCACGTCTTCGATTTCCATGGCCGTTATGCCGAGCTGGGCGCCAGCGATGCCAGCCCGGACATGGTCAGCGCGATCCTCGAGGAAGGCGCCAAATTCTGTGAGAACGTGCTGGCGCCGCTCAATCGCCCGGGTGACGAAGAAGGCTGCCACTTCGACAACGGCGTCGTCACCACGCCTACCGGTTTCAAGCAGGCTTTCGCACAGTACGTGGAGGGCGGCTGGCACGGGCTGGCGGCGGATCCGAGCTATGGCGGCCAGGGCCTGCCCAGCTCCCTGGGCCTGGTCATCAGCGAGATGATCGGCTCCAGCAATACCTCCTGGGGCATGTACCCGGGCCTGACCCACGGCGCCATGTCGGCCATTCACGCCCATGGCACCGAAGCGCAGAAGCAGACCTACCTGAGCAAACTCACCGCCGGTCAGTGGACCGGCACCATGTGCCTGACCGAAGCCCACTGCGGCACGGACCTGGGCATCATCAAGACCCGGGCCGTGCCCCAGGCCGACGGCAGCTATGCGATCTCCGGCAGCAAGATCTTCATTTCCGCCGGCGAACACGACATGAGCGACAACATCATCCACCTGGTGCTGGCCAAGCTGCCGGACGCTCCTGCGGGGACCAAGGGCATCTCGCTGTTCATCGTGCCCAAGTTCCTGCCCGACACCAGCGGCGAGGCGGGGGCGCGCAATGGCGTTGCCTGCGGCTCGATCGAACACAAGATGGGCATCAAGGCGTCGGCCACTTGCGTGCTGAACTTTGATGACGCCAAGGGCTTCCTGATCGGCGAGCCGAACAAGGGCTTGAACTGCATGTTCACCATGATGAACCACGCCCGTCTCGGCACCGGCATGCAAGGCCTGTGTCTGGGGGAGGCGAGTTTCCAGGGCGCCATCAAGTATGCCAATGACCGTTTGCAGATGCGCGCGCTGACCGGCCCCAAGGCGCCGGACAAGGCCGCCGATCCGATCATTGTCCATCCCGATGTGCGCAGGATGCTGTTGACCATGAAAGCCTTCAACGAAGGCAACCGGGCGCTGACCTATTTCACCGCGCAACTGCTGGACACCGCGCACCTGAGCCCGGACGAAACCGCGCGCCAAGAGGCCGAAGACCTGCTGGCCTTCCTTACCCCGATCTGCAAGGCCTTCATGACCGACACCGGGCTGGAAGTGACGAACCACGGCATGCAGGTGTTCGGCGGCCACGGTTTCATTCGCGAGTGGGGTATGGAGCAGTTGGTGCGCGATTGCCGCATCGCGCCGATCTATGAGGGCACCAACGGCATCCAGGCCCTGGACCTATTGGGGCGCAAGGTGCTGGGCAGCCAGGGCAAATTGCTGCGCGGCTTCACCAAAATCGTCCATAAATTCTGCGCTGCCAACGCGCAACATCCGCAGCTCAAGGAGTACGTCGCGCAACTCGACGGGCTCAACCAGCAGTGGGGCGAGCTGACTACTCGGGTTGGCATGGCCGCCATGAAGAATCCAGATGAAGTTGGCGCCGCCTCCGTGGATTATTTGATGTACAGCGGTTACATCATCCTGGCCTACCTGTGGTTGCGCATGGCCTTGGTGGCCCAGGCGCAACTCGACAGCGGTGACGGTGATGGGGATTTCTGTCAGGCCAAACTGGCGACCTGCGAGTTCTACTTCAAGCGGCTGCTGCCACGTACGACCGCCCATCGTGCCGCTGTCGAGGCTGGGAGCGACTGCCTGATGAAGCTGCCGGCGGAGTTGTTTGCCCTCTGACAATCTATTGGTTGTGACTAAAAATAACAAAACGGTCATGGGTTGACCCTATGTGTCGCAAAAGTTGTTGAGGTACACTCCGACCCATGCAAAAACCGTTTTCTTACGAACCAACTGTTTAGATCCTGCGAGGTTTGCCATGGCTGACTACAAAGCGCCCCTGCGCGATATGCGCTTCGTCCTCAATGAAGTCTTCGAGGTCACGAAACTCTGGGCCCAATTGCCGGCGTTGGCCGACACCGTAGACGCTGAAACTGTCGAAGCGATCCTTGAAGAAGCCGGCAAAGTCACCAGCAAGAGCATTGCCCCCCTCAGTCGTGCGGCTGACGAAGAAGGTTGCCACTGGGCCGACGGCGCCGTCACTACGCCGGCCGGTTTCCCACAGGCTTATCAGACTTATGCTGAAGGCGGCTGGGTCGGTGTCGGTGGTGATCCGGCTTACGGCGGCATGGGCATGCCAAAGGCCGTTTCCGCCCAGGTCGAGGAAATGGTCAACTCCGCCAGCCTGTCCTTCGGTCTGTACCCGATGCTGACAGCCGGGGCTTGCCTGTCGATCAATGCCCACGCCAGCGAAGAGCTGAAAGCCGCGTACCTGCCGAACATGTACGCCGGTGTCTGGGCGGGCTCCATGTGCCTGACCGAACCACATGCCGGCACCGACCTGGGGATCATTCGGACCAAGGCCGAACCCCAGGCCGACGGTTCCTACAAAGTCAGCGGCACCAAGATATTTATCACCGGCGGCGAGCACGACCTCACCGAGAACATCATTCACCTGGTGTTGGCGAAGCTGCCGGACGCCCCTGCTGGGCCGAAAGGCATTTCGCTGTTCCTGGTGCCCAAGTTCATGGTCAATGCCGACGGCAGCCTGGGCGCCCGCAACCCGGCCAACTGCGGCTCGATTGAACACAAGATGGGTATCCAGGCGTCCGCCACTTGCGTGATGAACTTCGACGAAGCCGTGGGTTATCTGGTCGGCGAGCCGAACAAAGGCCTGGCGGCGATGTTCACCATGATGAACTACGAGCGTCTGGGCGTCGGTATCCAGGGCCTGGCCTCCGGTGAGCGTTCCTACCAGAACGCCATCGAATATGCCCGTGACCGCCTGCAAAGCCGTTCGCCAACCGGCGCGCAGAACAAGGACAAGGTGGCCGACCCGATCATCGTCCACCCGGACGTACGCCGGATGCTGTTGACCATGAAAGCCTCGAACGAGGGGGGCCGGGCATTCTCCACCTACGTGGCGATGCAACTGGACACCGCCAAGTTCAGTGAAGACCCGACCACCCGCAAGCGCGCCGAAGACCTGGTGGCACTGCTGACCCCGGTGGCGAAGGCTTTCCTGACTGACCTGGGCCTGGAAACCACGGTCCACGGCCAGCAGGTTTTCGGCGGTCACGGCTACATTCGTGAATGGGGCCAGGAACAACTGGTCCGTGATGTGCGTATTACCCAAATCTACGAAGGCACCAACGGTATCCAGGCGCTGGACCTGGTGGGGCGCAAGATCGTCGGCACCGGCGGTGCGTTCTACAAACTGTTTGCCGATGAAATCCGCCATTTCACCGCCACTGCAAGCAGCGACCTGGCGGAGTTCACCAAACCCCTGAACGACGCGGTCGGTACGCTGGATGAGTTGACTGAATGGTTGCTGGACCGGGCGAAGAACAACCCCAACGAAATTGGCGCCGCCTCGGTGGAGTACCTCCAGGCGTTCGGCTACACCGCTTACGCCTACATGTGGGCGTTGATGGCCAAGGCGGCCTTTGGCAAAGAAAACCAGGATGATTTCTACGCGAGCAAATTGGGTACGGCGCGCTTCTACTTTGCCCGCCTGCTGCCACGTATTCATTCCCTGAGTGCTTCGGTGAAGGCGGGGAGCGAGTCGCTGTTCTTGCTGGAGCCCGGGCAGTTCTAAAAACTGACATTGTGTAAGCAAACGCTTACACAATGTGCTGGCATTTTCCCTCTATCGGCAGGTTGGATCCAAGGCTAATCTACTTCACATGGACGTCGCGCAGGATGCGCAAAGCAACAGCACGGACACGTAGGATTCTGCCAGGATGGCGGAGTGAAATGGATGTCAGGGAAACAGTCTGCAAAGCCCCGCTTCGGCGGGGTTTTCTTTTGCCTGCGTTTTTTGTAGTGCGCGGGTTTGGCCGTTCGGGCCGCCTTTCTTGATGGTTTTTCACTGAACCCTGACGAGCGGTCGGGGGTCAATGAGCTGTATGGCAACGTAGCCATCGCCAATCAGGGAGTCATCCATGGATATCATTCGAATCATCATCGCCATCCTGCTACCGCCACTGGGTGTGTTTCTGCAGGTCGGTTTTGGCGGGGCTTTCTGGCTGAATATCCTGCTGACATTGCTGGGTTACATCCCGGGCATCGTGCATGCGGTGTACATCATCGCCAAGCGCTGAGGGCCTGGCGCGAATTTGATTACAGGGTCTAACCCCCTGTGGGAGCGAGCTTGCTCGCTCCCACAGTTTTTTCCTCTACCTACAGGCTGTCCTCGATCACCCGGCGATAAAACAACCACTCATGCTCCAGCGCATGAGCCTGGTTCGCCGCCTTGCGAAAGCCATGACGCTCATCCGGGTAGTAGTGCGCTTCGACCGTAACGCCGTTCGCCTCTAAAGCCCTGACCATATCCCGCGTCTGCTGTGGCACGACCACGGCGTCCAGCTCGCCTTGAAAGAAGATGACCGGTACGCGAATCCGCTCGGCACGCAGCAGCGGCGTCCGGGCGCGGTAGCGTTCGGCATCCTGTTGCGGATCGCCGATCAGCCAGTCCAGGTAATCCCCTTCGAACTTGTGCGTAGCGCGGCTGAGAGCGACAGGGTCGCTGACGCCATAGAGGCTGGCGCCGGCCCGGAACACCTCATGGAACGCCAGGGCGCACAGGGTCGTATACCCACCGGCACTGCCGCCACGAATGAACGCACAGTGACCATCGATCAGGCCTTGCTCGTCCAGGTGCGCGACCACCGCGCAAGCGTCCTCGACATCCACAACCCCCCAGTTCAAATGCAGTGCTTGTCGATAAGCCCGGCCATAGCCGGTGCTGCCACGGTAGTTGAGGTCGGCGACGGCGAAACCGCGCTGGGTCCAGTACTGGATGCGTGGATCAAAGATGGGGTAGCAGGCTGAGGTCGGTCCGCCGTGGATAAACACCACCAGCGGCGGTTTCTCGATAGCACTCATGGCCGGATAAAAGAACCCATGGGCTTCGCTTGAGCCGGAAGGGTATCGCAGGGTGCGGGGCTGACTGATCTGCTCGACGGGGAGCGGTGCGCCGCCACCGGCCAGCTCCGTTACTTCGTGGCTGTTCCGTCCAATCGCAATGACCGCCGACGGGTTGGTCGGGGACGCAGCGATGGCGTAGATGAACTGCTCATCCAGCGCCAGGCTGCGAAAGCGAGTGTAAGTGCCGGTAAAGTCCTCGTTCGCATCGCCGCTGCGGCACAGACCCAGGCGACCCAACCCCGCTTCGGTCCAACTGGCCAGGTAAGCATGCTCGTCCAACGGCAGCCAGGTGCAGCCACCCAGTTGCCACGGCGCGGGCGCGTGATCGGCTGCGGCGGCGGACAGCGGTTCCAGGCCGCGGGCCGACTCAACCCAGGGCTGCCAGTAGCCGCCGCGATCAGTCAGGCAATAAAGACGATTCGAGTCGTCGAAACGGGGCTGCTGGATGGACTCTTCTTCAGCGTTGCCCGCCACACAATATGGTGCACCCCATCCTGAAATAGTGCGCTCGGCCAGCATCAACCGCGTGGCCGTCCACGGCTGATGCGGACGACTCCATTCAATCCACGCGAGCCGCTGCCCATCGGGGCTGATGGTCGGCGAAGCATAGAAGTCCGCGCCTTCAGCCAGCAGATGCCGCCGGTGATCCGTCAGCCCGATCGACACCAGGCGATGCTGATTGGCCTGTTCCTCCACCGCCAGCACCTGACCATCGGCGAAGCCGAGATCCCCATATCGACAGTCGCTCGAGGTCAGCGCCACGGGGCGCTCACCGGTCAGCGACTGCTGGTACACCTGCTGGTCGGCCTCATTGACGAACAGCACGCCGTCATCGCTCAGGCAGAACGCTCCGCCGCCGTATTCATAGACTCGGCTGCGGGCGCTGAATCCGTCTGGCGTCAGGCAGCGAGCCTTGGCGTCCTGCCAATGCCAGATCCGGCAGGCGCCGTCTTCGGGACGGTATTCATTCCAGAACAGGCCCTGGGGCCCGACCTGCAGTTCGGAGAAGTCGGTGCCGGCGGCAACGGCTTGGGCGGCGCTGAAAGGATCAGCCTTTGGCGATGAGGCGCGAGTTTCGTTCATTGCGGAAGGCCAGTTGCTCAATGGTTTGCGTGGCGTGCTCGGCGTCTTCGCGAGCTTGCAGGATTATCCCGTGATGTTCGGATTTGCTGCACACCGGGTCGGCGTTGCTGGCATCCCCCGTGAGCATGAACGCTTGGCAGCGACAGCCGCCGAAGTCCTTCTCCTTTTCATCGCAGGAACGGCACGGCTCGGGCATCCAGTCATAGCCGCGAAAGCGGTTGAAGCCGAACGAGTCGTACCAGATGTGCTGCATGCTGTGGTCGCGCACGTTGGGAAATTGCACCGGCAGTTGCCGGGCGCCGTGACAGGGCAATGCGGTGCCGTCCGGCGTGACGGTGAGGAAAATGCTGCCCCAGCCGTTCATGCAGCCCTTGGGGCGTTCTTCATAGTAGTCCGGCGTGACGAAGATCAGCTTGCACGGATTGCCTTCGGCTTCGAGCTTGGTGCGATATTCGTTGGTGACGCGCTCGGCACGCACCAGTTGCTCCCGGGTGGGCAGCAGGCCGACGCGGTTGAGCTGCGCCCAGCCGTAGAACTGGCAGGTGGCAAGCTCGACGAAGTCCGCTTCAAGGGCGATGCACAGCTCGATGATGCGGTCGATCTTGTCGATGTTGTGCCGATGGGTCACGAAGTTCAGCACCATCGGGTAGCCGTGGGCTTTCACCGCCCGGGCCATTTCCAGTTTTTGCGCGAAGGCTTTCTTCGAACCGGCCAGCAGATTGTTGACCTGTTCGTCGCTGGCCTGGAAGCTGATCTGGATGTGGTCCAGGCCGGCTTTTTTGAAGTCGCTGATTTTCTGCTCGGTCAAACCGATGCCGGAGGTGATCAGGTTGGTATAGAAACCCAGCCGGCGTGCCTCGCCGATCAGTTCGGCCAGGTCCTGGCGCACCAGCGGCTCGCCGCCGGAAAAGCCCAGTTGCGCGGCGCCCATTTCCCGGGCCTCGCGAAAGACCTTGAACCACTGCTCGGTGCTCAGCTCCTTGCCCTGCTCGGCGAAGTCCAGCGGGTTGGAGCAGTACGGGCATTGCAGCGGGCAACGGTAGGTCAGCTCCGCCAGCAGCCACAGCGGCAGGCCGATCTCCGGCTTGGGTGGCAGGCCGGTGGTGTCAGGCAAGTTCGATCCAGTGCTGTGCACGGGCGACCTCCATGAATTGCTCGATGTCGTCATCGAGTTCCGGCACGTCGGGAAACTGCTTCGCCAACTCGCCGATGATGGCCGCGACATCCCGTTCACCGTCGATCAGGCCGCCGATCAGCGCAGCGCTGTCGTTCAGCTTGATCATGCCTTCAGGATAGAGCAGCACGTGGCCTTTCTGGGCCGGTTCGTACTGGAAGCGATAGCCGGGGCGCCAGCGCGGGGTTTTGCTGCGGTCGAAACTCATAAGCTGATCCCTTTGTGCCATACCCGTTGCCCGGTCACGCTGTGGTAGGGCGGGCGGTTCAATTCGTAGGCCATGCTCATGGCGTCGAGCATGCTCCAGAGGATGTCCAGTTTGAACTGGAGAATCTCCAGCATGCGCTCTTGCCCTGCGCGGGTGGTGTAGTGCTGCAAGGTAATCGCCAGGCCATGCTCCACGTCACGCCGGGCCTGGCCCAGGCGGGTGCGGAAGTATTGATAGCCGGCCGGGTCGATCCACGGGTAATGCTGCGGCCAGCTGTCCAGGCGCGACTGGTGGATCTGCGGGGCGAACAATTCGGTCAGCGAGCTGCTGGCGGCTTCCTGCCAGCAAGCCCGGCGGGCGAAGTTGACATAGGCGTCCACGGCGAAACGCACCCCCGGCAGCACCAGCTCCTGGGAGCGCAGTTGATCGGGGTCCAGGCCCACCGCCTGGCCCAGCCGCAGCCAGGCTTCGATGCCGCCGTCTTCGCCGGGCGCGCCGTCATGGTCAAGCAGGCGCTGAATCCACTCACGGCGGATCTCCCGGTCGGGGCAGTTGGCCAGGATCGCCGCATCCTTGAGCGGTATATTCACTTGGTAGTAAAAACGGTTCGCGACCCAGCCCTGGATCTGCTCGCGAGTGGCGCGGCCTTCATACATCGCCACATGGTACGGGTGGTGGATGTGGTAATACGCGCCCTTGGCACGCAGGGCCGCTTCGAACTCGGCGGGGGACAGGGGGGTGTCAGTCATTTCGGTCTCCGGGGAATAACCGTTGGATTCTGTGGCGTCAGGGCTGGCCTCATCGCGAGCAAGCTCGCTCCCACACGGTTTTTGCAGTGGAACAGATATCCGGTGCCACTCGGACCACTGTGGGAGCGAGCTTGCTCGCGATAGCGTCCTACCAGCCGATGCCAATGTCGACTGATACACCGCAACTTCACCCTCACATTGGTTCCGTCCTTCCTACAACTCAATACTCATTCCGTCGTAGGACACTTCAATCTTTCGGCGTACGAGCTCGGCCCGCTCGGGCGAGTCTTCGTCCAGGATCGGGTTGGTGTTGTTGATATGGATAAGGACCTTGCGCTGATTGGGCAGTTGCTCCAGCACTTCCAGCATCCCGCCGGGACCATTCTGCGCCAGGTGGCCCATTTCCTGACCGGTGCGGGTGCCAACGCCACGGCGTTGCATTTCATCGTCGTCCCACATCGTGCCGTCCACCAGCAGGCAATCGCTGCCGGCCATGATCTCCAGCAATGGTCCATCGACCTTGCCCAGGCCGGGGGCGTAGAACAGTTTGCCGCCGGTGCGCAGGTCTTCGACGATCAGCCCGATGTTATCGCCCGGATGCGGGTCGAAGCGGTGCGGTGAATAGGGCGGCGCGGCGCTGCGCAGTGGCAACGGGGTGAAGCGCAGGTTCGAGCAGGCCGGGATGGTGAAAGACTGGTCGAGTTCGATACGGTTCCAGCTCAGCCCGCCGTTCCAGTGGGTCAACATGTTGAACAGTGGGAAACCGGTGCTCAGGTCTTCATGGACCATGTCGGTGCACCAGACCTGGTGCGGGCAGCCTTCCCGCAGGCTGAGCAGGCCCGTGGTGTGGTCGATCTGACTGTCCATCAGGATGATCGCGCCAATGCCGGTGTCCCGCAGGGCCCGGCCCGGCTGCATCGGGGCGAAACTCTGAAGCTGGGCGCGAATGTCCGGAGAGGCGTTGCACAGCACCCAGTTCACACCGTCATCGGAAATCGCGATGGATGATTGGGTGCGCGCCTGGGCCCGCAGGCTGCCGTTGCGAAAACCTGCGCAATTGGCGCAGTTGCAGTTCCACTGGGGGAAACCGCCACCGGCGGCGGAACCTAGAATCTGGACAAACATGGCCGCTCCATCTGCAATCCGAAATAAAAAACGCCCCGGCTGACCGAGGCGTTGTGCTGCGTGTTTAAGTACCTGCAGCAATCAACGGCTGGCGAAGTACATGGTGACTTCGAAACCGATACGCAGGTCGATATATGCGGGTTTGGACCAGGACATGGGAATACTCCTTTGGTTGGGGGGAGACGGTTTGGATCTATACATATAGTCCACCTCCGTTCGGAGATGTTCAGATGCTTAGGCGGCTATGTTACTAAATCTGACAAATTCGTTCGCCGCGATTCTCGAAGAAAGCTCATTGCAGCGGCTGTAATGATCAATCCGCCACTTGCCAGGGCGATCCTGGGCAGTCCCCGGTGGCCAGGCAATACCGGCCACCTTCAGCGTCAATCAACTGCCTGGCGGCATTGAGTAGCTGTTCGCGATCCACAAGCACGATGGCGTCGGCTAACGATTGGAGATAATCCGACGGGAGGCCGGCCAGTTTGCCCTGCCAGAGCAGCTCGGCCGCCTGGGCACAGGGCAGGGTGTCGATCTGAAGCTGCGCGGCGAGGGCTTGCTGCTGGCGGTCCAGGGTCGAGTCGTCGATCTGCTGGATCAGTTCCGGTAACCCGTTCAGGAAGTGTTCGACGTGGGTGATCAACTGCCCCGCCGAGGCGTTGGGCGATTGCACGCCAAACAACACGCCGGTTTGCCCATTGATCTGCCTCAGCCCACTGAACACCGCATAGCCCAACTGCAACTCAACCCGCAAGCGCTGGTAAAGCGGGGTCTGGCTTAGCTGCGCCAGTAACCGCCACGCCGCTGCGTCGGGCAAGGCCTGGGTTGGCGCGGGGCAGAACAGCAATACGGCCTGTTCATCACCGTGGGTCTGGAGGCTGTGCCAGATAGGTTGTCTGGAAGGTGTCGTCGGTTCGATGTCCTGGTCGGCCATGCCGGGCACCCGGGCCAGCGCGGAGCCCATGGCGGCCTGGGTGGCCGTCGACAGGCCGATGGCCAAGCCATCCCACCGGGCCGTCGCCCACATGCTGTCGGGCAGCGGCAAGGCCGGAGGCTGCACGTTTTGCTGGCAATGCTTCGGCAATTCCTTCAGCAGGTGCCGAATCGGCATCAGGGGTACTTCAGTCCTGGGCTGGACCATCGGCAGCGGTTCGTCCAGCTGGGTCAGAATGTGCTCGAGTACCAGCGGCAGGGGGGCCTGCAAGCCCACCAGCTTCAGCAGCCATTGGTTGCCAACGGGTTCGAAGGTGACATCCACGCCAGCCTGACGGGCATCCTCGCGCAGATCCTGCAAATGCCGGTCGAGCCTGGCTTGAAGGTCGAGCGGTGCCTCGGTCGCCAGCCGCCAACGCAGATACACCGCGCCTTCTCGGCTGTCGTTTGGCAGCGCCTGGCTGAACTGCATCGGCGAGCGTTCCCGACGACCCCGGGAGCGATCCTGGGCGAAGGTGCGCAAACCGCGATGGGCGCTGGTCTGGCCGCGTATCAAGCCGGCGCGAGGTGGCTCGTTTGCCGATTGCAGGAACGGGTTGGGCGCGGGCAGCTGCCATTGTCCGGTGACGGTATCGACAGGGTGCAATTGCTTGAGGATTTCCCTGAGCCTTACGAGGTCGTTTTCCGACAGCGGTCCTTCGCGTTGTTCACTGTCCCAACGCGCCAATTGCAGCGCCGTGCCGGTCTCTTGCCGACGCTGCAGCAGCGCGGTGAATTCCGCGCGCAACGGTGCCCAGTCGTCCTGGGCGGCAAAAAAGCCTAGCCAATCGTGCAGCAACGGCTGGATTTCGTTCGACGCTTGATCGTTGTCGAGCTTGAACTCGATGTGCAGCAGCGCCTGGCCGGCAAACGCATACAGCGGCGTGGCCTTGAGACTGTCGGCCAGGCCGCGCTGACGCAGCGTGGCGAGCAGGCCGCCCGGTTTGCTGGAGCTCAGCCACGTACAGAGAAAATCCAGGGCTTGAGGCGACGCGGCGGGTAAGTCTTCGAAGGCGAACAGTAGATCGAGACAGCCTTCGCGCAGTTGTTGATAACCACCCAATGGCGATTCCATCAGCTTCGGGGGCGACGACCTGGCAACCCTTTTGCCCTCCGGCAGGTTGCCGCCGAACTGTTCGGCCAGTGCTTTCAACGCTTCGACGCTCTGCGGGCCGGCCAGGCTCAGGGTCATTTGACCGCACTGGTAGAACGTTCGATAGAACCCGTGCAAGGCCGCTTGGAATCCAGGTTGTGACACGGCAAGGGTGTCGCGATTGCCCGCGTGAAAGCCGCGCAGCGGATGAGCCGCCGACAGTCCGTCATGCAGGGCCAGCTGTTGCTGGGCTGCCGCGTCCTGGGACCAGGCAATGAACTCCGCGTGCAGGACTTCCCGTTCCCGCAACTGATCGGCTTCATCCAGGCGCGGATGAGCGAGCATGTCCTCGAGCCGCTCCAGCCCGCCAGTGAAGGCGGCGGGCGGCAGTTCGAAGAAAAAGTCCGTGGTCCGTTCGCTGGTGCGAGCATTGATCTGGCCACCGTGCCGCTGCACGTAGGCCATCAGATTCTCTCCTGTAGGAAATCGCTCGGTGCCGAGGAAGAAAAGATGCTCGAGGAAGTGCGCCAAGCCCGGCCAGGCCAAGGGCACATCATGGCTGCCGGCTGCGATCCGAAGTACCGCAGCGCTGCGTTTGAGGCCGGGCACATGGCGCAATGTGACCTGCAAGCCGTTGGCCAGGGTTTCAGTGTGAGAGTGGAGGAAATCGGGGGCCGGCATGAGCGCTTCCAAAACAGAGATGCGCTCATGCTAGCGGATTAAGGGGCGTTCTCAATGAGTTTCCCCATCGTGTCGTGTTTCGAATCAGGGTCAATGCTTGTGCAAGTCGCCGTAAAGATCGGGACGACGATCGTGCAAGTAGTTATAGGCCGCTCGGGCGTTTTCCATCAACTGCCGGTCCAGCTCACCGACGATCAAAGCCTCGTCCAACCCGGCCAGCGCAGGGCGGCTGCCATCCGGTGCGGCGATGCTGCTTTGGCCGCAATACTGCAATTCACCTTCGTGACCGCAGTAATTGGCATAGGCCACGAAACACTGGTTCTCGATGGCCCGGGCGCGCACGGTGACATCGGCGATGAACTCGTAGGGTTGCATGTTGGCCGTCGGCACCAGGATCAGTTCGGCACCGGCCAGGGCCAGGCGGCGGGCGTTTTCCGGGAACTCCAGGTCGTAGCAGATCAGGAAGCCGAGCTTCCAGCCATTGAGTTCCACGATGGGCAGCGCTGAGTCGCCAGCGCTGAACATGGCATGATCGAGGTCACCGAACAGATGGCTCTTGCGGTAGTTGGCCAGACGCTCGCCCTGGGCGTCGATCAGTTGCACCGCGTTGTAGATCTGCCCGTCTTCGCTTCGCTCAGGGTAGCCATAGACAATCGCCAGGCCAGCTGCCTTGGCGATGCGGCCGATCTGCTGCGCCCATTCGCCGTTGTAGACCTCGGCCAATACATTCACCGCGTCGACGCCGATGTTGTAGCCGGTCATGAACATCTCCGGCAGCACCAACACATCGGCGCCCCTGGCCTCCAGCGCCACTTGATGCAGGCGTTGCAGGTTGCCGGCCGGATCCAGTGGCAGCGGTGGGCATTGATAAAGGGCTACACGCATCTAAAACTCCTTTTATTCGGGCAGGGCGATCGGACCGATCTCGTGGAACACATCTCCTGGACCCGGGTTCTCGGCGTGAGTTTCACCGCCGAAGTGCTTCATGATTCCCCACACGGCATTGAGCGAGGTCTGTACCGCGCCTTCGACCCAGGCTGGTGTCCATGAGACGTCATCGCCGGCGATAAAGATCCCGCGTTGTTCGGCCGGCATGTCGTCCTGCATGAAATGCGCGTACATGCGCTGGTTGTAGCGATAGTGGCCGGGCAGGGCGCCCTTGAATGCACCGAGGAAATGCGGGTCGGCTTCCCAGGACACGGTGATCGGATCGCCGATGATCCGCGCGGCAATGTCCACCTTGGGGTAGATTTTTTTCAGGGCATCGAGGGCCAGCTTCACGCGTTTCTCCACCGGATGCGGCAGCATTTTCAGCGCATCGCTCATCCAGGAGTACGACAGGCAGATCACCCCCGGTTTGTCATCGCCGTTGTCGAACAGGTAAGTGCCACGGGTGAGGCGATCAGTGAGGGTCATGCTCATCAGGTCGCGGCCGGTTTCCGGGTCCTTGTCTTTCCAGAACGGGCGGTCGACCATCACGAAAGTCTTCGACGATTGCATGTAGCGAGTGCGGTCCAGGGCCATCCACATTTTTTGCGAGAACAGCGCCTCTTCACACTCGATCTGGGTGGTCAGCAGCCAGCTCTGGCAGGTGACCAGCACTGCGGCGTATTCGCGGGTGTTGTCCCAGACGTCCGTCACGCTGAAGCGACCATCTGCAGCGCGGGCGATGCGCTTCACGCCGCTGCGGGGCGCGCCCAGGTGCAGGGAACTGAGGCTGGTCCCCACCGGCCAGTGCACGCAGCGTTCCGGCACGTGGCTCCAGATGCCGTGGGGCACCTGCTCGACGCCGCCGACCACCAGATGCTGATGGTCGTCGCAGTTGGTCATCACGACGCGGAAGATTTCCAGCATCGAATTGGGGAAGTCCGAGTCCCAGCCGCCGGTGCCGAAGCCGACCTGGCCGAACACTTCGCGGTGCTGGAAGGAGAGCTTGGCGAACGCCTTGGAGGTGGCGACGAAGTCGTAGAAGGTGCGGTCGTCCCACAGTGGCACCAGGGTGTTCCACAGCTCCTTGAGACGTGGCACGTCGCGGTCGCGAATCGCCTGCTGGATTTCACCGAAGCGCGAACCGTCTTCCAGTGCATCGGCCCAGGCGTCGGCGACTTCCTGGAACAATGCCGGAAGGTCCGCCAATTTCTGTGCGTAGTAGGTCTGGCCTTCCAGATCGATGACAGTACTGCCCGAGGCCGGGGTCAGCGGGTTGGGGAACGGTTTTGTCTCAAGGCCAAGCTTGTCGACGTAGTGGTAGAACGCTGTGGATGAGACCGGAAAACGCATGCCGCCCAACTCGGCGATCACCCCTTCGGCGCCGTTGAACGCTTGTGAGCGCAGGCGCCCGCCCATTTTCGATGCTTCGTAGACCACCGGCTTGAGGCCCAGCTTCATCAACTCGTAGGCCGCCACCAGCCCAGCGATACCGGCGCCGACGATCGCCACTTCCGCACCGTGGTTGTGCGCCGGAATACTGCCCAGGCCAGCCGGATGTTCGATCCAGTCGTCAAAGGCGAAAGGAAAGTCCGGCCCGAAAATGGTGATGGGCTTCTTACCGTCTGCGGGGTGGCGATTGTGCTTGTTCATGGCTGACCTTGATGGGCGACTCGACGCGGCGTTCGCGTCTGAGTATAGGAAAGATGCCAGCCATTCTAGGGAGGGTGAAACACGTTAATAAGACACAATATGTCGTCGTTTTGAGTGGTTATCAGTCATTTTGATGTGGCTGTGAGGCGTAATGACGAAATGCATTCCTGTGGGAGCGAGCTTGCTCGCGATAGCGGCGGTTCAGTCAGCACTTTCATGGGCTGACAGACCGCCATCGCGAGCAAGCGCGCTCCCCCCGAAACTCTCCTTAACAATTGCTTGCGTGATCAACAGGAGCAGATACCCGCCCCAACTCCTATGATTATTCCCTTGAGGTTATATGACCTGGGTGGCATATTTGAATGAAATGGGACGTTGAGTACACAGACGAATTTGAGAGGTGGTGGAACCGTCTCTGTGAATCTGAGCAAGATTCGGTACAGGCCTCGGTAATGCTGCTCGGCGACACCGGGCCGTATCTGGGCTTTCCTCACACCAGTGATATCAAAGGTTCGCGTCATGGCAACCTTCGTGAGTTACGAGTGCAATACGCAGGTAGGCCTTATCGTGTGCTCTATGCGTTTGATCCCCGCCGCTGCGCCATCCTGCTGATCGGGGGAGACAAAACCGGCCAGGGCCGTTGGTATCAGGAATATGTGCCTTTGGCCGAACGCCTCTATGACGAGCATTTGGAAGTATTGAAGAGAGAGGGCTTTGACAATGGCTAAGAAATTTTCCGACTTGATGGCGCGTCGGTCGCCTGACTCCCAGGCTCGTGCACAGGCTCTGTATCAGACGTTGCGTGCAGAAATGCCGTTGCACGAGTTGCGCCAGGCGCAGGAGTTGAGCCAGGAGGCCTTGGCCAAGGCACTGCATATCAACCAGGCGGCAGTCTCGAAAATGGAGCGCCGGACGGATATGTACATCAGCACGTTGCGAAATTACATCCGGGCCATGGGAGGGGAATTGGAGATTATCGCGACCTTTCCAGAGGGGCAGGTCAGGATCGAAAATTTCTCCCATCCAACACCGTAACTGGCGATATTCCCACAGGTTAAGTCATGCAGGGGCTAGACCGGCTGCCCCCGATCGATCTTGCTGCTGAGAATGATCGAGGTGGTGGTCTTATCCACGCCATCGACACTGCCGATCTGGTCCAGCAACTGATCCAGTTGCTCCGGTGAATCGGTACGCAGCCAGGCCACGTAATCGAATTCACCACTCACCGCACACAGCTGCTGGACCTGGGCCATGGCGCTCAAGCGTCGCAGCACATCCTTGCCGGAGCGCGGTTGCACCTTGATGCCCACGTAAGCCTGCAAACCCCCATCAATCACCCGTTGTCCCAGCCGCACGCCGTATCCGGTAATGACTTTGGTTTTTTCCAGCCGCGCCAGGCGCGAGGTTACGGTCGTCCGGGCGATGCCCAACTGCCGGGCCAGCATGGCGACGCTTTCCCGGGCATTGATTTGCAGGGCCGCGATCAGTTGGCGGTCGATTTCGTCGAGGACGGGAGGGCGAGTGTCAGGCAAGGTGGGCTCCGGCGTGGGCATCGGTGGCGAGCATGTTACAGGCTCTCGCGTTCGAAATAGCCAATGGCGGGTAAGGTCAGCGCTCG
This sequence comes from Pseudomonas brassicacearum, assembly GCF_000585995.1. Lineage (NCBI taxonomy): Bacteria > Pseudomonadati > Pseudomonadota > Gammaproteobacteria > Pseudomonadales > Pseudomonadaceae > Pseudomonas > Pseudomonas brassicacearum. Next base: position 6,051,522 of record NZ_CP007410.1, on the reverse strand, counting down.
CCAGGCGGCGGCAAGGTGCACCTGTGAAGACCTGAGCCAGAAACCGTCCTGGCACACCAGCTGTTCAGCCGGGGCTTGCAGCAAAAGCGCCAGTGGCAATGACTGTTCTGAACCTTGGTCGTCATCGTCTTCAGCTTCCCAGTCATGCTCAAAACAGCGCACGCGCACCTGATCGTCGTCGAAGCCTTCAAACAAGGGCCGGTTACCCAGCCATTGCGGATGCACTCGCAACGTGTGCGCCTGGAGATCCAGAAGCAGCAATTGCCAGCCTCGATAGTTGCCACACAGCTCGGTCACGTCGGTCGCCATGCAGGTCAGGGCCAGATAGCGGCCATCCGCCGACCAGATCATCGAGGGTGCCAGGTTGCTCAACGCGCAGCCTGAGGCTGTCAGCAGGTAGCCGCCAAGCCGAGGCGTCTGTGCTCGCACCCAACTGTCGGCATATTCCGTCTCACTGCCGAACAACCAGGCGGCATCCTGATGGTCGGGCGCGGGCAGGATGAAGTCACCGTCGGCGGTGGCCGCTTGCGGACGATCCACCAGACGCCAAGGGGTAACGCTGTGCAGTTGTGAATCGGTCACCTGCAGTTCCACGGTGTTGTAGAACAGCCGGGATTGTTCGTCGGGTTGAAAGAACGACGGGTCATTATCACTCTGCGGCGCAGGGATGTTGAAGCGTTGCAGCGCGCTGCTATCCAGGTCTTGATCAAGACGACCGGCAACCACCGCCAAGCTCAGCCGGCCATCGCGAAAATCGAGCAGGCGAGCGACCCACATGGCGGGCCCTTCCAGCAGGCGTCGTTCCTTCACGTCTGCAATCACCCCATGGGTCGCCACTGTCGTCGAACCGTCAAAGGGCAGCAGCGCCAGGTAGCGTCCGCAATCGGAGACCCGATGATCCAGCAACCAGCTGCCTGGCAGGTGCCAATCACCGATCTGGCAGCGATAGCCCCCGAGTCCATCGCGGTTATCGGCAAGCCAGATCAACCGGGCGCACACACCACCCTGCATCGGCTGGGTCTCGATGTACGCGTCACCGCGCAGGCCTTGGCTGTCCAACGGCAGCGCAATGGCCATGCGGGTCAGTTTGAATTCAGCGACCTGTACGCGACCTTGGGCGTCGTGGCCGGCCTGGGTTTCGGTATCGCTGTGGATACTGTCCAGGCGGTAGCCATAACGCCCGGAGCCTGGTCGCGGATAGTCAAGGTACGAGCCGATCTGCACATGGCTCGCGTCGAGGCTGAGCAACTCATGCCAATAGAAGGACGGTTCCGCGTCACTCTTCACCCAAGGCGCGGGCAGGGCATGCCAGCCCTTGTCGATCTGCCACAACCAGTATTGATCGCCATCAGCGTGACGGGTTTGCGCCTGGGCCAGGCACACCAGGGCGCGTTGATCGCCGCTCCATACCAAAGGCGCATCGGCTGCCATCAGCAAGTCGGACGGTTGCCCGTTGACGCTGACGGTATAGCGCGGCGAAAGCAGAGGTTCCAGTGGCTGGGCCAGGTCGCGAAAGGTTGCGGGCAAGACAATGTCGCCCCGCAGGCATTGCTGGCCATCGGCGGAGCGCCGTTCGAACGTCTGCTGAACACTTTCGGGATGCCAGTCGGGTTCCAGCCACAGGTCGGCGACGGACACCAGGTTGGTAACACTGGCCGTTTTCAACAGCTCGTCCAGCCGGGTTTCGCGAACGCTATTGTCCACCAACGGGCTATGGCGGCCGCTCAACAGGTCGAGGTCAAACGCGTCCAACTCCCAGAGCTCGCTGTCGGCACAGCGGTACACCTGGCGCTGGTGACGGTCGAGGACGACCAGCCCCCAGTTCTGCCGGGACGGCACCGTTGCCGCAAAATAACGCCCGTCGCGGGAAAACAGTGACGAAGAACCAAGGCCTTGCAGGAGCACACCATCGGGGAACAGATAGTCGCAATAAGTGGGTCCGCCCATGGCGATTTCACTGTGGTTGAACACCCGGATCGGCTCGCCTTCAGGCGTCAGTTGCGGCTCGCTTCCGCCCCAGGCGCTGGCGCCTTTGCCGGAAACAGGCGCCAAGCCCAGACGCCGTTCCCAGGTACTGACACACGCCAGCCCGCCGCCGATGCTGGCAATGGCCGCCAGGATCCCCCACCACTCAGGCAAGGCCCGGCCCACGCTGAACCCCAGGCCGAACACGGCGCCGACGATCAACCTGCCACAGAATCGCCCGGCCGACTGAAAACCGAATCGTGCGGCAAGACCCATCAGCAGGCCGAAGAACAACACCGCCAGCAGCGCCAGCGGCGGAGGCAATATCGTGACGAAAAAAGCCGGCACCAGCAGGATGCCGAGTTGCCAGAACAGTTCGAGAAATAAACGGGGGAGGCTGGGGCTGGCGATGATTGCTGTCTCGCTTGATGAGGTTGAACGGCTTGGACGTAGGGCCCAGCCCGTCGTTACTTGCGCAGAGTATTACTTCAGGTGAGGCCAGGAACAAGAAATGGGGGCGGCCAGTTTGTCGAAGTTGCTCTCGCGGTCAAACAACGGCGAGCTTTTGAAGTCGATTCGGGGGCAGGAGTGCCTGTGCGCCTGGTCCTGTTCAATGGGAACTGGCGTGGTCATAGGTCAGGAAAAGCACACCCATGCCACCTTGGCCATGACTCAGAAGTACGCTCCACTTCAGGCCTGGGCATATGGCGGAGGTCGTTACGCTGAATCCGCTGGGAATCTATGAGAAAAAAGTGACCGGGAAAGCGACAGCCCAAAAATGAAATTGGACGAATCTTGGACGGTACACCATTTTTCAGGGTTTCCCGATGCGAGTTTTCAGACGCTGGAAACGACGAAAGCCGCGCAATGCGCGGCTTTGGAGTTGGTGGGCCCACACGGACTCGAACCGTGGACCAAAGGATTATGAGTCCTCTGCTCTAACCAACTGAGCTATAGGCCCTCAGTAGGCCGCGGATTATAGCGACGGTTTCTCGGCTGTGCTATCCGAAAAATCCGATACAGCCATACGCAGAAACGTGGCGGCAAACTCATCCGCGCCCAAGGGCAGGCTGACGATGTAGCCCTGGATCTGTTCGCAACCTTCTTCGGCCAGGAATTGTTGTTGGGCCAGGGTTTCGACGCCCTCGGCGATGATGGTGAATTGCATGCTGCGGCCCAGGGCGATGATTGCCCGTACGATGGCCGCATCGTGGGGGTCATCGGGTAGGCCGCGGACGAAAGACTGGTCGATCTTGAGGATGTCCAGCGGCAGGCGCTTGAGGTAGCTCAGGGATGAGTAACCGGTACCGAAGTCATCGATGGCCAACTGCACGCCGAGTTTTTTCAGTTGATGTAGCACCGTCAGGGCTTCTTCTGCCTGGCTCATGATGAAGTTTTCGGTAATTTCCAGTTGCAATAAGCCGGGTTTGAGACCGTGCTCACGCAGCAGTTGTTCGATACGCCCCAGCAGGTTGGGTTGGCGCAATTGCGCGCCGGCCAGGTTGACCGACAGCGGGCCGAGACTGTGGTAGATGTCGTTCCATTCGCACAGTTGCCGGCAGGCGCGCTCCAGTACCCAGTCGCCGATTTGCAGGATCATGCCGTTTTCTTCCGCCAGCGGGATGAAGTGTTCCGGCGGCACGTCCCCAAACGTTGGGTGAGTCCAGCGAATCAGCGCCTCGGCACCCACTAGCCGGTTGTCGGCGAGGCTGATTTTGGGCTGGAAGGACAGTGACAACTCGTTGCGTTCAATCGCCCGCCGCAGCTCGTGTTCCAAGGCCACGCGCTCGCTGGCCTGGGCGGTGAGGTCGCGGGTGTAGCTTTCCACCCGGTTACGCCCCTTGGCCTTGGAGCGGTACATCGCCGCGTCGGCATTCTTGACCAGCGTGGCGACGTCGCAGCCATCCTGTGGGTAGAGGCTAGTGCCGATGCTGGCGCTGATGAAGAACTCGTGCTCGCCGGCCTGGAACGGCGCGGCAAAGCCGTTCAACAGCTTCTGGGCAATGTGCTCGGCATCGCTGGGCTGCTGCAGGCCCGGCAGCAGGATGATGAACTCGTCGCCCCCGAGGCGCGCCACGGTGTCGATGTCGCGCAACTGCTCGCGCAGGCGCACGGCGATGCCTTTGAGCAACAGGTCGCCGACCGGATGCCCGAGACTGTCATTGATGTGCTTGAAACGGTCCAGGTCCAGGAACAGCACTGCCCCTTGGCCGCCGTTTTCCTGCTGGCTGTTCAGGGCTGTGAGCAAACGGCTTTCGAACAGTGTTCGATTCGGCAAGCCGGTCAGCGGATCGTGGTGAGCCTGGTAGTCGAGCCGGGCCTGGGCGTGTTTGAGGCTGGAGATGTCGGCGAAGACCGCGACGAAATGGGTGATTTGTTGATCCCGATTACGCACCGCGCTGATGGTCAGCCAGCTGGGGTACAGCTCGCCGTTCTTGCGTCGATTGGAAATCTCTCCCTGCCAGTGCCCCTCCGCTGTCAGTTGGTGCCACATCGCGGCGTAAAACGCGCTGTCGTGCAGGCCGGAAGCCAACAAACGAGGCGTATGGCCCAAGGCTTCGGTTTCGCTGTAGCCGGTGATTTCAGTGAAGGCTCGGTTCACAGCGCTGATGTGCTGCTGCGTATCGGTGATCAGCACGCCTTCGGCGGTGCTTTCGAACACAGTGGCGGCCTGTTGCAGTTTTTCCTGCATCAGATGGCGTTCAGTGATGTCCCGGGCGATGGTCAGCATGCAGTCTTCGTTGCCGATGGGTAGCGGTCGGCTGGACACTTCGCAGAGCCGGATCTGCCCGTCGTTGCGGCGAATATGGCAGCTGAAATCCCTGACAAACCCATCCCGTTTCAGCAGGTCGAGCATCTGTTTGCGCTCGTTGAGATTGACCCAGATGCCCAAGTCCAGGGTCGAGCGGTCTACCGACAGGGCACTGTTGAAACCAGTAATGCGACTGAAACCTTCGTTGACTTCAATCAGCAGGCCGTCGCTTTGCCGGGACAGCAGCAAACCGTCAGGTGAGGCGTGGAAAGCCTTGGCGAACTTCTCTTCGGACGTCTGCAATTGCTGCTGGGTTTCCTTGAGCTGGCTGATGTCCCGCACTACCACGACCAGGGCTGGCGTCGTGTCGAGGTCGAAAGGTTCGGCGGAGATCAGCCCTGTGAACACCTGGCCGTTGCTGCGGCGGAAGGGCATTTCCAGATTGCGAATACTGCCGGCCTGCAAACGCTGCAACAGGCTCGGACCAACGCCCTGAATGCCCCAGATATTCAGTTCGGTTGCGTTGCGACCCACTGCTTCTGCGGCACTCAGGCCGATTTTCTCTTCGAAGGCCTTGTTGACCTCCAGCAGGCAGCCGTCCATCAGGCGTGCGATCACTAGGATGTCCGGGCATTGGCGGAACACCGAGGCAAACTTCTGCTCCGATAGGCGCAATGCCTCCTCGGTGCGTTTGGCTTCGCTGATGTCGATCATCAGCCCGCGCATCACCGGTTCGTGGCCGTGCTCGATCAGGCTGACGATGTCGCGTACCCAGAGGCACCGGCCGTCGGCCGTGATCACGCGGTAATCGATGCAGTGGTCGCGGCCCGCCAGCACTTCATGATCGCAATAGGTCTGGGCGCGGATCAGGTCGGCTGGGTGAATAATGTTGCGCCAGAAGCCCGGGATCAGCCAGTGGGCGAGGGGGTAGCCCAAGAGGTCTTCGGCGTGCGGTGATACGTAGCTGTAGGTGAAATCACTGACCCTGGCTTCCCAGGCAATCGCCGAGAGACTTTCCACCAATCCACGGTAATGGTATTCGCTGCTGCGCAGTTCCTGCTCCAGTTCGACCCGTCGGGCGATCTCCGAGCTGAGCCGGCGGTTGATGCGAATGACCACGGCCAGGATGCCGATCAAGAGGAGCAGCGCAGGCAGGCCATAAAGCAGCAAGTCGGACCAGAGCTGGCGGTAATCGTGCACATTGCCGACCCACTTCTGCTGGATCTCGTCGATCTCGGCCGGGGTCATGTCCGCCAGGACCTTGTCCAGGATGCTCACCAATATCTTGTTGTCTCGAGGGACGGCCATTGCCAGTTGATAGCGATAAGGCGTTTCACCGCTGACATAAAGCCCCTCGAGCTTGAGTTGGCGCAGGCTCCAGACACTGGAAGCCAGGTCGCCCACCACTGCGTCTACTTCATCGGTTGCCAGCGCCTGCAGGGCTGAGCTGACATTGGGCAGCGCCACCAGGTTCAGGTCGGGATGGTGGTTGCGCAGCAGCTCGTGGGGTGCGTAGTTCTCCACCACGGCGATTTTCAGTCCGTACAGCTCTTTAAGGTTGTGAGGTTGGGCGCCGCCGCGATGGGCCAGGATGACGATTGGGAAGTCGAGATAGGGCCGGGTAAATGCCAGGTAATTCTGCCGTTCAGGGGTGGACATGATGCCTGGCAAAAGGTCGATCTCGCCCTGTGCGACCTGTTCCAGCACGGCGGTCCAGCTGGCCGGCTCGATGGGTGTGAGCCTGACGGCCAACCGCTCACGGATGATATCGACGTAATCGGCGGCCAGGCCTTGATAGCGGCCTTGGTCGTCGCGAAATTCAAACGGCGGCCATGAAGCATCGACACCCAGGCGCAGGTCGGGGTGGTCCTTGAGCCAGCGGAGCTCTTCGTCGGTAAGCGTCAACGCGCCAGCTGTTGCGGTCCAGGTGATCAAGGACAGCAAAAGCGCGGCCGTCAGTCTGGGCATCAGTGTCTCGTCATGGCTTGGAAAGGATGTTTCGAGTGTAGACGGGCAATAGGGTGGGGGGACACAGCTGGGGGATTTTATCTGCACATAACAAAACCCCCGGCAGGGCCGGGGGTTTGAAGGTCACTCGTCGAGGAAGGAGCGCAGATGCTCGCTTCGCGTCGGGTGGCGCAGTTTGCGCAACGCCTTGGCTTCGATCTGACGAATCCGCTCACGGGTAACATCGAACTGCTTACCAACCTCCTCGAGGGTGTGGTCGGTATTCATGTCGATGCCAAAGCGCATGCGCAGTACCTTGGCTTCACGCGCTGTGAGGCCGGAGAGTACTTCGCGAGTCGCTTCCTTGAGGCTCTCAACGGTGGCGACATCGATCGGAGACTGCATGGTGGAGTCTTCGATGAAGTCACCCAGATGGGAGTCTTCGTCATCACCGATCGGGGTTTCCATGGAGATCGGCTCTTTGGCGATCTTCAGTACCTTGCGGATCTTGTCCTCAGGCATTTCCATGCGTTCGCCCAGCTCTTCCGGAGTCGGTTCGCGACCCATTTCCTGCAACATCTGCCGGGAAATACGGTTGAGCTTGTTGATCGTCTCGATCATGTGCACCGGGATACGGATGGTGCGGGCCTGGTCGGCGATCGAGCGAGTGATCGCCTGACGGATCCACCAGGTGGCATAAGTCGAGAACTTGTAGCCGCGACGGTATTCGAACTTGTCCACCGCTTTCATCAGGCCGATGTTGCCTTCCTGGATCAGATCGAGGAATTGCAGGCCGCGGTTGGTGTACTTCTTGGCGATGGAGATCACCAGACGCAAGTTCGCTTCGACCATCTCTTTCTTCGCGCGGCGGGCCTTGGCCTCGCCGATCGACATGCGACGGTTGATGTCCTTGATCTCGGCGATGGTCAGGCCGGTTTCGGTCTCCAGCGCGCTCAGTTTCTGCTGGCAACGAATGATGTCCGGTTGCAGGCGACCAATGGCTTCAGCGTATTTGCTTTTGCCTTTGGCCAGTGCATCGGTCCAGCTTTCGTCGATTTCGTGGCCAGGGAACTGACGCAGGAAATCGGCACGCGGCATGCGGGCATCACGCACGCAAAGTTGCATGATCGCGCGCTCTTGCTGACGCAGACGATCCAGGGCACTGCGAACACGCTCCACCAGGCCTTCGAACTGCTTAGGCACCAGTTTGATCGGCATGAACAGCTCGGCCAGCGCCAACAGCTCGGCTATCGCCTGCTTGTTGTTGCGACCGTGCTTTTTCAGCGCCTTGCGGGTGATTTCCATCTGGTCGGCCACAGCGCCGAAACGCTGCGCAGCGATGACCGGATCCGGACCGCTTTCGGCTTCTTCCTCGTCGTCGCTGGCTTCGGCGTCGTCGTCATCGGTTTCGTCGTCGGCCTTGACGGCTTTCGCATCGATTGGCGGCGGCACTTCGGCGGCAGGCGGCGCAATGCCGTCGTCCGGGTCGATGTAACCACTCAGAACGTCGGACAGGCGGCCACCTTCGGTGGTGACGCGGGTGTACTCGGAGAGAATATGGTCAACCGTGCCAGGGAAGTGCGCGATTGCGCCCATCACTTCACGGATGCCTTCTTCAATACGCTTGGCGATTTCGATTTCGCCTTCACGTGTGAGGAGCTCTACCGTACCCATTTCACGCATATACATGCGCACGGGGTCGGTGGTGCGACCAATGTCGGTCTCGACCGCTGCCAACGCTGCAGCCGCTTCTTCAGCGGCCGCCTCGTCGGTATCGGCGTCGGCCAGCATAAGGGCATCCTTATCTGGAGCAACCTCGAATACGTTGATCCCCATGTCGTTGATCATGCGGATGATGTCTTCCACCTGTTCCGGATCTGAAATATCCTCCGGCAGGTGGTCGTTGACCTCCGCGTAAGTCAGGTAACCCTGCTCACGACCCAATAGGATCAACTCTTTGATACGAGACTGCTGTTGCGCTTTTCCGGACATAACACCCTATCCACTGAAGGTCTTGGCGGGCAAAAAACAAGCCGAGGATTATACCTGAGCTGTGACCTCACGCGCCAGTTGAGGTCGGGTTTGATGCGCAAACATTGCGGCTGAGTAAGTCGCGCAATTGGTTTTTCTCTTCGCTGGTCAACTCGCTCTGGCGAGCTTTTCGCAGAAGTTGTTCCAGATTTCGCTCGCGTTGGCGGGCGGACAAGCTAGTAATGGTGTCGAAAAACTGTTGTTCAAGGTTGTCTCCTTTAATCAGCCATTCCTTCTCGGCCAGGGCCTTCAACAGGCGTCCCTGCTCAGTGCCGTGCCACCGTGCAATCAACTGGAAAGAGTTTAGCTTGGGGTTCTTCTGCACGGCTTCAAGGAGTGCGACCAGCAATTGCGTATTGCTGTGGTCCTCGGCGGCGAAGTGTCCTGCGTCCTCGACTTTCTCAGCCAGCTGCGGGTGGTGCAGCAAGGTGCGCAGAGCGGCCAGTGTCGGTGGTTCGACGGCGGCCGGCACGCGCGGGGCACGTGGCGCGTCGCGATCGCCGCGCTTGCCATTCTTGTCCCAGGGTTTTTTGTCCCATTTCTTGCCGCCGCTACCGGGTTTTTTCGGTGTCCATTCCTGTTGCGGCGCGTAATCCTGCTGAGGTTGATGATAGTCGGCGAAGTCCGGCATCGCGTCGTAATCGATGCCCGGGTCATAAGCCGGTGGCGCTTCCTGGGGGGCGCTATGGACCAGCTGATTGACCGCTTCGCTGTTGAGGCCGGTGATTTCGGTCAGGCGCTGGCGCATCAGTGTGCGCAGATTGGCGCCGGGCACCTTGTCGATCAGCGGTGCCGCGAGGGTGGCCATATGCGCCTTGCCCTCGAGAGAGCGTGGGTCGGCCTCTTCGGTCAATTGCTGGAAAAAATAATCGGCCAATGGTTGCGCGTGCTGGTTGATTCGCGCACGGAACGCATCGGTGCCTTCGGAGCGCACCAGGGTGTCCGGGTCCTCGCCCTCGGGCAGGAATAGAAAGCGTGCCCGACGGCCGTCCTGCAGGCACGGCAAGGTGGCTTCCAGTGCGCGCCAGGCGGCGTTGCGACCGGCCTGGTCGCCGTCGAAGCAAAACAATACGTTGGGCACGACGCGAAACAGGCGTTTCATGTGCTCTTCGCTGGTGGCCGTGCCCAGGGTTGCGACGGCATTGCGCAAGCCTTGCTGCGCCAGGGCAATCACGTCCATGTAGCCTTCGACGACAATGATCTCGTCGAGGTTGCGGTTGTTCTTGCGTGCTTCGTACAGGCCGTAGAGCTCCTGGCCCTTATGGAAAACCGGGGTTTCCGGGGAGTTCAGGTATTTGGGCTTGTCGTCGCCCAGCACTCGGCCACCGAAAGCAATGATCCGCCCGCGCGAGTCGCGGATCGGGAACATCACCCGGTCACGAAAGCGGTCGTAGCGCTTGCCGGTTTCGGCATTCTCGATCAGCAGGCCAGCATCGATCATGGCGCGTTGCTGCAGCGTGTCACTGCTCAGGTGCCTATAGAGATTGTCCCAGCCGGGCGGAGCGAAGCCGAGTCCAAAGTCCCGGGCGATTTCGCCGGTCAGGCCGCGACCCTTGAGGTAATCGACCGCCGCCTTGCGTGACGGATGGCTTTTGAGGGCTTGGCGATAAAAATCGGCGGCCGCAGTCAACAGCGGATAGAGCGGCGAGTCGGTCGGTTGACGCGGTTTGTGCTGTCGACCGCTCTCCTCGCGGGGAATTTCCATGCCGGCGGCTTTGGCCAGTTCTTCGACGGCCTGGGGGAAGTCCAGGTTGTCGTGGTCCATGATGAAGCCGAGGGCGTTACCGCCAGCGCCGCAGCCGAAGCAGTAGTAGAACTGCTTGTCGGGGCTGACGCTGAAGGAGGGGGTTTTTTCTTTGTGAAACGGACAGCAGGCCGTGTAGTTCTTGCCCGCTTTCTTCATTTGCAGGCGAGAGCTGACCACGTCGACGATGTCGGTGCGGTTCAGGAGGTCGTCAATAAAGCTCTGGGGAATCAGCCCGGCCATGGCGTTCTCATCATCACTGCGCGAAATATGGACCCGAAATCGGCAGGCGTAACCGGGTCTGGGTTTGAGGCACGCTGAATCGGTGGCTCGACCGGGTCGTCTGCATTATCGCTGTCGGGAAGTGTATCTGCCGATAATCCACTGACGTTAATAACTATCAGTATTCGACTGTTTGAATGTGTTGCGCTGAGTCCGGTAACGGCCGGTCAGGCCTCGGATAGCTCAATGAAGCGGGCACGCAAGCAGGTGCCTTGGGCTGATCGTCGTTAGAGGAATCAGGGGTGTGCTCGTCAGTAGCCTTGGTAGGCTCGTCAGAAGAGACGTGCACCGCTGGCAAAAGAGCCAGGTCTGACGTGGGTGAAGCAGGTTGTCGTGGTCGCATCTGCGACTTTGACGGTGAAGCATCAAGCGTTATTCCGCAAATGCCATAAGCCCGGCTTGAGGGCCGGGCTTGGCAGAAGCTTGCTACGGACGTCTGTGTATTAGTACAGACGTACGGCGCGGCGCTGTTCGCGCTGAACTTTCTTGGCGTGACGCTTAACAGCGGCTGCTGCTTTACGCTTACGCTCAGAAGTCGGCTTCTCGTAGAATTCGCGGCTACGAACTTCAGCCAGAACACCGGCTTTTTCGCAGGAGCGCTTGAAACGACGCAGAGCTACGTCGAAGGGTTCGTTCTCTTTTACTTTGACGGCTGGCATCCAGAGCTACCTTCATTCATTACCGGGGTCAACATCCTCGTGGCAAAAGAGCACTTGAAGACGTCGGTTTTTAAGGGTTGCGGATGTTAACCCCTCATCGCTCGGAATGCAAAGCCTCTGATCGAAAACCGCTGGCCGGGGCACAACGCGGCGACTATTATGCGCGCCTTCGAATTCAGCCTCTACAAGGCGCAAACCCATGCTAGTACTGGGATTAGAAACCTCCTGCGACGAAACCGGCGTTGCACTCTACGACAGTGAGCGTGGCTTGCTGGCCGATGCGCTGTTCAGTCAGATCGACCTGCACCGCGCCTACGGTGGCGTGGTGCCCGAGCTTGCGTCCCGCGACCACGTCAAGCGCATGCTGCCCCTGATCCGCCAGGTCCTGGCCGAAGCTGGCAGTGTGCCGACCGAGATCGATGCCATCGCCTACACCGCCGGGCCGGGCCTGGTGGGCGCGCTGCTGGTAGGCGCGTCTTGTGCCCAGGCGCTGGCGTTTGCCTGGGGCATCCCGGCCCTTGGCGTGCATCACATGGAAGGCCACCTGCTGGCACCGATGTTGGAGCCGCAGCCACCGCAATTTCCGTTCGTCGCTTTGTTGGTGTCGGGCGGTCATACGCAGTTGGTTCGGGTCGATGGAATCGGCCAATACGCGCTGTTGGGCGAAACCCTTGACGACGCCGCCGGCGAAGCTTTCGACAAAACCGCGAAAATGATGGGCCTCAATTACCCTGGCGGGCCGGAAATCGCGCGGCTTGCAGCTCAAGGCCTTGACGGGCGTTTCGTGTTTCCGCGTCCGATGTGCGACCGACCAGGCCTGGATTTCAGTTTCAGCGGCCTGAAAACCTTTGCCCTGAACACCTGGCAGCAATGCGTCAGGGCTGGGGACGACAGTGAGCAAGTCCGTTGCGACATCTCGCTGGCGTTCCAGCAGGCCGTGGTGGAGACTTTGACCATCAAGTGCAAGCGCGCCCTGAAGCAGGCCGGACTCAAGCGCCTGGTGATCGCCGGCGGCGTGAGTGCGAACAAGGCGTTGCGAATATCGCTGGAGAAAATGCTCGGCGACATGAAGGGCGACGTTTACTACGCCAGGCCGGAGTTCTGTACCGATAACGGCGCGATGATTGCCTTTGCTGGCTGTCAGCGCTTGCAGGCTGGCCAGCATGAAAGCCTGGCGATCAGTGTCCAGGCTCGTTGGCCGATGGAGCAGTTGCCGCCGCTGTGAAGCGACATTTAAAAATGCCGTTCGCGCCCGGCGAACAGGTCGCGTAGATTGCCCCGGTGGCGCCAGACGATCAGTGCAACGAGTGCGCTCATCGGCAGCAAGGCGGCCGGTTCCTGCCAGGCCAGTAGCGGCAGGGTCAGCGGTGTGGCGATCAGCGCGGCCAGTGAGCTGGTGCGGGTCAGGTAGAACGTCAGCAGCCAGGCGCAGACCGCCAGCAAGGCGGCGGGCGGATACAGGCCCAGCAGCATGCCGGCAGCGGTGGCGACACCCTTGCCGCCGCGAAAGCGAAAGTAAACTGGAAACAGATGACCGATGACCGCGCAGACGCCGATCCAGGCCTGTTGCTGCAACGAGAGCCCTGCAAGGCTGGCGATCAATACCGGGAAAAGGCCTTTGCAGAGGTCGCCAAGCAGGGTCAGGACGGCGAGTTTGCGTCCGGCCAGGCGCAGCATGTTGGTGGCACCGGCATTGCCTGAGCCACTCATTCGCGGATCCGGGCGACCGGTCAGGCGGCTGAGCAAAATGGCAAAGGACAGCGAGCCGAGCAGGTAGGCGAGAATCGCCAGTAACCAAAACATGCTAACTATTCCGGGCGAGGACGCCCTGATTCTAACGGCGCATTGCGCCCTTGTCGTGCTGCGGAGAAGAGTGCTTGGACAGAGTGTTTATCGAGGGCCTGGAAGTCGACACGGTAATCGGTGCCTACGACTGGGAACGAGGCATCCGACAGTGTCTGCGGCTTGATCTGAGTTTCGCTTGGGACAACCGCCCGGCCGCCGCAGGCGATGACCTGACCCTGGCGCTCGACTACGCCAGCGTATCGTCGCGCATCCAGTCGTTTGCCGAGCTGGCGCAGTTCCAGTTGGTCGAAACCTTCGCCGAGCGACTGGCCCAAGAATTGATGGACGAATTCGAGATCACCTGGCTGCGTCTGAAAGTGACCAAGCCCGGTGCCGTGCCGGCGGCCAGCGGTGTTGGCGTGGAGATCGAGCGCGGATGTCGCTGACTCAGGTTTTTCTCGGGCTCGGCAGCAATGTCGAGCGCGAAACCCATTTGTGCGCCGGTCTTGAAGCCCTGGCTGGCTTCCTGGTGGACATGCGCTGTTCGGCCGTGTTCGAGAGCCAGCCAGTGGGGATCAAGAGCGGGCCGTTCTTCAACTTCGTCGTGTCGGCCTTCACTGATCTGCCGCTGATGGAGCTGGATCGTCGCCTCAAGTTCATTGAGGCCGACAACGGTCGTTATGCGCCGGATCGCAAGGGGCTGCCGCTGGATATCGACGTGCTGTTGTATGGCGAGCGGGTCGGTAACTTCGACGGGCTGATCCTGCCGCGCGCCGAGATCCTCAAGAACGCCTTTGTTCTGTGGCCTTTGTCGTTGATCGCGCCGGATCGGATTCATCCTGGCGTAGGCAAAAGCTTCGCTACGTTGTGGGATGAGTCGCAGATTGATCAGGTATTGGCGCCGGTGGCGTTTGAGTGGCGAGGCCAGCCGCTTACGCCGTCCAACCTGCTGTGAGGCGTCTGCCATCATCGCGAGCAAGCTCGCTCCCACACTGGATCTCGGTCCAATACAAGGTATGTGTCCATTGAGACGCTAATGTGGGAGCGAGCTTGCTCGCGATGACGATGGCACATCCACTGCAAATGCCAAGCTGACACGAAGCCCCCGTCAGCTCGCCGCTTCCTTGTAGGCTTTCAATGCCTTTAGCCGCTCGCGCTTGATCGCCTCACCCAGTTCCGGACCTTTGAAGCCTTTTTCCAGCAAAGGTTGGACCGCCACCCCACGGGCCGCCGCAGCCGCTCCGCGCAGATACTCAGCCTGTGGATAACTTCTGTCTTCAAGCCCCTTGCGGCCCCGCGCATCCATCTCACAGGCCGCGATGAATTCCTCGAAGCGCTGAGGCCGGCGGTACACATCAAAACTCTGCAGCAGCTCAAGCAAGGTAGAAGCCTTCAGCTCAAGTGCGCGATGACCATGGGTGTGGTATTGGCCGACCAGCAGCGCCAACTCCTGACAGTCGCGGGGCGCCTTGAAGCGCTCGTTGACCGCTTTGATCAGTTTCAAGCCCTTGTGCTCATGGGCGATGTGTCGTGGCCATTCGTGTTCGGGTGTCAGGCCTTTCCCCAAGTCGTGTAGCAGGCACGCCCAGCGGACTGTCAGAGGCTGCCGGTGCAGCGCTGCCTGTTCCAGCACGCTCAGGGTGTGCAGGCCAGTGTCGATTTCCGGGTGATGGGCTTCAGGCTGCGGCACGCCAAACAGTGCGTCGACTTCGGGCATCAAGACCTTGAGGGCGGCGCAGTCGCGCAGGACCTGAATAAAGACTTGCGGTTGGTTTTCCATGAGGGCACGGGAAATTTCTTTCCAGCTGCGCTCGGCGGTCAACGCTTCCAGTTCGCCGGAATCACTGAGCTGACGCATCAGCTCAAGGGTTTCGTTGGCCACCTTGAAGCCCTGGGGAGCATAGCGTGCGGCGAAACGGGCAACCCGCAGCACTCGGAGGGGATCTTCGGCAAATGCGGGGGAAACGTGGCGAAGAATGCGGGCTTCGAGGTCGCGCTGGCCGTGGTACGGATCAGTGAGATGGCCGTTGTCGTCTTCAGCCATGGCGTTGATCGTAAGGTCTCTGCGGATCAGGTCTTCTTCGAGGGTCACTTCAGGGCTGGCGTGGAAAATGAAGCCGCCATAGCCCCGACCGCTTTTGCGTTCGGTGCGGGCGAGGGCGTATTCCTCACCGGTCTTGGGGTCGAGGAACACAGGGAAATCAGCCCCTACGGGGCGAAATCCCTTGGCAAGCATTTCCTCGGCGGTGGCACCCACCACAACCCGATCAATATCAGTGACGGGGATGCCCAGCAGGCGATCGCGAACGGCGCCGCCGACTTTATAGATCTGCATAAAAAACCTCCGTTGGTCCGACAGGATAACCTTTGCGCCGGACGTTCGGAGGTGAAAACGGGATCAAAGATGAATGACGGCCAAGTCCAGGCGGCCATAGTCTCCTTCGGTTTGCTCGGTTCGAGGCGGTACGTGATGAGTCTTCATCACTTGGTCGCCTTGCAGGGTCTCCAGGTGGATGTCGAACCCCCAGAGACGGTGCAAGTGCTTGAGCACTTCATCGGTGGAGTCACCCAGCGGTTTGCGGTCGTGCGCCTGGTGGCGCAGGGTCAGCGAACGATCTCCCCGGCGGTCGATGCTGTAGATCTGCACGTTGGGCTCGCGATTGCCCAGGTTGTATTGCGCTGCCAGGGTTTCGCGGATGATGCGATAACCGCCTTCGTCATGAATAGCCGGTACCAACAGGTCATCTTTCTGGTCGTCATCAAGGATGCTGAACAGTTTCAGGTCGCGGATCACCTTGGGCGAGAGGTACTGCAGGATAAAGCTCTCGTCCTTGAAGCTGCTCATGGCGAACTTGATAGCGGACAACCAGTCCGAGCCCGCGATATCCGGGAACCAGCGGCGATCCTCTTCAGTGGGGTGTTCGCACATGCGGCGGATGTCGCGGTACATGGCAAAGCCCAGCGCGTAAGGGTTGATCCCGCTGTAGTACGGGCTGTCGAAGCCGGGCTGGAACACCACGCTGGTATGGGACGTCAGGAACTCCATCATGAAGCCGTCGGTGACCAGGCCCTCGTCGTACAGATCGTTCATCAGCGTGTAATGCCAGAACGTGGCCCAGCCCTCGTTCATGACCTGGGTCTGGCGCTGTGGATAGAAATACTGGGCGATCTTGCGCACGATGCGCACGATTTCCCGCTGCCATGGCTCCAGCAGCGGCGCATGTTTTTCAATGAAATAGAGGATGTTTTCCTGCGGTTCGGCAGGGAAACGCGCGTTGTCTTTTTCGCTGTACTTGTCAGCGCCTTTGGGAATGGTGCGCCACAAGTCGTTGATTTGCTTTTGCAGGTGTTCTTCACGATCTTTTTGGCGACGGCGCTCTTCTTCGGCTGAAATCGGATACGGTCGTTTGTAACGGTCCACGCCGTAGTTCATCAAGGCGTGGCAGGAATCCAGCAGATCCTCCACCGCGTCGATGCCATGGCGCTCTTCGCATTGCATGATGTACTGCTTGGCGAACACCAGGTAATCAATGATCGAGCTGGCGTCGGTCCAGGTACGGAACAGGTAGTTGCCCTTGAAGAAGCTGTTGTGGCCGTAGCAGGCATGCGCCACCACCAAGGCCTGCATGCAGATGGTGTTTTCTTCCATCAGATAGGCAATGCACGGGTCGGAGTTGATCACGATCTCGTAGGCCAGCCCCATCTGGCCGCGGCTGTAGGATTTCTCGGTACTAAGGAAATGTTTGCCGTAGGACCAGTGGTGATAACCCAGCGGCATGCCGACCGACGCGTAGGCGTCCATCATCTGCTCGGCGGTGATCACCTCGATCTGGTTCGGGTACGTGTCCAGGGCATACCGGTCCGCGATACGGCTGATTTCGCGGTCGTAGGCCTGGATCAGCTCGAACGTCCATTCGGAGCCGGTGGAAATGGGCTGGCGCTTCTGCTCTTTTTTGGCGGTCATGTCACTAACCTGCGCTGGAAGAGTTCACGGAAGACCGGGTAGATATCCCCGGCCGAGACCAGTTGCTGTTGAGCAAATGTGTCGGAAAAAGCTTCGGCAATGCGTTCGTATTCGTACCACAACGCCTGATGTTCCCGTGGAGTAATTTCCACATAGGTGTAGTACTGGACGAACGGCATGATCTGGTTGATCAGGATGTCACGGCAGATCGGCGAGTCGTCGTTCCAGTTGTCACCGTCGGACGCCTGGGCTGCATAGATGTTCCATTCATTGGCCGGATAGCGCTCGGCCATGATCTCCTGCATCAGCTTCAGGGCGCTGGAAACGATAGTGCCGCCGGTTTCCCTGGAGTAGAAAAACTCCTCCTCGTCCACTTCCCGGGCGCTGGTGTGGTGGCGGATGAACACCACGTCGATCTTGTCGTAGTTCCGCTTGAGGAACAGGTACAGCAGGATGAAGAAGCGCTTGGCAATGTCCTTGGTCGCCTGGGTCATGGAGCCGGACACGTCCATCAGGCAGAACATCACGGCCTTGGAGCTGGGGTTGGGCTGTTTCACCAGCAAGTTGTACTTGAGGTCGAAAGTATCGAGGAACGGTACGCGATGGATGCGTGCGCTGAGTTTCTCGATTTCCGCTTCAAGGTCCTGAATGTCGCCGAAATTGTCGGGTTCTTCGCGCTTGAGGCGAGCCAGTTCTTCCTTGACCTCCCGCAGTTTGGCCCGGCTGCTGCCCGACAGCGCAATGCGCCGGGCATGGGCCGAACGAAGTGTTCGGATGATATTGATGCGTGAAGGATTACCTTCGTTGCTGATGCCGGCGCGTACGGTCTTGAAGGTGTCGGTGCCCGTCAGGTTGCGCTTGACCAGGTTCGGCAGTTCCAGGTCTTCGAACATGAACTCCAGGAATTCCTCCTGGGTGATCTGGAACACGAATTCATCCATGCCCTCGCCGGAGTTACCGGCCTTGCCGGGTCCTTTGCCGCCGCCTCCACCCTGCGGACGAGGGATGTGCTCGCCACTGGTGAATTCCTTGTTGCCGGGATGCACCACCGTCTGTTTGCCGCCGCGACCATGGTGAAGCACCGGCTCATCGATGTCGCGGCCGGGAATGCTGATTTGTTCGCCATGCTCCATGTCGGTAATGGAACGCCGGCTAACCGCTTCTTCGACGGCCTTCTTGATGTGGTCACGGTAACGCCGCAGGAAACGCTGGCGGTTCACCGTGCTCTTGTTCTTGCCATTAAGGCGTCGGTCGATCACATAGCTCATAGGCCCCTCCGGGGGAGCTTCAAGTCGTAAGCCTCAGGCGGCAAGGGGATAGCGCCGAGCCATGGGCCCAACGCTGTTCCCTCGCAGCTTGTTGCTAGAAGCTTGCCGCTGCTTATTGCGATTTCCGGACCCGCAGGTACCACTCGGAGAGCAGCCGTACCTGTTTGTCGGTGTAGCCACGTTCGACCATGCGTGTGACGAAGTCGTTGTGTTTTTGCTGGTCCTCCTTGCTGGCCTTGGCGTTGAAGCTGATGACGGGCAGCAGGTCTTCGGTGTTGGAGAACATTTTCTTCTCGATCACCACCCGCAGCTTTTCATAGCTGAGCCAGGTTGGGTTCTTGCCATTGTTATTGGCCCGGGCGCGCAACACGAAGTTGACGATTTCGTTACGGAAATCCTTCGGATTGCTGATGCCGGCCGGTTTCTCGATTTTTTCCAGCTCTTCGTTCAGCGCTACGCGGTTGAGGATTTCGCCGGTTTCCGGATCGCGGTATTCCTGGTCCTGGATCCAGAAGTCCGCGTACAGCACGTAGCGGTCGAAGATGTTCTGGCCGTACTCGCTGTAGGACTCCAGGTAGGCAGTCTGGATTTCCTTGCCGATGAACTCGATGTAGCGCGGGGCCAGGTATTCCTTGAGGAATCGCAGATAACGCTCGCGGGTTTCCGCCTGGAACTGTTCCTGCTCGATCTGTTGTTCCAGCACATACAGCAGATGCACCGGGTTGGCCGCGATCTCATGGGGGTCGAAGTTGAAGACCTTGGAAAGAATCTTGAACGCGAAACGAGTGGATAGGCCGTTCATGCCTTCATCGACCCCTGCGTTGTCGCGGTACTCCTGGATCGATTTGGCCTTTGGATCGGTGTCCTTGAGGTTTTCACCGTCATACACCCGCATCTTCGAATAGATGTTGGAGTTTTCCGGCTCCTTGAGGCGCGACAGCACGGTGAACTGGGCGAGCATCTTCAGCGTGTCGGGCGCGCAGTGGGCCTTGGACAGCGAGCTGTTGAACAGCAGCTTGTCGTAGATCTTCACCTCATCGGTGACTCGCAGGCAGTACGGCACCTTGACGATGTAGATCCGGTCGATGAAGGCTTCGTTGTTCTTGTTGTTGCGGAAGGTATGCCATTCCGACTCGTTGGAGTGGGCCAGCAGGATCCCGGTGAACGGAATGGCTCCCAGGCCCTCAGTGCTGTTGTAGTTGCCTTCCTGGGTTGCGGTCAGCAGCGGGTGCAGCACTTTGATGGGCGCCTTGAACATCTCGACGAATTCCATCAGGCCCTGGTTGGCCCGGCACAGTGCACCTGAATAGCTGTAGGCGTCGGCATCGTTCTGTGGATATTCTTCCAGCTTGCGGATATCGACTTTACCCACCAGGGCCGAAATGTCCTGGTTGTTTTCGTCCCCCGGTTCGGTCTTGGCTACCGCGATCTGGTTAAGGATCGAGGGGTAGAGCTTGACCACCCGGAACTGACTGATGTCGCCGCCGAACTCGGACAGGCGCTTGGTGGCCCATGGCGACATGATGGTACTGAGGTAGCGGCGTGGAATACCGAAGTCTTCCTCGAGGATCGCGCCGTCCTCGGTGGCGTTGAACAACCCCAAGGGCGATTCGAACACCGGTGAGCCCTTGATCGCATAGAAGGGCACTTTCTCGATCAGTTGCTTGAGCTTTTCGGCCAGGGACGATTTACCGCCACCGACGGGACCGAGCAGATAGAGGATTTGTTTCTTCTCTTCCAGGCCTTGGGCGGCGTGGCGGAAATAGGACACGATCTGATCGATGCATTCTTCCATCCCGTGGAAGTCTTCAAAGGCCGGATAGCGGCGAATCACCTTGTTGGAGAAGATCCGCGAAAGCCTCGAGTTGGCCGAGGTATCCAGCAGTTCCGGTTCTCCGATTGCCAGCAACAGACGCTCCGCAGCCGATGCATAGGCGCTGCGGTCCTGCTTGCAGAGTTCGAGGTATTCCTGCAGCGAGTATTCCTCCTGCCGCGTGGACTCGAAACGTTGCTGGAAGTGGCTAAAAATGCTCATGACGTCACCTCGCTCGATACGTGGAGCCGGTGGCGGATCAATCAGTCGATGCTGGTCAGCCGCTGGGAACCCAGCTGCCGTTTACCCCCCAGAATGCTTCCAGGAATACAGGCTCCTGAACGCTTACTCCCGATGACCCGTGCGCCGGTGTACCGGCTCTCCCCTGTTTTGGATGGCCTGTGGCTAAGGATAGTTCGGAATCGGAGAGGTAAAGGTGGAATGCGTAATTAGTTGTGGCAGACCGTTCGTCTGCCAGCGCCCAAGCCCACGGTTCACGCGGGCTTGGGCGGCATAAAAAATTATTCCTGAGTGCCTTGCGCGGTTTCCGAAGGATAAGCCAGGCGCCACAGCTCAAAACCGCCGTCCAGGCTGTAGACGTCGGTGAAACCCTGGCTGACCAGATAGGCGGCTGCGCTCTGGCTGGAGTTGCCGTGATAGCAGACCACGACGGTCGGTGCGTCGAGGTCGGCGGCACGGATGAAGTCGGCGATGGAGTGGTTATCCAGGTGGGTGGAGCCACTGATATGCAGGGCGGCAAATGTGGCTGGGTCGCGGACATCGACAACGACCGCGCCTTGCTCGCGCAGGATCTGGGCCTGGTCCGGGGGGATACGTTTGAATTCGCTCATGTAGGACTCCTGTAGCCTGAAGCGCAGCGCCGGTCAAACGGCGGTGCCGGCCGACAATGGTGCAGTGGTCGGGTGGTGATGGGATTTGGCATGGCCCCGTTCGTCGCAATCGCAACGCAATTGCTCGCCGGTGTCGACGTTCATCAGCGTCATCGCGCTGCCCCACACGCAGCCGGTATCGAGGGCGAAAACCCCGGGTTCGTCGCTTTGGCCTTCAAGCGACGCCCAGTGACCGAAAATGACTTTCAGGTTACGGGTCTTGCGTTCCTTGTGCTTGAACCAGGGGGCATAGCCGGGTGGTGCCGTTTCGATGCCTTCCTTGCTCTTGAGGTCAAGCTTGCCGTCGCGGGTGCAGAAGCGCATGCGGGTGAAATAGTTGGTGATGACTCGAAGGCGCGCAGCTCCCGTGAGGTTGCTGTCCCATTTGACGGGTTCGTTGCCATACATGCCATCCAGATAGGGGGCGAACAGGTTGTCGTCACGCAACGCCTGTTCAACCTCGCCGGCGCATTTGAGTGCCTTGCGCAGAGACCACTGGGGCGGAATGCCTGCATGAACCAGCGCCAGGTTGCGTTGCTCGTCGTAGTGCATGAGCTTCTGCTGACGCAGCCATTCCAGCAGTTCAACGCAATCAGGGGCGTCGAGGATTTCGCTCAGGGTATCGGATTTTTTCAGGCGCTCGATGTTTTGCCAGGCTGCCAGCAGGTGCAGGTCGTGGTTGCCGAGCACACAGACCAGCGACTGGCGGATGCCATAGAGAAAACGCAAGGTCTCAAGCGATTGCGGGCCACGGTTGACCAGGTCGCCCACCAGCCACAGCGTGTCTTTCTGCGGATCGAAGGCGACCCGTTCCAGCAGGCACTTGAGTGGATCGAGGCAGCCTTGCAGGTCGCCGACCGCATACGTGGCCATCAGTGCAAGGCTCCGGGTACCGCGAGGCGAAAGGGCTTGATGATGGCATCGAAGCGTTTGCCGTCCTCGGCCAGCATCAGGTAGGTGCCCTGCATGGTGCCGACCTTGGTCGTCATCACCGTCCCGCTGCTATAACTGTGGCTTTTACCGGCCTCAATCAGCGGCTGTTGACCGACGACCCCTTCACCACGCACTTCTTCGACATGCCCATCGCCGTCGGTGATGACCCAGTGCCGCGACAGTAGCCTGGCTGGCAAAGAGCCGTTATTGCGCACAGTGATGTTGTAGGCAAAAGCGAAACGGTTATGTTCGGGTTGCGACTGTTCTGCCAGAAAACGGGTGGTGACGCTGACGTCGACCTGATAACGAGGATCAGACATGCAAGAAGGCCTTAAAAGCGAAGCGGGACGCGGGCGTAGCTGACGAAGTCAGTCTAGGCCAAGTATCGGGTAGTAGACCAGAGTAGCGCCTCACCCGATAGGCATCATCGTCCGTCAGTTGGCGTCGTCTTTCAGTGCGGCTTGTTCGCTGAGCTTGTCGGCCAGGCGCACGAAAGCCGCCAGGTCCAACTGTTCGGGACGCAAGCTGCCGTCGACGCCAGCGGCTTCGATTTCGGCGCTGCTGAGCAGTAGTTTCAAGGTGTTGCGAAGGGTTTTTCGACGTTGGTTGAACGCTTCGCGTACCACGCGCTCCAGCAGCCGATGATCCTTGGCCGGGTGCGGGAGGACCGCATGGGGCACCAGGCGGACGATGGCCGAATCGACTTTCGGCGGTGGGTTGAACGCCCCGGGGCCAACGTTGAACAGGTGTTCGACCCGGCAATGGTACTGGACCATGATCGACAGGCGACCCCAGTCACCACCGCCAGGGCCGGCGGCAAGACGCTCGACCACTTCTTTCTGCAGCATGAAATGCATGTCGCGGATCAGCCCGGCGTTGCTCAGCAGGTGGAAGATCAGGGGCGTGGAGATGTTGTACGGCAGGTTCCCGACCACCCGCAGGCTATTCGGCGCGGCGTTCAGGCTGTTGAAGTCGAACTTCAGTGCGTCGCCCTGGTGCAGGTTGAAATTGCTCTTGCCGGCGAATTGCTGGTTGAGGATCGGGACCAGATCCTTGTCCAGTTCCACCACGTCCAGTTGCGCGCCGCTGTCGAGCAGGCCTTCGGTCAGGGCGCCCTGGCCCGGGCCGATTTCCAGCAGGCGCTCGGCGGGCTTGGCATTGATGGAGCGCAGGATGTGATCGATCACGCCAGGGTCATGCAGGAAGTTCTGGCCGAAGCGCTTGCGCGCGCGGTGTTGGTATTGCTCGGTCATAAATGGGTCTCGGCCATCTGGTAGGCGGTTTCCAGCGCGACTTGCAGGCTGCCGGTATCAATTTTTCCGCTGCCGGCCAGGTCCAGGGCGGTGCCATGGTCCACTGAGGTACGGATGATCGGCAGGCCCAACGTCACGTTGACGGCCGCACCGAAGCCTTTGTACTTCAGCACGGGCAGGCCCTGGTCGTGGTACATCGCCAGCACTGCGTCGCAGTGCTCCAGGTATTTGGGGGTAAACAGAGTGTCGGCAGGCAGCGGGCCACGAAGGTCCATGCCCTCGCTGCGCAAGCGCTCCAATGTGGGTTCTATGATGTCGATTTCTTCGCGGCCCAAGTGACCGCCTTCACCGGCATGGGGGTTGAGCCCGCACACCAGGATACGGGGCCGGGCAATGCCGAACTTTTCCTGCAGGTCAGCATGCAGGATCCGGGTGACCCGCTCCAGGCGTTCCGGGGTGATGGCGTCGGCGATGTCCCGCAAGGGCAGGTGAGTGGTCACCAGGGCCACGCGCAGGCCGCGAGTGGCGAGCATCATCACCACTTGCGCGGTGTGGGTCAGGTCTGCCAGGAACTCGGTATGCCCGGAGAAGGCAATCCCGGAATCATTGATCACACCCTTGTGCACCGGTGCGGTAATCATCCCTGCGAAAGCCCCGTCCAGGCAGCCCTGGCCGGCGCGGGTCAGGGTCTCGAGGACGAACGCCGCGTTGGCCTGGTCCAGCTGCCCGGTGACGACCGGAGCGCCCAAAGGCGTATCCCAGACATACAGGCTGTTGGCGGGCGCCGGGATATCCGGCCAGGCGCTCGGCGACACTGGCAACAAGTCGACGACCACCCCCAGCTGCGCGGCCCGCTCAAGGAGCAGGTCGCGGCTGGTGATGGCAATCAGAGGATGTGGCTGGGGTTGCGAGGCGAGCAGCAGGCACAGGTCGGGACCAATGCCAGCGGGCTCGCCGGGGGTCAGCGCGAAACGCTTGGGTTTCACTGCGCTGCCTGGTCTGCACCAGGGAGTTTGATTTCAACGTAGGCTTCGTCGCGAATCTGACGCAGCCAGGTTTGCAGCTCTTCGTCGTATTTGCGGTTACGCAGTACCGTCATCGCCTGTTGTTCGCGAGCCTGGGTGGTGCTGTCGGTGGCGCGACGGCCAAGGACTTCCAGTACGTGCCAGCCATAAGGGCTCTTGAACGGCTTGGACAGCTGGCCTTGCGGCGTGTCGGCCATGACCTGGCGGAACTCGGGGACCAGTGCGTTCGGATCAACCCAATTCAGGTCGCCACCGTTGAGTGCTGAGCCCGGGTCTTCCGAGAAGCTCTTGGCCAGTTCGGCGAAATCTTCGCCCGCTTCGATGCGGTCGTAGAGTTTCTCGGCCAGGCGCTTGGTTTCAGCTTCGCTGCGGATTTCGCTGGGCTTGATCAGAATGTGGCGAACATGCACTTCGTCACGCACCTGGGTGCCGCCACCGCGTTTTTCCAGCACTTTGAGGATGATGAAGCCGCCGGGCGTACGCGCTGGCTGGGTGATGTCACCTACTGCCATGCTGCTCAATTCGCGGTCGAACGGTGGTGGCAGTTGGGCGGGTTTGCGCCAGCCCATGTCGCCGCCTTCCAAGGCGTTGTCGCTGCCCGACTTGGCAATGGCAAGCTGAGCGAAGTCGGCGCCTTGCTTGAGCTGCTGGTAGATGTCCATCGCCTGGCGGTAAGCCGACTGAATGGCTTCGGAGTTGGCGCTTTCAGGTGTAGGGACCAGGATGTTCGCCAAGTGCAGTTCTTCGGAAAGCTGCATCTTGCCCAGGTCAGAGGCGAGGAAGTTCTTCACTTCCTGCTCGGACACCTGGATGCGCTCGGCTACACGGCGCTGGCGCACACGGCTGATGACCAT
The DNA here is from genome assembly GCF_000585995.1 of Pseudomonas brassicacearum. NCBI lineage: Bacteria > Pseudomonadati > Pseudomonadota > Gammaproteobacteria > Pseudomonadales > Pseudomonadaceae > Pseudomonas > Pseudomonas brassicacearum. Next base: position 6,026,357 of record NZ_CP007410.1, on the reverse strand, counting down.
CTCGCGGCGGATCTGGTCACGAGCGTCCTCATAAGAGAGGCCATCGTGCGCCAGGGCGGCGCGGAACTGGTCGATGGTCATGTTGTTGCGCTGGGCAATGGTGCCAACGGCCTGGTTCAGTTCCTCATCGGTGATGCGAATGCCAGAGCGCTCGCCGATCTGCAATTGCAGGTTTTCGACGATCAGGCGTTCGAGCACTTGTTGGTCCAGCACGCCCGGTGGCGGCTGGCCACCGCCGCGCTTGGCGATGGTTTGCTGCACCTCATGGACGCGCTGATCCAGCTGGCTCTGCATGACCACGTCGTTGTCGACAATGGCCACCACTTTATCGATGGACTGTACCGCGCCGTTGGCCGCGGTACCCAGGAACAGCGCGCCCAGCATCAGCGGGCGCAGACAATCAGAAAGCTTGATCTTCACGTTCACGATAACCTTGGATGCCTTTGTCGAGGAAGCTCTCTACCTTGGCGCCGGTGAGGCCGCCGAGTCCCTTCAGAACAATTTGGAGGAAGACGCCGTGGTCGCCTTTTTCGTTTTCCGGGGCGGCTTGACTGAACTCTTCATAGTCGACCCAGTAACGGTTGATCAGGCGCAGTTTCCAGCAGCAGTTGTCGTATTCGAAACCACCGAAGGCTTCCAGGGTACGGTTGCGGTTGTAGTCATACTGCCAGCGGCTGATCACGTTCCACTGCGGCACGATTGGCCAGATGACCGAGAAATCGTGCTGTTTGATCTTGTAGTAATCCTTCACGTAGTTCGCTGAACCCGGTGTGCCATAGTCGCCGCCGCCCACGGACCACTGACCGGTGGTCTCGTCGTAACGAACCTGGTCATTGCGATAGCGATAACCGGCGTTGATGACCTTGTTCGGGTTGTCTTCCGGCTGGTAGTGGAACATCGCGCTGCCCGAGCGAGGGCTGTGGGTATCCGGGTCCCAGTTGTAGGTCGCGGTGGTGCGCCAGTCGCGGTTCCAGCGGAACTCGTATTCCAGGGCATAAGGCGACACGTCGGACTTGGCGTCTTCGCGGGTCTTGAAGTCGATACCCGGCAACTGGACTTCGCGATCCTTGAAGTAAAGCGCCTGGCCGACGCTGACGCGTTGGCGCTCGAAGCCGTTTTCTTCGATCCAGCGGCTGGTCACGCCCAGGGACAGCTTGTTCTCGTCGCCAACCCGGTCGGAGCCGGTGAAGCGGTTGTCCCGGAACAGCGATGAATAGCTGAAAGTCGACTCGCTGGTATCGAAGACCGGAATGTCGCTCTGGTCCTTCTCCGGTACATAGAGGTAGAACAGGCGCGGTTCCAGGGTCTGGCGATAGTTGGTGCCGAACCACTGGGTATCGCGGTCGAAATACAGGCCGCTGTCGATGCTGGCGATTGGGACGCCGCGGCTCTGGCTGCCACTGTAGGTGCCTCTAAGACGGTCCTGCTCGGCGGTTTGCGAGGCGATTTGCGATTTTCCTCGGCCATCAAGATCCAGATCGTACTGCGTGTATTGATACTTGAGCGATGGCTTGATGTAGCCATAGCTCGCATTCATCGGCAGGCTCATGACGGGTGCCAGATTCAGGCGATTGCCGTTAGCCCGTGCCAAACCGCGAATGTTTGTGTCGAGAAATGGGCTCGTATTCCCATCTTCATCGCTATAGTCGCCTGTCCGCAGGTCGCGATCAAAACGTACAACCTCGGTCTTGTAAGCGAAGTCCAGGCCATACGGATGCTCGGGCAGCGAGCCGTTAAACGTGATCTGAGGCAGACGGTTGTAAGGCGTGACCTTCGAAATCGTCGCCATCTGATAAGCCTGGGCGTTCACGCGGGCGGTGTAGTTGTCGCCCCGATAGCTGACCGAACCTTGTTGATTCACATAATCCCTGGACTCGACACCGATCTGGTCGGTCTGCAAATCCTGGAAATAGTATGGGTCGCTGATCTTGGTGTAGTCGACTTCCGTCAGCACGCGCGAATCCAGCCCGCCCTTGTGCTGCCAGTTGTACATGTAGCGGGTCTTGTCGTAGTCGGTCTGCCCGCTGCGCTCATCGTCTTCGTCGTTGAGGTACGCGGCGCCGAACTGACCTTCGCTGGACTTGGTCAGGTAGCGGAACTCGCCTTCCATCAGCATGCCGCGCTTGCTCATGTAGCGCGGGTACAACGTGGCGTCGTAGTTGGGCGCCAGGTTGAAGTAGTACGGGGTGACCAGCAAGAAGCCGGTATCGCTGCCGCTGCCGATGGTCGGCGGCAGGAAGCCGGACTGGCGACGGTCGTCGATCGGGAAATAGATGTACGGCGTGTACAGGACTGGAATGTCCTTGACCCGCAGCGTCACGTTGGTCGCGGTACCGAAGCCGGTGGCCGGGTTCAGGGTGATGTTGTTGCCCTTGAGCGTCCAGGCGTTGCTGTTCGGTTCGCACGTGGTGTACGTACCGTCCTTGAGACGGATGATCGCGTTCTCGGCACGCTTGGCGTACAGCGCGTTACCGCGGATGCGCGACTTGTGCATCACGTATTCGGCGTTGTCGACCTTGGCTTCGCCAGTGTCCAGCTGTACATCGGCGTGGTCGCCGACGATCAGTGCACCATTGTCGCGAACCCGCACGTTGCCGTTCAGCTCGCCACGGTTCTCGGCCTGGTACAGGCTGGCCTCGTCGGCCTCGACCTGCATGCTGCCCTGACGCATGACCACGTCACCGGCCAGGGTCGCGACCTGCTGTTCCTGCTCGTAGCGCGAAGCCTTGGCACCGAGGAAAGTCGGCGCGTCGCTTTTAGCCGTCTTGTCGTTCATGCCAGGACGGGTCGGCTCGATATAGGCGCCCGAGCAGTAAGGACCGGTTTCAGCCAATTGCGCAGGCGTGAGGTTCTCGCGTGGAACCCAGTCCAGGTGACTGTAGTCTGCACTGCGTGACTTCAGGCCGCGGCCCTTGGCTTCGGTGACCAGGATCGGCTTGTCGCCGGCTTGTTCACCCGAACCGGCGTCGGCCGGAGCGTCGCCGCTGTCGGCGACCGCGCTACCGTCATGCACTGGACGTGGCGGCAATGCAGCGGCCGGCGTCTTGGGTGAGCAGTCCCAGGCACCCGAAGCGGAGACGGAGCAGTCATACTGCTGCGCCGCGACGACGAATGAAGAGGCCAGGGGTTGCAGGGCCAGCAGACTGCCGGTGACCAGCAACGGAAATTTTTTACGAAACGCGGGGGATTTCAATGCCATCTTATTAGTCCGGGCTTCCTGCGTGCCATCTGCCCGCGGTGTGGGCCGCACGCCTCTCGATGGTCTGAAAAAGATGCTGGATAATAAAGCATGACCCGCTTGACGGCTAGCGCCGTCGGAGACCCTTGCAATGCCCGACCAAGATGTACGCTTGCAACACCTGAAAGTTTGGCTCGATGAACAGCTGCCGATCCTCTTTACTCAACAGGGCTGGGGTGCCGTACCCCCGGCCACGTTGACCGCGGCCAGCAGCGACGCGAGTTTCCGTCGCTATTTCCGCTGGGAAGGCGAGGGCCGTAGTTTCATCGTGATGGATGCGCCACCGCCCCAGGAAAACTGCAAACCTTTCGTGGATATCGCTTTTTTGCTGGCGAAATCCGGCATCAACGTGCCAAAAATTTACGCCGAAGACCTCGATCGCGGGTTTCTTTTGCTCAATGACCTGGGCAACCAGACCTATCTGGATGTGATCAACGGCGACAATGCCGACGATTTATTCCGCGATGCGTTGCAAGCGTTGCTGGCTTTCCAGCAACTGCCCATGGTGGCGCCGCTGCCCAGTTACGACGTCGCTTTGCTACGTCGGGAACTCGAGCTGTTCCCCGAGTGGTACGTCAAGCGTGAACTGGGTATCGAATTCGATTCGGCCCAGCAGCAACTCTGGAAACAGGCCAGCGACCTGCTGATCGACAGCGCCCTGGCCCAACCCAAAGTGCTGGTGCATCGCGACTACATGCCGCGCAACCTGATGCTCAGCGAGCCAAATCCCGGCGTGCTGGACTTCCAGGATGCGGTCTATGGCCCCGTCACCTACGACGTGACCTGTCTGTTCAAGGACGCCTTCCTCAGTTGGCCTGAGGCGCGCGTGCGCGGTTGGCTGGAGGATTACTGGCAGCAGGCTGGCGCCCTTGGCATCCCGGTCCAGCCGGATCTCGAGGATTTCCTGCGGGCCAGCGACTTGATGGGCGTACAGCGCCATCTCAAAGTCATCGGGATCTTCGCGCGCATTTGTCACCGTGATGGCAAGCCGCGTTACCTGGGCGATGTGCCGCGTTTCTTTGCTTATATAGACGCGGTCATTGCTCGTCGCCCCGAACTGGCGCAGCTGGACGAGCTGCTGCGCAGTCTGCGTCAAGCGGCCGGAGCGACGGCATGAAGGCGATGATCCTGGCGGCGGGCAAGGGCGAGCGCATGCGCCCCCTGACCCTCACCACACCCAAACCGTTGGTTCGCGCCGGCGGCGTGCCCTTGATTGAATACCATCTGCGGGCTCTGGCCAGGGCCGGTTTTACCGATATCGTGGTCAATCATGCCTGGCTCGGTCAGCAGATCGAAGCCTATCTGGGGGACGGCTCGCGCTTTGGCGTGAGCATTCAATTCTCGCCGGAAGGTGAGCCGCTGGAAACCGGCGGTGGAATTTTCCGGGCCTTGCCGCTGCTGGGCGATGAAGCGTTCGTGGTGGTCAATGGCGACATTTGGACCGATTACGACTTCAGCGCCTTGCGCCAACCGCTTCAAGGGCTGGCTCATCTGGTGCTGGTGGATAATCCCGAGCACCACCCGGACGGCGATTTCATCCTGGCCGACGGAAAGGTTCACGATGACGCGCCGGCTGCCGACAAACTGACGTATAGCGGCATCGCCATCCTGCACCCGCAGCTGTTCGAGGGTTGCGCGGACGGTGCATTCAGGCTCGCACCGCTGCTGCGCAAGGCCATGGCCGAGGGGCGCGTCAGTGGAGAGCACCTGAAAGGGCACTGGGTCGATGTCGGCACTCATGAACGTTTGGCGCAGGTCGAAACCTTGATAAAAGCGAGTCGTTGATATGTGGTGGCCAGGGACTCTGATTGGAGCCGGGGCGGGCTTTGCCATTGCCAGCATTCCGGGGGCCTTGCTGGGTGCGTTGTTGGGACAGGCGTTGGATCGACGCCTGAACCTGCAGAGCTGGGCGCAGCTGCGTGAGCGCCTGGGTGGGCGCCCGGCGTTGCGCAACGATGAATTGTTGTTTGTGTTGCTGGGGCGTTTGGCGAAAAGCGATGGGCGGGTGGTCGATGGTCACATCCAACAGGCTCGCCAGGAAATGCGCGCCCTGGACTTGAGCGAATCGGCGCAACGCCGGGCCATCGCTGCGTTCAACCGGGGCAAGTCCGGAGATGTTCGCCTGCGCGGTTATCTGCGCCGCCTCAGCACCCAGCCGCATGCGGCGGAAGGCGTGCTGCGGGCCTGCTGGCGAATGGTTTGGGCTGATGGCAGGGCGGGCGTAGGCGAGCGTGAGCTGATTGCCCGGTGGGGCAAGTGGCTGGGCTGGACACAGCAGCAGGTCCAGGCATTGGCGAGTGACTACGAACCGCACAAACTGTCGCTGCCCAACAGTGGCGTGACGTATCAGGAGGCGCTGCGTTTGCTAGGGGTTTCTGCCACCAGCGAGCCGTCGCAGATCAAGCGTGCCTACCGACGCCTGCTCAGCCGTCACCACCCGGACAAGATTGCCGGCAGCGGGGCGACCCCATTGCAAGTGCGCGAAGCCACCGACAAGACGCGGGAGCTGCATAACGCCTATCGGTTGATTCGGGAGCGGCGGGATTTTCGGTAGAAGGCGATAACAGTAGAAAGGAGGGTAGCAACTGTGGCGAGGGGATTTATCCCCGCTCGAGTGCGTAGCGCTCGCCATCAGATTGTGTTGCTGCATGGGCTTTGGGGTTGCTGCGCAACCCAGCGGGGATAAATCCCCTCGCCACAGTCCTTGTTTGGCTTGAGGTTTGTTTAAGCCTCACTCCCCCGGCTTCTGCGGGCTCAACCAGCCGCGAACCCGGCGAAACAGCTGTTCCTGCTCTGCCGACGGGTTCGGCAAGGCTTTGAGGGAAACCTGGCTGAAGGTCGAACCTTTCAAGCGTTTGCTCGCCTGCAAACGCTCAAGCGCTGCGTTGCGATCCAGTGGTTTGTCCATGTAGAAGATATCGGCGGTGGCTAATTTCAGGGTGGGCGTCAGTTCGGCCAAGCCGGGTTTGGCGGTGACCGGTGTCTGGGCGGCGACCATCACGAAACGTTCGATCTGCGAGGGCTGTTTTTCATTCAGGTAGCGCGCGGCCCAATAGGCGCCGGTACCGTGACCCAGCAGGACAATGCTGCGCGCGCTCTGTTGTTCGGCATACGCCAGTGCCGCATCGATGCGAGCGAAGATCCGCTCGGCGTCGGCGTTTGCGTGTTCCTCACTCGTTTCGACGGCGGCTGGGTCTGCCGCATCGGCTTCGCCCCCAGCCACCTGTTCGATGGGGGCGGCGGTGGTGGCGTCCGGCGCCGCGGCAGCCGTATCGGCCGGTTTGGTTTCGGGCGGTGTTTCCACCACGCGCGGTGCGATGACGTCGCTTTGCAGGTCTGGCAGGGTGATACTCAGGCTGCTCCATTCGACATCAGGCAATTTTTTACGCAACGGGCCGATTACTTGAGGCCAGTCAGCGGTTTCGCCTGCGCCGGGGATTATGATGACCGCGCCTTTGGGGTCGCCGGTGTTGGCCGGTTTCCAGAGTGCCAGGAAGGTATCGCCGCCAGTCTGTAGCTGTTGTTGTTCCTGACGCGGGACTTGTCGTTCCAGTGCTGCCGCTTCTTCCTGGCTACGCTCAAGCAAAGGCTGACGTTCGGCCGGTTTTTCCTCGGCAGATTGCTCCGCTGCGGCGGGCGCCGGTTCGCTGGCCTTCACAGAAAAGGCACTTGGCAGGATCAGCGACAGGCACAATGCTGGCAATGCCAGGCGATAAACAGAGGACATCGGATATTCCATGACCAGAAGTATTTCCGGCAGCCTAATGGGTTGGTCAGTATTTGTCAGTGCATGAGACTTCGATAATGCGTTTTTGCTGCCTGTGGGTTATCGGCTGTTTATGGCTTCCCTTGATGGCGTGGGCCGCGCCCGCGCCATCGATGCATGGGGTGCAATTGAATGCAGGGCAGCGCGAGTGGCTGGCGCAGCATCCGCAATTGCGTGTCGGCCTGGTATTGCAGGCGCCCTATGCGCAATACGACCGACGTTTGCAGCGTTTGTCGGGGACCAACGTCGAGTTGATGCAATGGCTGGGCAAGGCGTTGAATGTCGAGCTGACCTGGCGCAATTTCCAGGACCTGGCGCAGTTGGAAGCTGCGCTGCGCGACGGCGAGGTGGACGTTGCTCCGGGCCTGAGCCAAACGCCGGACGGGCTCAGGCTCTGGCAGTTTTCCGACCCCTATATGCGCGTGCCGCAGTTGATCGTCGGCGAGCAGAAGGGGGCCGAGGGCGTGGAGCTGGAAAAACTCGACACCCAGAGCCGTGTTGCGGTGCGCATGCCCAGTGCCACGGCCGATTACCTGCGCGGCAATTACCCGATGCTGAATCTGCAAGGCGTACCGATAGAGCGCCAGGCCCTGCAATTGCTGCTGAGCCAGCAGGCCCGTTACGCGGTGGTCGATGAGGCGCAGTTGGGGCGGTTGATGGTCGAGCCTGAATTTTCCGGGTTGGTGGTGGTAGGTGACATTGGCTTGCCGCAACTGCTCCGGGTCGCCACGCGCCGGGATTGGCCGCAGTTGGCCGAAATCATCGATGCCGGTTTGCAGGCGATCCCGGCCAAGGAGCTGGAGCAGTTGCACAGTCGCTGGCTCAAGCCCAAGTATCCGCGCCTGACCGAGACCCCGGGGTTCTGGCAAAACCTGACCCTGCTGATGGTGGCCTTGTTGTTGAGCAGCGTGGCCATCGTGTTCTGGCAGCGCCGTCAGCAACGAGCCCTGGAGCGTCGCCTGCGCGCCGCGCGGGAGGACATTGCCCTGCGTGCCGCCAGCGAAGAAGCCTTGCGCCTGACGCAGTTTTCCATTGATCAAAGCACCGTCGGCATCCTCTGGGTCAATTGGGACAGCCACGTGCGTTATGCCAACCACGCCGCCGAAATCATGCTTGGCTATGCATCGGGCGCCATCATCGACAGGCCCTTGATCGACTTCGAGCCGGGCCTGCACATGGATCGCTGGCTGAACCTGTGGAAGCGCGCCCGGGCCAGCGATGAAGCGCCACAAAGTTTCGAAACCGAATGCGTACGGGCCGATGGCAGTATCTTGCCGGCGGATGTCTCCTTGAGTTTCCTACGCTTTCGCGACGCCGAATACCTGGTGGTCTACCTCAATGACGTGACCGAGCGCCGCCGTGCGCTGGCGGCGTTGCGCGAGAGCGAGGCGCGGCTGCAAGGCATTGCCGCCAACGTGCCGGGCCTGGTCTTTCGTCTGGAACGGGCGCCGGTGACCGGCCAGATCGACTTTGCCTACATCAGTGAGGGCAGCGAAAGCTTGGTGGGGTATTCCCCCGCTACCCTGGCCCGTAGTGACACCGGCTTGCGCAGCCTGGTGCACCCGGACGACAAGGCCGGCTACCACCGCACCCAGGACCAGGCACTGGACAGCGACAGCGACTGGTCGTGGCAGGGTCGCATCCTGACCCGCGAAGGCCAGGAGCGCTGGGCCGAGATCAAGGCGATCACCCGTCGTCTCGAAGACGGCGCCTACGTCTGGGACGGTATCGTCTGGGACATCACCGAAAGCAAGCGCATCGAGCTGGAGCTGGCCAGCTCTCGTGAGCAGTTGCGCGAGTTGTCGGCGCACCTGGAAAGCGTGCGGGAAGAGGAAAAGGCGCGCATTGCCCGGGAAGTCCACGACGAGCTGGGGCAGATGCTGACGGTGTTGAAGCTTGAAACCTCTATGTGCGAACTGGCCTACGCGCAACTCGATCCGGGCCTGCAGGAACGGCTCAACAGCATGAAGCGCCTGATTGCCCAGTTGTTCCAACTGGTGCGAGACGTGGCGACGGCCCTGCGCCCGCCAATCCTCGATGCGGGCATTGCCTCGGCCATTGAATGGCAGGCCCGGCGCTTCGAGGCGCGTACCCAGATTCCCTGCCTGGTGCAGGTGCCGGACAATCTGCCGCCCTTGAGCGACGCCAAGGCCATCGGCCTGTTCCGGATTCTCCAGGAAGCGCTGACCAATGTGATGCGCCATGCCCAGGCGCATACTGTGGAGCTGACGCTGGTGCAGGAAAGTGACGAATTGTGTCTGACGGTCAGCGATGACGGTGTAGGCTTTATTGCCAATACGGGGCGGCCGACGTCCTTTGGCCTGGTCGGCATGCGTGAACGGGTGTTGATCATGGGCGGGCAGTTGTCACTGGAAAGTGAGCCGGGGGAGGGGACGACCCTGTCGGTACGTGTGCCGTTGAATGAGGCCTGATGGTTTGGGTTGCCTGGGCTGACGCTATCGCGAGCAAGCTCGCTCCCACATTGATTGAGGTGTACACAAACCCTGTGGGAGCGAGCTTGCTCGCGATGAGATCCTGAATCTGGAGAAGCATGTGATCCGTGTACTGGTAGCCGAAGACCACACCATCGTCCGTGAAGGCATCAAGCAGTTGATTGGCCTGGCGAAGGATCTTTTAGTGGTGGGGGAGGCGAGCAATGGCGAACAGTTGCTCGAGACCCTGCGGCATGTACCCTGCGAAGTGGTGCTGCTGGATATATCCATGCCGGGCGTCAATGGCCTGGAGGCGATCCCGCGGATCCGGGCGCTGAACAACCCGCCGGCCATTCTGGTGTTGTCGATGCATGACGAGGCACAAATGGCGGCCCGGGCGCTGAAGGTCGGTGCCGCCGGCTACGCGACCAAGGACAGCGACCCGGCCTTGCTGCTCATGGCGATTCGCAAGGTCGCGGCCGGCGGACGCTACATCGACCCGGACCTGGCCGACCGCATGGTCTTCGAAGTCGGCCTGACCGACACCCGCCCGCTGCATTCGCTGCTGTCCGAACGCGAATTCTCGGTTTTCGAGCGCCTGGCCCAGGGCGCCAACGTCAACGACATCGCCCAGCAACTGGCCCTGAGCAGCAAAACCATCAGCACCCATAAGGCGCGATTGATGCAGAAGCTCAACATCACGTCGTTGGCGGAACTGGTGAAGTATGCGATGGAGCACAAGTTGCTCTAACCCCCCCCACAGCAGTTTCCCCTTGTGGGAGCGGGCTTGCTCGCGAATGCGGTGCTTCAGTTACATCTGTATTGACTGTTACACCGCATTCGCGAGCAAGCCCGCTCCCACAGGGGGAATGCGCTGACATACCTATTTACGACACGGCCCAACACGGATTTTGCCCATGCTGGCTGCTTGCAGCCCATCACTGGCCGCCAAACTTACCCAATCCCGCCATCCTTGTAGGGCAATCCCTACCCCGACTCTTCCATCCGGCTGAGGCGATTCTCTCCTGCGTCCCGATTTGCGCGGGCCCCAGGCTCCACTAGGCTTGACTCACAAGCAGTCATCAATACAAAAGGTGCGGGTATGAGCCAGGTTGATTCAAGCGCGGGGACCAGTGATGTGCTGGTCAGCTTTCGTGGTGTGCAAAAGAGCTACGATGGCGAGAACCTGATCGTCAAGGACCTCAACCTGGACATTCGCAAAGGTGAATTCCTGACCCTGCTCGGGCCGTCCGGCTCCGGCAAGACCACCAGCCTGATGATGCTCGCCGGGTTTGAAACCCCCACCGCCGGTGAAATCCAACTGGCCGGGCGTTCCATCAACAATGTGCCGCCGCACAAACGTGATATCGGCATGGTGTTCCAGAATTACGCTTTGTTCCCGCACATGACCGTTGCCGAGAACCTCGCGTTCCCGCTGACCGTGCGTGGCCTGAACAAGAGCGACGTGAGTGATCGGGTCAAGCGCGTCTTGAGCATGGTCCAGCTGGACACATTTGCCCAACGCTACCCGGCGCAATTGTCCGGCGGCCAGCAGCAACGGGTGGCCTTGGCCCGGGCGCTGGTGTTCGAGCCGCAACTGGTGCTGATGGACGAACCTCTCGGCGCACTGGACAAGCAACTGCGTGAACACATGCAGATGGAAATCAAACACCTGCATCAGCGCCTCGGCGTGACCGTGGTCTACGTGACCCACGACCAGGGCGAAGCCTTGACCATGTCCGACCGCGTGGCGGTGTTCCATCAGGGTGAGATCCAGCAGATCGCTCCACCGCGCACGCTCTATGAAGAGCCGAAAAACACCTTCGTCGCCAACTTCATCGGCGAGAACAACCGCCTCAATGGCCGCCTGCACAGTCACACCGGCGACCGCTGCCTGGTGGAGCTGGGGCGCGGTGAAAAGGTCGAGGCACTGGCAGTGAATGTCGGCCAGCCCGGTGAGCCGGTGACCCTGTCGATCCGCCCGGAGCGGGTGAGCCTCAACGGCGCAAGCGAACAATGTGTCAACCGCTTCTCAGGGAGGGTGGCGGAATTCATCTATCTGGGCGACCACGTCCGGGTTCGCCTGGAAGTCTGCGGCAAGAACGACTTCTTCGTGAAACAACCGATTGCCGAGCTCGACCCCGGGCTGGCCGTTGGGGACGTGGTTCCGCTTGGCTGGCAAGTCGAGCATGTGCGTGCGCTCGATCCCCTTCTAGAGGCGAATTGATCGCCCCCCTGCTGTACCAACACCAACCCTGCACGTGGAGAGAACAATAAATGTTGAGATCCCTGAAGTTCACAGCCCTGACACTGGGCATGATGGGTGCGGCAAGCGCGATGGCGGCGGGCCCGGACCTGACAGTGGTGTCTTTTGGCGGGGCGAACAAGGCGGCTCAGGTCAAAGCCTTTTACGCACCGTGGGAAGCGGCCGGCAACGGCAAGATCGTGGCTGGCGAGTACAACGGCGAAATGGCCAAGGTCAAGGCCATGGTCGACACCAAGAGCGTCTCCTGGGACCTGGTGGAAGTCGAGTCCCCGGAATTGTCCCGTGGTTGTGACGAAGACATGTTCGAGCAACTGGATCCGGCCCTGTTCGGCAAGGCTGAAGACTACGTCAAGGGCGCCATCCAGCCTTGCGGCGTAGGCTTCTTCGTCTGGTCGACCGTGTTGGCCTACAACGCCGACAAACTGAAAACCGCGCCGACCAGTTGGGCGGACTTCTGGGACACCAAGCAATTCCCGGGCAAGCGTGGCCTGCGCAAAGGCGCCAAGTACACCCTGGAATTCGCCCTGATGGCCGACGGTGTCGCGCCGAAGGACGTCTACAAGGTACTGGCCGGCAAGGACGGCCAGGATCGCGCCTTCAAGAAGCTCGACGAGCTCAAGCCGAACATCCAGTGGTGGGAAGCCGGCGCCCAGCCGCCGCAGTACCTGGCTTCCGGTGACGTGGTCATGAGCTCGGCCTACAACGGCCGGATTGCCGCGGTACAGAAGGAAAGCAACCTGAAAGTGGTGTGGAACGGTGGTATCTACGACTTCGACGCCTGGGCCATCCCGCGCGGCCTGGACAAGACCCGTGCCGAAGCGGCGAAGAAATTCATCGCCTTCTCGGTAGCGCCGCAGCAGCAGAAGACCTACTCGGAAAACATCGCCTACGGCCCGGCCAACACCCAAGCCGTTCCGTTGCTGGCCAAGGATGTCCTCAAAGACATGCCGACCACCCCGGAAAACATCGCCAACCAGGTGCAGATCGACGTCAGCTTCTGGGCTGACAACGGTGAGCAACTGGAGCAGCGTTTCAACTCCTGGGCGGCCAAGTAACCAAAGCGTTCATGAGTGGACGGGCTTTTGTGGCGAGGGAGCTTGCTCCCGCTTGAGTGCGCAGCACTCACAAAATTGGCGTTGCCGACAAAATTTTGGGGCCGCTTCGCAGCCCAGCGCGAGCAAGCTCGCTCGCCACAATGACCCGCCCGCCAGGTTGCGGTTTCAAAAGAACAGAGGCGGCCCGCCGCCCCTGTAACGATCAAAAAGATTTGCGGAGTTCGCCATGGCCATCGCCGTTCCACTGAACGCGGGCACCAGCCCCACCCTGAAGCAGCGGCTCAAGCATGCCGAGCGGGTCAACCGCTGGAAGGCCCAGGCCTTGATCGCGCCGCTGGTGCTGTTTCTGTTGCTGGTGTTTCTGGTGCCAATCGTGGCGCTGCTATTCAAAAGCGTCAGCAACCCGGAAGTAGTCGGCGCCATGCCGCGCACCGTGGCTGCGGTCGCCGTGTGGGATGGACGTGGATTGCCGGGTGAACCGGTGTACAAGGCCGCCAGTGAAGACCTGGCCGAAGCCCGCAAGAATCAGACCCTGGGCGACTTGTCCAAGCGCCTGAACATGGAACTGGCCGGCTATCGCAGCCTGCTGACCAAGACCGCTCGTGCGCTGCCATTTGCCACCGAGCCGGCCTCTTATAAAGAAGCGTTGGAAAGCCTCGACGAGCGCTGGGGCGATCCGGCGTACTGGCAGGTCATCCGCCGCAACACCAGCAATGTCACCCCGTATTACCTGCTGGCAGCTGTCGATCACCGTATCGACGACCTCGGTGAGCTGGCCCCGGCCACCCCCGACCAGGCGATTTATCTCGATATTTTCACCCGCACGTTCTGGATGGGCCTGGTGATCACCGCGATTTGCCTGGTGCTGGCCTATCCGCTGGCCTACCTGCTGGCGAACCTGCCGTCGCGCCAAAGCAACCTGTTGATGATCCTGGTGCTGCTGCCGTTCTGGACCTCGATCCTGGTGCGAGTGGCGGCGTGGATCGTGCTGCTGCAGTCGGGTGGCCTGATCAACAGCGCCCTGATAGCCATGGGCGTCATCGATAAACCCTTGGAACTGGTGTTCAACCGCACCGGTGTGTACATCTCCATGGTCCATATCCTGCTGCCGTTCATGATCCTGCCGATCTACAGCGTCATGAAGGGCATCTCGCCCACCTACATGCGTGCGGCGATTTCCCTGGGCTGCCATCCGTTCGCGAGTTTCTGGCGGGTGTACTTCCCGCAGACCTATGCCGGTGTCGGCGCTGGTTGCCTGTTGGTGTTCATCCTCGCCATCGGCTACTACATCACCCCGGCGCTGCTGGGCAGCCCGAACGATCAGATGGTCAGCTACTTCGTTGCGTTCTACACCAACACCAGCATCAACTGGGGCATGGCCACGGCGCTCGGTGGGCTGCTGTTGCTGGCGACCATCGTGCTTTATCTGATTTACAGCTGGCTGGTGGGCGCCAGTCGCCTGCGCCTGAGCTAAGGGGAGATCGAAAATGGTGAGTCCTTACATGTCCCCCATCGAGCGGGTGTGGTTCTACAGTCTGCGCATACTCTGCGGGTTGATCCTGTTGTTCCTGATTCTGCCGGTGCTGGTGATCATTCCACTGTCGTTCAACTCCGGCAGTTTCCTGGTGTACCCATTGCAGGGCTTTTCACTGCAGTGGTACCACGACTTCTTTGCCTCGGCCGAATGGATGCGGGCCCTGAAGAACAGCATCATCGTGGCCCCGGCGGCGACGTTGCTGGCGATGATCTTCGGCACCCTGGCGGCCATCGGCCTGACCCGTGGCGACTTCCCGGGCAAGGCGCTGGTGATGGCCCTGGTGATTTCGCCGATGGTGGTGCCGGTAGTGATCATCGGGGTCGCCAGCTATCTGTTTTTCGCGCCGTTGGGGATGGGCAACAGTTTCCTCTCGCTGATTGTGGTCCACGCCGTGCTGGGTGTGCCATTCGTCATCATCACGGTGTCGGCGACCTTGCAGGGCTTTAACCACAACCTGGTCCGGGCGGCCGCCAGCCTTGGCGCTTCGCCGCTGACGGCGTTTCGTCGGGTGACCCTGCCACTGATCGCCCCGGGCGTGATCTCCGGCGCGTTGTTCGCCTTCGCGACGTCGTTCGATGAGGTGGTGGTGACCCTGTTCCTGGCTGGCCCCGAGCAGGCTACCTTGCCACGGCAGATGTTCAGCGGCATCCGCGAAAACCTCAGCCCTACCATCGCCGCCGCAGCGACGTTGCTGATTGCCTTCTCGGTGATTCTGCTGCTGACCCTGGAGTGGTTGCGTGGGCGTAGCGAGAAGCTGCGTACGACCCAGGTATAACCTCTTACATGGATCCAGTGTGGGAGCGGGCTTGCTCGCGAATGCGGTGTGCCAGTCGACACAAATGTTGAATGTGCCGCCGTATTCGCGAGCAAGCCCGCTCCCACAATGGGTTTGCGGCGTATTCATAAGCTGAATAGCAGACAACCCCCAATACCGAGCTATTCTTGTGCCAGCCCATACTCGAACAAGAGGCCGCGCACATGAGTCTTTCCTCATTCAAGATCGCCCACAAACTGATCACCGGTGCCGCTGCCATCGAGCAACTGGCGGCCGAGCTGACGCGCCTGGACGTCGATAACCCGCTGATTGTCACCGACGCGGCGCTGGTCAAGTCCGGCACCGTGGAGCTGGCCCTGCAACATCTGGGCGGGCGTGACTACGAGATTTTCGACCGGGTGATGCCTGATCCGGAAATCGCCATCGTCAAGGATTGCATGCAGGCCTACCGTGAAGGTGGCCATGATGGCTTGATTGGCCTGGGCGGTGGCAGCGCGATCGACATCGCCAAGTGCGTAGGGGCCTACGCCGGTTATCACGGCGAGTTGGAAGATTTGTTCGGCGTCGACCAGGTACCGCGCAAAGGCCCGCCGTTGATTGCCATCCCCACCACGGCCGGTACGGGCTCGGAAGTCACCAACGTGGCGATCCTCTCCGACAAGGCCGCGCAGCTGAAAAAAGGCATCGTCAGCGATTATCTGTTGCCAGACGTGGCGCTGGTCAGCCCGCAAATGACCCTCACATGCCCTCGCGGCGTAACGGCTTCCAGTGGTGTCGACGCGCTGGTGCATGCCATCGAGGCTTACCTGTCGCTCAATGCCTCGCCGATCACCGATGCCCTGGCCATCGGTGCAATCAAGTTGATCACCCCCGCACTGCCCAAGGCCTATGCCAACCCTGCCCACCTGCAAGCCCGTGAAGACATGGCCACCGCCAGCCTGATGGCCGGCATGGCGTTCGGCAATGCCGGGGTCGGGGCGGTGCATGCACTGGCTTATCCGTTAGGCGGGCGTTTTCATGTCTCCCATGGCGTCGCCAACGCCTTGTTGCTGCCCTATGTCATGGCGTGGAACAAGCTGGCCTGTGTCGAGCGTATGCGCGATATCGCTGAGGCCATGGGGCTCAAGACCGCTCACTTGAGTGATATCGAGGCCGCCGACGAAGCCGTGGAGGCCATGATCGCGCTGTGCGCTGCCGTGGAAATTCCCAAGGGCCTGAGCGGTCTGGGCGTGACCGAGGAGGTGATCCCCTCGATGGCGGTGGAGGCTGCGGGGATAGAGCGGTTGATGCGTAACAATCCACGCAAACTGAGCGCCGGCGATATCGAGAAGATCTACCGCGCGGCGTATTGATCGACTGTCACGGTGGGCGCGCCAAATCTTGCGGTATACAATGCGCGCCATCGTGATTTCGCTCAAAACAGGTGCGTCATGCAGCCCTTCGCTATTGCTCCGTCGATTCTCTCCGCCGACTTCGCCCGCCTGGGCGAGGAAGTGGACAACGTTCTGGCCGCCGGGGCCGACATCGTGCACTTCGATGTCATGGACAATCACTACGTACCCAACCTGACCATCGGCCCGATGGTCTGCGCGGCGTTGCGCAAGTATGGCGTCACCGCGCCAATCGACGCACACCTGATGGTGAGCCCGGTGGACCGCATCGTCGGCGATTTCATCGAGGCCGGCGCCACCTACATCACTTTCCACCCTGAAGCCACGCTGCACATCGATCGCTCCTT
Source organism: Pseudomonas brassicacearum (assembly GCF_000585995.1). Classification (NCBI taxonomy): domain Bacteria; kingdom Pseudomonadati; phylum Pseudomonadota; class Gammaproteobacteria; order Pseudomonadales; family Pseudomonadaceae; genus Pseudomonas; species Pseudomonas brassicacearum. The sequence continues at coordinate 6,009,550 of NZ_CP007410.1, read as the reverse complement.
GCAGTTGATCCGTGAAGGTGGCTGCAAGGCCGGCCTGGTGTTCAACCCGGCAACGCCCTTGGACGTGCTCAAGTACGTGATGGACAAGGTCGACATGATCCTGCTGATGAGCGTCAACCCGGGCTTCGGCGGGCAGAAGTTCATCCCCGGCACCCTCGACAAGCTGCGCGAAGCCCGCGCGCTGATCGACGCCTCGGGGCGTGACATCCGCCTGGAAATCGACGGCGGCGTGAACGTGGGCAACATTCGCGAAATCGCTGCCGCTGGCGCCGATACCTTTGTCGCAGGCTCGGCGATCTTCAATGCACCGGACTACAAAGAGGTGATTGAAAAGATGCGCGCTGAACTGGCCCTGGCACGCCCATGAGCGGCTTCGAGCAGCTGTTTCCCGGCACCTTGCCGCGCCTGGTGATGTTCGACCTCGATGGCACACTGGTCGATTCTGTTCCAGACCTCGCGGCGGCCGTGGACAACATGCTGCTCAAGCTCGGGCGCCCGCCTGCTGGACTCGATGCCGTGCGCCAGTGGGTTGGCAATGGCGCGCCCATGCTGGTGCGTCGGGCACTGGCCAATCACATCGATGCCCAGGGTGTCGATGAGGCCGAGGCCGAGCGAGCGCTGGAGCTGTTCAACGAAGCCTACGAGGACAATCACGAGCTGACCGTGGTTTACCCCGGCGTGCGCTCCACACTCAAGTGGCTGCAAAAGCAAGGCGTGGAAATGGCGCTGATCACCAACAAGCCGGAGCGCTTCGTCGCGCCGCTGCTGGACCAGATGAAAATCGGCCGCTATTTCCGCTGGATCATCGGCGGCGACACCTTGCCGCAGAAAAAGCCTGACCCGGCCGCGCTGTTCTTCGTGATGAAAATGGCCAACATCCCGGCCTCCCAATCGTTGTTTGTGGGCGACTCGCGCAGTGATGTGCTGGCGGCTAAAGCGGCAGGGGTCAAATGCGTGGCGCTGAGTTACGGCTATAACCATGGTCGCCCGATCGCTGAAGAATTCCCAACGCTGGTGATCGACGATTTGCGCCTGCTAATTCCCAGTTGCCTGGACCCGGCCGCTGAGATAACGTTGCCCGACGCTGTTCAATCCTCTTCTGGAAACGCCATCGTGGTGGTCACTCGCAAACTCTGGATGAAAGTCATGAAGGCCCTGGCCCGCTGGCGTTGGCGCGCCTGACCTGATCCTGGCCGGTTATCCGGCGCGTTTGCATACCTGACTGTCAGCTCCTCTTGCCACGAGGCACCCCATGATCCGCGAAGAATTCCTGCGTCTAGCCGCTGCCGGCTACAACCGCATCCCGCTTGCCTGCGAAACCCTGGCCGACTTCGACACGCCGCTGTCGATCTACCTCAAGCTGGCCGACCAGCCCAACTCCTACCTGCTCGAATCGGTGCAGGGCGGGGAGAAGTGGGGGCGTTATTCCATCATCGGCCTGCCGTGCCGCACGGTGCTGCGGGTCCATGACCATCGCATCAGCGTGACCCACGACGGGGTCGAGATCGAAAGCCTCGAAGTCGAAGACCCACTGGCCTTCGTCGAAACCTTCAAGGCCCGCTACAACGTGCCGACCATTCCTGGCCTGCCGCGTTTCAACGGTGGATTGGTGGGGTATTTCGGCTACGACTGTGTGCGCTACGTGGAAAAACGCCTGGGCACTTGCCCGAACCCCGATCCGCTGGGTGTTCCGGACATTTTGCTGATGGTTTCCGACGCGGTCGTGGTTTTCGATAACCTCGCTGGCAAGATGCACGCCATCGTCCTGGCCGACCCTTCCCAGGAAGATGCCTACGAGCAAGGTCAGAAAAGCCTGCAGGCTTTGCTGGAAAAGCTCCGCCAGCCGATCACCCCGCGTCCTGGCCTGGATTTCAGCAAGCAGTCGGCGGCCGATCCGGTGTTCCGTTCCAGTTTTACCCAGGACGATTACGAACGCGCCGTCGATACCATCAAGGAATACATCCTGGCCGGCGATTGCATGCAGGTAGTGCCGTCGCAACGGATGTCCATCGACTTCAAGGCCGCGCCCATCGATCTGTACCGGGCGCTGCGCTGCTTCAACCCGACGCCTTACATGTACTTCTTCAATTTCGGCGACTTCCATGTCGTGGGCAGTTCGCCGGAAGTGCTGGTGCGGGTCGAAGACAACCTGATTACCGTGCGGCCGATCGCCGGCACCCGTCCCCGTGGCGCCACGGAGGAGGCCGACCGGGCGCTGGAAGAGGACCTGTTGTCGGACGACAAGGAAATTGCCGAGCACCTGATGCTGATCGACCTGGGCCGCAACGACACCGGGCGGGTCTCGGAAGTCGGTTCGGTGAAGCTCACCGAGAAAATGGTCATCGAGCGTTATTCCAACGTGATGCACATCGTTTCCAACGTCACCGGCCAACTGAAGGCCGGGCTGACGGCGATGGACGCTTTGCGGGCGATCCTGCCAGCAGGGACTTTGTCCGGCGCGCCGAAAATCCGTGCGATGGAAATCATCGACGAACTGGAACCGGTCAAGCGTGGTGTGTACGGCGGGGCCGTGGGTTACTTTGCCTGGAACGGCAACATGGACACCGCCATTGCCATCCGCACGGCCGTGATCAAGAACGGTGAGCTGCACGTGCAGGCCGGCGGCGGCATCGTCGCCGACTCGGTGCCGGCATTGGAATGGGAAGAAACCCTGAACAAGCGTCGGGCGATGTTCCGCGCCGTGGCGTTGGCGGAGCAGACTTCAGGCGACTGAGTCCTCCACAACAACCTGTGGCCAGGGGCTTTTTTTGCTCCGAAGGCCGTATATAAAGTCAGTGAATCCAAAGGTTGCTACGCCATGCTGCTGATGATCGATAACTACGACTCTTTTACCTACAACGTTGTGCAGTACCTCGGCGAGCTGGGCTCCGAGGTCAAGGTCGTGCGCAACGACGAGCTGACCATCGCTGAAATCGAAGCCCTCAAGCCTGAGCGCATCGTGGTCTCGCCTGGCCCTTGCACACCGACCGAAGCAGGCATCTCCATCGAAGCCATCAAGTATTTCGCCGGCAAACTGCCGATCCTGGGCGTTTGCCTGGGGCATCAGTCAATTGGCCAAGCGTTTGGCGGCGATGTGGTACGTGCTCGTCAAGTCATGCACGGTAAGACCAGCCCGGTATTCCACGAGAACAAGGGCGTGTTCGAAGGGTTGAATCTTCCACTGACTGTCACCCGCTACCACTCCCTGATCGTCAAGCGTGAAACCCTGCCTGATTGCCTGGAGCTGACCGCCTGGACCCAGCTTGAAGATGGTTCGGTGGATGAAATCATGGGGCTGCGGCACAAGACGCTGAATATCGAGGGTGTGCAATTTCATCCCGAGTCTATTCTCACCGAGCAGGGCCACGAACTGTTCGCCAACTTTCTCAAACAAACCGGCGGCACGCGCTAAGGACTTTTCATGGATATCAAGACAGCCCTGAGCCGTATCGTCGGCCATCTCGACTTGAGCACTGACGAGATGCGCGACGTGATGCGCGAAATCATGACCGGTCAATGCACGGATGCGCAGATCGGCGCATTCATGATGGCCATGCGCATGAAGAGCGAGAGCATCGATGAAATCGTCGGCGCGGTCTCGGTGATGCGCGAATTGGCGGACAAGGTCGAACTCAAGACCCTGGACCGCGTGGTGGATGTAGCGGGTACCGGTGGTGACGGCGCTAATATTTTCAATGTCTCCAGCGCCTCGGCATTCGTCGTCGCGGCAGCGGGTTGCACGGTGGCCAAACATGGCAATCGCGCCGTCTCTGGCAAGAGTGGCAGCGCCGATTTACTGGAAGCGGCCGGTATTTACTTGAACCTGACACCGATCCAGGTGGCACGCTGCATTGATCATGTCGGCATCGGCTTCATGTTTGCCCAAAACCACCACAGCTCCATGAAACACGCTGCGGCACCCCGTCGTGAGTTGGGCCTGCGTACGCTGTTCAACATGCTCGGCCCGCTTACGAATCCGGCCGGCGTGAAACATCAGGTGGTGGGCGTGTTCAGCCAGGCGTTGTGCCGGCCGTTGGCAGAAGTCCTGCAACGTTTGGGCAGTAAGCACGTGCTGGTGGTCCATTCGAAGGACGGCCTGGATGAGTTCAGTCTGGCGGCACCAACGTTTGTGGCTGAATTAAAAAATGATCAGATCAGCGAGTATTGGGTCGAACCTGAAGACCTGGGCATGAAGAGCCAAAGCCTGCACGGCCTGGCGGTTGACAGTCCGGCCCAGTCGCTGGAACTGATCCGCGATGCCTTGGGGCGTCGCAAGACCGAAAACGGTCAGAAAGCCGCTGAGATGATCGTGCTCAACGCTGGCGCCGCGCTGTATGCCGCCGACCACGCCAGCAGCCTCAAGCAAGGTGTGGAACTGGCCCATGATGCGTTGCACACCGGCCTGGCCAGGGAAAAACTCGAAGAACTCGGTGCATTTACCGCCGTATTCAAAGTGGAGAACGAAGGATGAGCGTGCCAACGGTTCTGGAAAAAATTCTGGCTCGCAAGGCTGAAGAAGTGGCCGAGCGCAGTTCGCGAGTCAGTCTGGCCGAGCTGGAAAGCCTTGCGCGCTCAGCGGATGCGCCCCGCGGCTTTGCCACGGCGCTGATCGATCAGGCCAAGAAAAAACAGCCGGCGGTGATTGCTGAAATCAAAAAGGCCTCTCCCAGCAAGGGCGTGATTCGCGAGAACTTCGTTCCGGCCGACATCGCCAGGAGCTACGAGAAGGGCGGTGCAACCTGCCTCTCGGTACTGACCGATATCGATTTTTTCCAAGGGTCTGACGACTACCTCAAGCAGGCGCGGGCGGCGTGCAAACTCCCGGTGATCCGCAAGGATTTCATGGTCGACCCGTATCAGATTGTCGAAGCGCGCGCGCTGGGCGCCGATTGCGTGTTGTTGATCGTTTCCGCCCTCGACGACGTAAAAATGGCCGAGCTGGCGGCCGTCGCCAAAGACATGGGCCTGGATGTATTGGTCGAGGTCCATGACGGCGATGAGTTGGAGCGGGCACTGAAGACCCTCGATACCAAGCTGGTCGGGGTGAACAACCGCAACCTGCACACGTTCGAAGTCAACCTGGAAACCACCTTGGACCTGTTGCCGCGCATTCCGCGTGATCGCCTGGTCATCACCGAAAGCGGCATCCTTAACCGGGCCGATGTCGAGTTGATGGAAGTCAGCGATGTGTATTCGTTCCTGGTGGGCGAGGCGTTCATGCGGGCAGAGAACCCGGGCACGGAGTTGCAACGGTTGTTCTTTCCTGAACGGGGTCTGCCGATAAGCGGTTCGACATTGGACTGAGTCGATGTCGCCAGTGATTTCCCTGACCGTCGAAGCCGGCCTGCAAGCCGAACAGGATTTGCTGGCCAGCATCTGTGCCGGCGATGCCGAGTTCGGCCTGTTGTTCTGGCAGCCCCATGACCGTGCGTTGGTCATGCCGCGTCGCTTGAGTCGATTGCCGGGGTTTGAACACGCCTGTGAAGTATCGGCCGCCAACGGCTGGCCCGTGCTGCTGCGGGAAACCGGTGGTGAGCCGGTGCCTCAATCAGCCGCTACCGTCAATATCGCCCTGGTCTACGCGCCACCGCGCAGCGAAGGTGATCATGGACGAATCGAAACCGCGTATCGCCGGTTGTGCGACCCCATCTGCCAGTTGCTGGATGAGCTGGGTGGGCTGGCTTCACTGGGGGAAGTGGAGGGCGCGTTTTGCGACGGGCGATTCAACGTCAATCTCGACGGTCGGAAAATGGTCGGCACCGCGCAGCGCTGGCGCCAGAGCAAGGGCGGCCAGCGCCCGGTAGGCCTGGTGCATGGCGCGCTGTTGCTGGAGAACGAACGCCAATCCATGGTCGCAGCGGTCAACTGCTTCAATGAAGCCTGTGGCCTGGCGCAGCGAGTGCGTGCCGAGAGCCACATTGCCCTGCATGAAAAATTCCCGGCCCCTCACGCGTTGGAACGGCTCGAGGCGTTATACCGGCAATTGCCGGCCACGCTCGCCGGGGCCTAACGCGTTCCGTACACCACCATGGTCTTGCCTTTGACGCTGACCAGGTTGCGCTCCTCCAAGTCCTTGAGCACTCGACCGACCATTTCCCGAGAGCAGCCGACAATCCGGCCGATTTCCTGGCGGGTTACTTTGATCTGCATGCCGTCCGGGTGGGTCATGGCATCCGGTTGTTTGCACAACTCCAGCAGGCATCGGGCGACGCGACCGGTGACGTCGAAGAAGGCAAGGTCGCCCACCTTGCGGGTGGTATTGCGCAGGCGCTGTGCAATTTGTCCGCTGAGGACGTAAAGAATGTCCGGGTCTTGCACAGACAGTTCCCGGAACTTGCTGTAGCTGATTTCCGCGACCTCACATTCGATCTTCGCGCGTACCCAGGCGCTGCGCACCTGTTCCTTGCCTGCCTGTTCGAACAACCCCAGTTCGCCGAAAAAGTCCCCCGAGTTGAGATAGGCGATGATCATTTCCCGACCGTCGTCATCCTCGATCAGGATAGTGACCGATCCCTTGATGATGAAAAACAGCGTCTCAGAGCGATCGCCCGCGCAAATGATGTTGTGCTTGGCTGGGTAGCGGCGACGCTGACAATGCATCAGGAGTTTGTCGAGGTTCTTGATCTTGAGCGTGGGAGTAATGGCAACCATGGTTGTATCCCGAAAGACCTGCGCGGTGTGTTGGTTTGGTTTTTTTAGGGGCGCGACGGCAATCGCGATAGCTGGCCATACGCCAGCCAATGGGGGCCAGCTTAACAGAGGCATCCCCAGTTGATTTAAGAATTTACCTACAGTGCGCCAGTCAGGCGTCCTACGGCAGGGACTGTCGTGGCAGGGCCTGTGCTAAGCTGGCGCCCCTTTTTTAACAGTGGAGTCTTGGCGATGAAGGCACGCATCCAATGGGCTGGCGAAGCCATGTTCCTCGGTGAATCAGGCAGCGGTCATGTGGTCGTCATGGACGGTCCGCCGGAAGCGGGTGGTCGTAACCTGGGGGTGCGGCCAATGGAAATGCTCCTGCTGGGCGTGGGCGGTTGCAGTAATTTCGACGTGGTCAGCATCCTCAAGAAATCCCGTCAGGCCGTCGAAAGTTGCGAAGCCTTCCTGGAAGCGGAGCGCGCTACCGAAGACCCAAAAGTGTTCACCAAGATTCACATGCACTTTGTGGTGAAGGGGCGAGCCTTGAAGGAAGCCCAGGTCAAGCGTGCCATCGAGCTGTCCGCCGAAAAATACTGCTCGGCTTCCATCATGCTCGGCGCCGCCGGTGTGGAAATCACCCACGATTATGAAATCATCGAATTGGGTTGAATCGACATCCAACTATCATAAAAGCAGTGCAAGCTCTGGCGATCAGCAGCCGACGTCTGCATAATGCGCCACTTTTTTCAGGGCAGTGATCGGTCGGTCGACCGGTCGCTTGTCTGGACAGACAACCAAAATCGCCATCGCGAAGAGGTGTTAACCGTCCTACGCAGGTGCGTCGTTCGCATCTGACGGGCATGCTTGATCACGCGGCCAGGCCGCAATACACAGAGAGTTTTCAAACGGTGAAAAGCAAACTCAAGCTCCATGGGTTCAATAACCTGACAAAGACCTTGAGCTTCAACATCTATGACATCTGCTATGCGGAAACTCCGCAAGACCAGCAGGCCTACGTCGAGTACATCAATAAAGAGTACAACGCCAAGCGCCTCACGCAGATACTCACGGAAGTTGTCGATATCATTGGTGCCAACATCCTGAACATCGCCAGTCAGGACTATGAACCCCAAGGTGCCAGCGTGACCATTCTGATCTCGGAAGAGCCGGTGACACCGACCGACAGCCAGATCGAAGAGTCCCCGGGCCCGTTGCCCGAAATCATCCTGGCCCACCTCGACAAGAGTCACATCACGGTACATACCTATCCGGAAATACACCCGGTCGACGGTATCGCGACGTTCCGTGTGGACATTGATGTGTCGACCTGTGGCGTCATTTCACCGCTCAAGGCGCTCAACTTCCTGATTCACCAGTTCGACTCGGACATCGTGACCGTGGATTACCGCGTGCGTGGGTTCACCCGCGACGTTGAAGGCCACAAGCACTTTATCGATCACGAGATCAATTCTATTCAGAACTACCTGTCCGAAGACACTCGCGACGCATACCAGATGACCGACGTCAACGTGTACCAGGAAAACCTGTTCCACACCAAAATGCTGCTCAAGGACTTCGAACTGGATAACTACCTGTTCGGTGATGCCACTAGCAACCTGTCTACTGAACAGCGCGACCAGGTGGAAGAGCGTGTAAAACACGAAATGCTGGAAATCTTCTACGCACGCAACATGCCGCGCTGAAGTTTCGGTACAAAAAAAGGCGACTCCCGCTGGGTAGTCGCCTTTTTTGTGCGGGCCCGATTTTTCTCGAGCCTGTCTCCAGTTCGCTGTCAGATCCGATAAGTGCTCTTGGTCATGACCTTGGCCAACAGGCTCATGCCAAACTTCACCGGTGCCGGAAAACGAAAACCACCGGCCTCCAGGGCGCTTTCGGCATGGTGCTCCTCGTCCTCGCGCATCTGCTCCAGAATCGCCCGGGACTTTTCATCCTCGGCTGGCAATTGCTCCAAGTGCTCATTCAAGTGCTTGCACACCTGATGCTCGGTCGCCGCCACGAAGCCGAGGCTGACTTTGTCACTGATCAGTCCGGCCACTGCACCGATTCCGAATGACATCCCATAGAACAACGGATTCAGGACGCTGGTATGGCTGCCTAACTGACGAATACGCTGCTCGCACCAGACCAGATGGTCGACTTCTTCCTCGGCAGCATGTTCCATCGCCGCGCGCACCTTGGGCAGCTTGGCTGTCAGTGCCTGCCCCTGGTACAGCGCCTGGGCGCAGACTTCGCCGGTGTGGTTGATGCGCATCAGCCCGGCGACGTGGCGGGTCTGCTCGTCACTGAGCTGCGCGTCTGGCTGCACGATAGCCGGTGAAGGGCGGTACGGCTGGCCACTGAAGGGCAACAGCGTACGCATCGCGGTATCGGCTTGCAGCAGCAGGCGGTCAATCGGCGAGTAGTGACGTTGGGTAGTCATGCTTATCTCCGGGGAAAAATCACAGCGGCCAGTTTAAACCAATCGGCCGCTGAAGATTTGCGTTGGGTCAGGGGTATCAACCCGGCGGCCAGTGCATCTGGCGCTGCCCAAGCACGTGCATATGAATGTGATAGACGGTCTGCCCGCCGAGTTCATTGCAGTTCATCACCACACGAAAACCGTCTTCACAACCTTGCTCCTTGGCCAGGCGCTGGGCAGTGAACAGAATATGCCCGGCCAGCCCTTTATCGTCCTCAGTCAGGTCATTGAGTGTGCGGATCGGCTTCTTCGGAATGACCAGGAAGTGCACCGGGGCCTGTGGGGCGATGTCGTGGAAAGCCAGGACCTGGTCATCCTCGTAGATGATCTTGGCCGGAATCTCCCGGTTGATGATCTTGGTAAACAGGGTATCCACAGCTGTTCTCCGTTGGGTTAGTCGAGGTCGAGTGTACTGAAAGGGCGGCTGGCGAGCCTGGATTTTAGCTTCAAAGGGTTATTCAGCGCGGGCAGTAGCTCTTGTTGACCGTGCCGGCGATCGTCCGTACCAGCCACCGCGATCCCCATCGCGGCAACGCGGCGAGCCAGCGATTGCGCCACCCGGGAATGATAATGGCCCGGTTTCTGTCCAGCCCACGCACGGCATACAGCGCAACTTCCTCCGGGCTCATCAGGCGTTTGTTATCGATGAACTTCTGCTCATCGAGCTGGGCCCTGGCGAAAAAGCCGGTGCGGATCGGGCCAGGGCAAAGCACCGATACCTTGATCGCGCATTTCTTGAGTTCGACCCGCAGGGCTTCGGAAAAGTGCAGCACATAGGCCTTGCTGGCGTAATAAGTACTCATCCAGGGGCCTGGCTGGAATGCAGCGATCGATGCAACGTTGAGGATTTGACCGCCACCCTGCAGCGCCATGCTATTGCCTATTGCGTGACAGAGGCGTGTCAGGGCAAGGATATTGAGTTCGATCAGGTCCTGTTCGGTCATCCAGTCCTGGCCCAGGAACGGGCCACTGGTGCCAATGCCGGCGCAGTTGACCAGCAAGTCGATCTGGCGTTCGCCTTCCTCCAGCTCCAGCAAGAAACCTGAAAGCCTTAGGGGCTCCCCCAGGTCACAAGCCCGGAACAATACCTCCACGCCAAACCGTTGCGTCAGTTCGATTGCAATACTTTCCAGCCGATCACGTTGTCGAGCCACCAGTATCAGGTTACGGCCGCGCCGGGCCAATGCCTCGGCCATGGCTAGGCCGAGGCCGCCGGAGGCGCCAGTGATCAGTGCGTAACGGGTCATGCAGTTCTCCATCACAACAGCCCGCCGCCAGTGGACTGGGCTGTCACCGGCACGAAGCGCGCTTATTGTTCCTCTTCTTCCTCATAGTCTACAGAAGGCGAGGCCGCCTCTGCTGCTTCGGCTGCTGCTTCGGCGGCAGGCTCGGCATTGGTGTCGTCGCTGTTTTGATATTCGCTCGACTCGCTGCTTTCAAAGTTGCTCACAGAGTTGCTGTATTCGTCTCCGATATCGCTGAACGCCCCGCCCACTGCCGCGGCGATGATCAGGACGATCATGACGACCCACAGCGATGACAGTACCTTGACCGCGGTGCTGTTGGGCGGTGGTGGCGCGCCATAGCGATTCGCACCGGCATTGCCAGGCATGCACATGAGCACGAACGGGAAGAGGCTACCTACGAATGGCACCAGATTGAGCAACCACAGCCACCCGGACCAACCAAGGTCATGCAGGCGCTGGACGTTGAACTGGAGACTCACAAAAGCAAAGGCGAGCGCGATGGCCACTCCTGCCAGCCCGCCGACAATCATCGCAGCCAGCGAGTTGGATGCGATGAGCCATGACAGGCTGAACCAAAAGGCCACGCCGATCACCGGCAGCATCGCCAGCGTCAACACCATGGTCCAGGCCAGGAACCGCAGACGTCCGATACGCCCCTCGAAGCTGAAGGGCTTGAGTGTGCTGTACCCGGCCACTGCTTCACCGACTTCCGCCCGAGGCGGCGCGTATGGCGATACGGGGTCGATGATGGCGTCCGGGTGGCGTCCGTCCGACGGGTGTAGCGATTCCTGTACCTCGCCGAGGCTCAGATGGAGAGCAGGCTCGGCTTCGATTCGTGCATCGATCCCGCTCTTGTTGAGCGCTTCGAGGTACTTCTGTGCTTCGCTCTGGGACAGGTTGCTTTTAAGGGCTACCTTACGGCCGCTGAACAGTCGCTCAATGGCGCTGACATCGCTTTTGAACAGCTCGGCGAGGTTGAGTTTGGCGGTGGTGGTATCGACGCCCGGCATCAGGGCTCCGTCGAATACGATGTTGAAACGGGTTTCGCTCATGCCCGGCATCCTTGTCTCTAAAGGTTAAGTATTTGTTGTTGTCAGGTCAGCGGGGCCATTGCCCCCCAAGCTGTGCCGCCCGAGCCTGCGCCTGACGGTATTCTTCATCCAGGCGTGCCACCAATTGGTCGACGCTTGGCAAATCATGGATTTCCCCCACGCCCTGGCCTGCGGACCATACGGTTTTCCAGGCCTTGGCTTCATCGTTCAACGGTTTGAGTTTCGAACCAGGCTCCATCTCGCCTTTGCCCTGCAGGGCGGCCAAGTCGAAGCCGGCGTTTTCCAGGCTCTGGCGCATGAAACTGGCCGGTACCCCAGACACTGCAGGAGTATGCACGATGTCTGCGGCTCGGGATGTGAGCAACATCTCTTTATAAGCGTCAGGCGCATGGCTTTCAGTCGTGCCGATAAAGCGCGTTCCGAGGTAGGCCAAATCCGCACCGAGCAACTGTGCGGCCAGAATCTGATGACCGTGGTTCAGGCATCCCGCAAGTAGAACGGTTTTGTCGAAGAACTGCCGGATCTCGGCGATCAGCGAGAATGGGCTCCAGGTCCCGGCATGCCCACCCGCACCGGCGGCAACGGCGATCAGACCATCGACACCGGCCTCGGCGGCCTTTTCCGCATGACGCCGTGTGGTGACGTCGTGGAACACCAGGCCGCCGTAGCTGTGAACGGCGTCCACCAGTTCTTTCACTGCGCCCAGGCTAGTGATGACAATCGGCACCTTATGTTCGATGCAGATGGCCAGGTCGGCCTGAAGCCGCGGGTTACTGTGGTGGACGATCAGGTTGACGGCGTAGGGCGCCGGTTTTTCCAGGGGCGCCAGCCCTGCCTCGATTTCCTCCAGCCAGGCCTTGAAGCCACTGCTTTCGCGCTGATTCAACGCCGGGAAGCTGCCGACAATGCCGTTGCGACAGCAGGCCAGCACCAGCTGTGGGTTGGAAATCAGGAACATCGGCGCCGCCACGACGGGCAGGTGCAAGCGTTGTTCGAGCAGAGCGGGCAGCGACATTGGAAGTACCCCGGATTAAGTAGTGCCGATTGGAGATTAGAACGGCCGAACCACGACCAGAATTACGATAGCCAGCAATATCAGGACCGGCACTTCATTGAACCAGCGATAAAAGACGTGGCTGCGGGTGTTTTCGCCACGGGCGAAGCGCTTCACTTGGGCGCCGCACATATGGTGATAGCCGATCAGCAGCACGACCAGGGTCAGCTTGGCGTGCATCCAGCCGCCTTGGGTGAAGTAGGCGCCGGCATTAAGGCTGAGCAGCCAGATGCCGAATACCAGGGTGGCGATCATCGCCGGGCCCATGATGCCGCGATACAACTTGCGCTCCATGACGCTGAAACGTTCCTTGCTGACGCTGTCTTCGCTTTGGGCGTGATAGACAAACAGGCGAGGCAGGTAGAACAGGCCGGCGAACCAACAGACCATGCTGACGATATGAAGTGCTTTGAGCCACAGATAGAGCATTTTTAGTTATTCCCAGATTCACGGTGACTCGATAGTAGAGGTTAGAGCGCCCACACGTCACCTTGGCGGTTGTCGCCGCGTCCTGCGGCCCCTATCATCGACGGCTTTCCAGTGGGTTCGTTGAGGGCAGGTTTATGGTCAAGGTCGGTATCGTCGGCGGCACGGGTTACACCGGTGTCGAACTGCTGCGTCTGTTGGCACAGCATCCGCAAGCTGAGGTGGTGGTCATTACCTCCCGATCCGAGGCCGGCCTGGCCGTTGCCGACATGTATCCGAACCTGCGAGGTCATTACGACGGCCTGGCGTTCAGCGTTCCGGACGTCAAGACCCTCGGCGCTTGCGATGTGGTGTTCTTCGCCACGCCCCATGGTGTCGCCCACGCGCTGGCAGGTGAGCTGCTGGCCGCCGGGACCAAGGTCATCGACCTGTCGGCAGACTTCCGCCTGCAGGACGCCGACGAATGGGCCAAATGGTATGGCCAGCCCCATGGGGCGCCGGAGCTGCTCGACGAGGCGGTCTACGGATTGCCGGAAGTCAATCGGGAGAACATCAAGCAGGCCCGGCTGATCGCGGTGCCGGGTTGCTATCCGACGGCAACGCAACTGGGGTTCTTGCCCCTGCTCGAGGCCGGTCTTGCCGATACTTCGCGCCTGATCGCTGACTGCAAGTCCGGTGTCAGTGGCGCTGGGCGCGGTGCCAGTGTCGGTTCGCTGTACTCCGAGACGTCGGAAAGCATGAAGGCGTACGCGGTCAAGGGTCACCGTCACCTGCCAGAAATCCGCCAGGGGCTGCGTCGGGCCGCGGGCAAGGACGTCGGCCTGACTTTCGTGCCGCACCTGACCCCAATGATCCGTGGCATCCACTCGACGCTTTACGCTACCGTCGTTGATCGCTCGGTGGACCTGCAGGCATTGTTCGAAAAGCGTTACGCGAACGAACCGTTCGTCGACGTAATGCCAGCCGGCAGCCATCCGGAAACCCGTAGCGTGCGCGGCGCGAACGTTTGCCGGATCGCTGTGCATCGTCCGCAAGACGGGGATCTGGTGGTGGTGTTGTCGGTCATCGATAACCTGGTCAAAGGCGCGTCGGGCCAGGCGGTGCAGAACCTGAACATCCTGTTCGGGCTGGATGAGCGTCTGGGGCTTTCCCACGCGGGGATGTTGCCTTAACAGCAGTTAAAAGCTGCAAGCGTTAAGCTACAAGCTTGCAGCTTTGAACTTGTAGCTTGCAGCTGCCCCTCAAATAGTTGACCGATTTTCTAGGAGAAGCGGATAATGCCCGCCATCACGCATTATGGCGGCGTAAGCGCCGGGAGATATTCAGCATGAGCGTCGAAACCTTCACCCCCATGGCTTTGCAATTCACCCACGGTGCCGCGCACAAGGTGAAGAGCCTGGTCGATGAAGAGGGCAATGATCGTTTGAAGCTGCGCGTGTTCGTGACGGGCGGCGGTTGTTCCGGTTTTCAGTACGGCTTCACTTTCGATGAGGAAGTGGCTGAAGACGACACCATCGTCGAGCGCGAAGGCGTCAGTCTGGTGGTCGATCCGATGAGCTTCCAGTACCTGGCAGGTGCTGAGGTGGATTACCAGGAAGGCTTGGAAGGGTCGCGTTTCGTGATCAAGAACCCGAACGCCACCACGACCTGCGGTTGCGGTTCATCGTTCTCGATCTGACCGCTTCAACAAAAAAGCGCCGCAGTGCCTTACAGCCCTGCGGCGTTTTTTTGTCCGGGATTATTGGGTTCAGGCGGGATAGATGGCGCCGAGTATGCGCAAGCCCCGGGCGCCGGTGACACTTGGGCGATTGGCTGGAATGCCTTCAAGGCAGCAATGGGCCAGCCAGGCGAAGGCCATGGCTTCGACCCAGTCCGGGTCCACACCGTAAGCTGCCGTGCTGCTGACTTTGGCATCCGGCAGTAAATCGGCCAGACGCTTCATGAGTGTATGGTTATGCGCGCCGCCACCGCAGACCAGCAGCTCTTGAGTCTCTGCCTGGGCGTTTTGCAGTGATTCGACGATGGTCAGGGCTGTCAGCTCAAGCAGTGTTGCCTGTACATCTTCAGCGGCAAAGGCTGGTAGGCGTGACAGGTGTTGGGTCAGCCAGGCCAAGTTGAAGACTTCTCGCCCAGTGCTTTTCGGACCTTTGGTGACAAAGAAAGGGTCGCTAAGCAGTTCCTTGAGCAGAACCGGTTTGACCGTCCCGCTGGCGGCCCATTGTCCGTCGCGATCGAAATGCTCGCCCCGTTGCTGGTGTATCCAGGCATCGAGCAAGACGTTGCCGGGGCCACAATCGAAACCGGCTACCGGTTTTGCGGGTTCTATCAGGCTCAAATTGCTGAAGCCGCCAACATTCAGCACCGCACGATTGCCGGCTCGTTCTTCGAACAGTGCTTCGTGAAAGGCTGGGACCAGAGGCGCACCTTGCCCGCCAGCCGCTACGTCACGACTGCGGAAGTCGCTGACGATGGTGATGCCGGTCAACTCGCTCAGCAGTGCGGGATTGCCGATCTGCACGGTAAAGCCACGGGCTGGTTCATGGCGAATGGTCTGGCCGTGGCTGCCAATCGCCGTTACGTCTTCGGGCCTGAGGTTCTGTTCATTGAGTAGGGTATTAACCCCCTGGGCAGCCAGCTCTACCCAGTTTTGCTGGGCAATGGCGGAGCGGGCGATCTCATCGGGCCCGCTGCTGCACAATCCGAGCAATTCGGTGCGCAGGGCGGCGGGCATGGGGATGTAGTGCGTAGCGATCAATCGGATCGCCGGGGCCAGTTCGATCAGTGCGATATCCAGGCCATCCAGGCTGGTCCCGGACATCACACCGATATAGAGCGCCATGGCTTAGCGCTTGCTCGAAGCCAGCATGGTGGCTTTCTCTTGATCCATGCGAGCCATCAAGGGCTGGCTTTGAGCCAGGAAGCGCGAGCGCTCGGATTTGGCGATCGGGTCGGCCATCGGCAGCTTCTGGCCCAGAGGGTCGACGTGGACCCCGTTGACCTGGAACTCATAGTGCAAGTGCGGTCCGGTGGACAGGCCGGTGGTGCCGATATATCCGATGACCTGGCCTTGCTTGACACTGCCGCCGGTCTTCACGCCTTTGGCGAAGCCCTGCATGTGGCCGTACAACGTGCGGTAGGTGTTGCCGTGCTGGATGATCACGGTGTTGCCATAACCGCCGCGGCGCCCGGCCAGCAATACTTTACCGTCGCCGGCGGCCTTGATTGGCGTGCCACGGGGCGCTGCGTAGTCGACGCCTTTATGGGCGCGGATTTTGTTCAGGATCGGGTGCTTGCGGCCTGCGGAGAACTTCGAGCTGATGCGGGCGAAATCAACCGGCGTACGGATGAAAGCCTTGCGCATGCTGTTGCCATCGGCAGTGTAGTAGCTGCTGTTGCCTTGTTTGTTGGTGTAGCGCACCGCGGTGTAGGTCTTGCCGCGGTTGGTGAAGCGCGCGGAAAGGATCGGACCGTTGCCGACGCTCTTTCCGTTGACCACTTTCTGTTCGTAGATGATGTCGAACTCGTCGCCCTGGCGAATATCCTGGGCGAAGTCGATGTCGTAGCCAAACACGCTGGCCATGTCCATGGTCAGGCTATGGGAAAGGCCTGCGCGCGCGGCGGACTGCGACAGTGAGCTGTTGATCACGCCATGGACGTACGCCGAACGCACGGTAGGCTTGGCGGTCACCCGATTGAATACATAACCCTGGTCATTCTTGGTCAGGGTGATGCTTTCCAGGTCGCTTAACTTGGTGTGCAGGTTGGTCAGCTGTCCGTCGGGATTAAGTTCGAATTCGAGTTTCTGGCCACGCTGCAGTTGGGTGAATTGTTTGGCTTGCTTGTCGCTGGCCAGGATTTCGTGGACCGAAGTCGAGGGCAGGCCCACCTTTTCGAAGAGGGTGGAGAGCGTATCGCCTTTGGCGACTATGACCTCGCGGTGGTCCGGTCCTTTCTTTTCTTCTACAGCTGGAGGCTCTGACTGAGCGGCCTCGGTGGTGTCTTCAGGGCTGTTTTCAATCTGCGCGAAAGGGGAGGCGGCCGGTTCGTTTGTGGCTTGAGCGGCTTCGGCAGCGTCTTGATCTTGTGTCAGTTGTTCAGCAGGGCTTTCCAGTTCAAGACTCAGAGTCGTCTTTTTGGCTTCAACATCGCTGGAGGGGAACACCAGGAGCGCCAGGCTAAGGAGGGCTGCGATACCACTTGCGGCAAGCAGGTGGGTCTTTGGGTAAAGCGGCGGCGCTTTAGACGGTTCTGTGGTCATAGGTAATTTTGACTTTTGAAAAGATGAATTGGAAAAGATGAATGACATGATGAAGATGAAATAACTGTATAAAATATAACCAAAACCCCTTCGAAGCAAGCCCGCGGACGCTCTGTCTGTGGATTGGCGTCCCCGCGCCGGGCAAACCTTGTATTTGGTGTGCGTTCTTGTATGGTTGGGTCCCTTTGAATCTGAGCCTTGCGGGTCTGTTATGAAGTCGGTTGAAGAGCAGCTAGCGCTGATCAAACGTGGTGCGGAAGAACTGTTGGTCGAGTCCGAGCTGATCGAAAAGCTCAAGCGCGGGCAGCCGCTGCGTATCAAGGCTGGTTTCGACCCGACGGCACCTGATCTTCACTTGGGTCACACCGTGCTTATTAATAAGCTGCGCCAGTTCCAGGATCTGGGGCATCAGGTCATCTTCCTTATAGGTGACTTCACCGGGATGATCGGTGATCCGAGTGGCAAGAGTGCTACCCGTCCGCCGCTGACCCGCGAGCAGGTTCTCGATAACGCCGAGACCTACAAGACTCAAGTCTTCAAGATCCTTGATCCGGCCAAGACCGAAGTGGCTTTCAACTCCACTTGGATGGACCAGATGGGGCCGGCGGATTTCATTCGCCTGACTTCCCAGTACACCGTGGCTCGTATGCTTGAGCGCGATGACTTCGACAAGCGCTATACAACCAATCAGCCAATCGCCATTCATGAGTTTCTCTACCCGCTTGTGCAGGGTTATGACTCGGTCGCGTTGCGAGCGGACGTTGAACTCGGCGGCACCGACCAGAAGTTCAATCTGTTGATGGGGCGTGAGCTGCAGCGCGGTTATGGCCAGGAGGCCCAGTGCATCCTGACCATGCCGTTGCTTGAGGGGTTGGACGGTGTGAAGAAGATGTCCAAGTCGTTGGGCAACTACGTTGGCATTCAGGAAGCGCCGGGCGTTATGTACGGCAAGCTGGTTTCCATTCCAGATGTACTGATGTGGCGTTACTTCGAGCTGTTGAGCTTCCGCTCCATGGATGAAATCAATGCATTCCGTGCAGATGTTGAGGCTGGAGCTAATCCGCGGGACATCAAGATCAAGCTGGCCGAAGAAATTGTCGCTCGTTTTCATGGTGAAGAGGCTGCGGCTAATGCTCACCGTGCGGCAGGTAATCGTATGAAGGATGGTGAGCTGCCGGACGATCTGCCAGAGATCGAACTGACAGCGGCCGAGAATATGCCGATCGCGGCTGTTCTTAACAAGGCGGGCCTGGTCAAGAACGCGGCGGTAGCGCGAGATCTCCTTGGTTCCGGCGGTGTGCGTATCGATGGTGAGGTTGTGGATCGCGCCTATATATATGAGCTGGGTTCTACCCATGTATGCCAGGCCGGTAAAAAGGCTTTCGCCCGTATTACGCTGAAATCCGAATAAAGCTGAAAATAGCTGTTGACGGCAAGTCCTAGACGTCTATAATTCGCCCCACTTCCGGCGCAGTCGAAACGGAAAACTCCTTGAGATTCAAAGAGTTATATGGTTTTCGACAGCAGCCTGCTTCAGTTCATCGAAGCCTGGAAGGAGTCAATGGGGCGGTGTTGTTTGGCCCTGTCGACGGTTCGATCTTCTCGGTCGAAAGCGGAGAAAAAGAGGTGTTGACAGCAGCGAGTAACGCTGTAGAATTCGCCTCCCGCTAACGAGAGATCGGAAGCGCAAGTGGTTGAAGTTGCAAAGGAAACTTTGAAAACTTCTGAAAATAACCGCTTGACAGATACACGGGGCGCTGTAGAATGCGCGCCTCGGTTGAGACGAAAGGCTCAACCCACCGCTCTTTAACAACTGAATCAAGCAATTCGTGTGGGTGCTTGTGGAGTCAGACTGCTAGTCAACAGATTATCAGCATCACAAGTTACTCCGCGAGAAATCAAAGATGTAACCAACGATTGCTGAGCCAAGTTTAGGGTTTTCTCAAAACCCAAAGATGTTTGAACTGAAGAGTTTGATCATGGCTCAGATTGAACGCTGGCGGCAGGCCTAACACATGCAAGTCGAGCGGTAGAGAGAAGCTTGCTTCTCTTGAGAGCGGCGGACGGGTGAGTAATGCCTAGGAATCTGCCTGGTAGTGGGGGATAACGCTCGGAAACGGACGCTAATACCGCATACGTCCTACGGGAGAAAGCAGGGGACCTTCGGGCCTTGCGCTATCAGATGAGCCTAGGTCGGATTAGCTAGTTGGTGGGGTAATGGCTCACCAAGGCGACGATCCGTAACTGGTCTGAGAGGATGATCAGTCACACTGGAACTGAGACACGGTCCAGACTCCTACGGGAGGCAGCAGTGGGGAATATTGGACAATGGGCGAAAGCCTGATCCAGCCATGCCGCGTGTGTGAAGAAGGTCTTCGGATTGTAAAGCACTTTAAGTTGGGAGGAAGGGCAGTTGCTTAATACGTAACTGTCTTGACGTTACCGACAGAATAAGCACCGGCTAACTCTGTGCCAGCAGCCGCGGTAATACAGAGGGTGCAAGCGTTAATCGGAATTACTGGGCGTAAAGCGCGCGTAGGTGGTTTGTTAAGTTGGATGTGAAATCCCCGGGCTCAACCTGGGAACTGCATTCAAAACTGACAAGCTAGAGTATGGTAGAGGGTGGTGGAATTTCCTGTGTAGCGGTGAAATGCGTAGATATAGGAAGGAACACCAGTGGCGAAGGCGACCACCTGGACTGATACTGACACTGAGGTGCGAAAGCGTGGGGAGCAAACAGGATTAGATACCCTGGTAGTCCACGCCGTAAACGATGTCAACTAGCCGTTGGGAGCCTTGAGCTCTTAGTGGCGCAGCTAACGCATTAAGTTGACCGCCTGGGGAGTACGGCCGCAAGGTTAAAACTCAAATGAATTGACGGGGGCCCGCACAAGCGGTGGAGCATGTGGTTTAATTCGAAGCAACGCGAAGAACCTTACCAGGCCTTGACATCCAATGAACTTTCCAGAGATGGATTGGTGCCTTCGGGAACATTGAGACAGGTGCTGCATGGCTGTCGTCAGCTCGTGTCGTGAGATGTTGGGTTAAGTCCCGTAACGAGCGCAACCCTTGTCCTTAGTTACCAGCACGTTATGGTGGGCACTCTAAGGAGACTGCCGGTGACAAACCGGAGGAAGGTGGGGATGACGTCAAGTCATCATGGCCCTTACGGCCTGGGCTACACACGTGCTACAATGGTCGGTACAGAGGGTTGCCAAGCCGCGAGGTGGAGCTAATCCCACAAAACCGATCGTAGTCCGGATCGCAGTCTGCAACTCGACTGCGTGAAGTCGGAATCGCTAGTAATCGCGAATCAGAATGTCGCGGTGAATACGTTCCCGGGCCTTGTACACACCGCCCGTCACACCATGGGAGTGGGTTGCACCAGAAGTAGCTAGTCTAACCTTCGGGAGGACGGTTACCACGGTGTGATTCATGACTGGGGTGAAGTCGTAACAAGGTAGCCGTAGGGGAACCTGCGGCTGGATCACCTCCTTAATCGACGACCGCAGCTGCTTCATGAGCTCCCACACGAATTGCTTGATTCATTGAAGAAGACGATAGAAGCAGCTTTAAGCTCCAAGCTGATAGCTCATAGCTAACAGTTACAAGCTCGAAATTGGGTCTGTAGCTCAGTTGGTTAGAGCGCACCCCTGATAAGGGTGAGGTCGGCAGTTCGAATCTGCCCAGACCCACCAATTTTGTTATGGGGCCATAGCTCAGCTGGGAGAGCGCCTGCCTTGCACGCAGGAGGTCAGCGGTTCGATCCCGCTTGGCTCCACCATAAACTGCTTCTGAAAGCTTAGAAATGAGCATTCCATCAAGGTGATGGTGAATGTTGATTTCTAGTCTTTTGATTAGATCGTTCTTTAAAAATTTGGGTATGTGATAGAAAGATAGACTGGACGTTACTTTCACTGGTAACGGCTCAGGCTAAGGTAAAATTTGTGAGTTGCTCTTAAGTGAGCAAGCGTACGAATTTTCGGCGAATGTCGTCTTCACAGTATAACCAGATTGCTTGGGGTTATATGGTCAAGTGAAGAAGCGCATACGGTGGATGCCTTGGCAGTCAGAGGCGATGAAAGACGTGGTAGCCTGCGAAAAGCTTCGGGGAGTCGGCAAACAGACTTTGATCCGGAGATGTCTGAATGGGGGAACCCAGCCATCATAAGATGGTTATCTTGTACTGAATACATAGGTGCAAGAGGCGAACCAGGGGAACTGAAACATCTAAGTACCCTGAGGAAAAGAAATCAACCGAGATTCCCTTAGTAGTGGCGAGCGAACGGGGACTAGCCCTTAAGCTTCTTTGATTTTAGCGGAACGCTCTGGAAAGTGCGGCCATAGTGGGTGATAGCCCTGTACGCGAAAGGATCTTAGAAGTGAAATCGAGTAGGACGGAGCACGAGAAACTTTGTCTGAATATGGGGGGACCATCCTCCAAGGCTAAATACTACTGACTGACCGATAGTGAACTAGTACCGTGAGGGAAAGGCGAAAAGAACCCCGGAGAGGGGAGTGAAATAGATCCTGAAACCGTATGCGTACAAGCAGTGGGAGCCCACTTTGTTGGGTGACTGCGTACCTTTTGTATAATGGGTCAGCGACTTATTTTCAGTGGCGAGCTTAACCGAATAGGGGAGGCGTAGCGAAAGCGAGTCTTAATAGGGCGTCTAGTCGCTGGGAATAGACCCGAAACCGGGCGATCTATCCATGGGCAGGTTGAAGGTTGGGTAACACTAACTGGAGGACCGAACCGACTACCGTTGAAAAGTTAGCGGATGACCTGTGGATCGGAGTGAAAGGCTAATCAAGCTCGGAGATAGCTGGTTCTCCTCGAAAGCTATTTAGGTAGCGCCTCATGTATCACTGTAGGGGGTAGAGCACTGTTTCGGCTAGGGGGTCATCCCGACTTACCAAACCGATGCAAACTCCGAATACCTACAAGTGCCGAGCATGGGAGACACACGGCGGGTGCTAACGTCCGTCGTGAAAAGGGAAACAACCCAGACCGTCAGCTAAGGTCCCAAAGTTATGGTTAAGTGGGAAACGATGTGGGAAGGCTTAGACAGCTAGGAGGTTGGCTTAGAAGCAGCCACCCTTTAAAGAAAGCGTAATAGCTCACTAGTCGAGTCGGCCTGCGCGGAAGATGTAACGGGGCTCAAACCATACACCGAAGCTACGGGTATCACTTAGGTGATGCGGTAGAGGAGCGTTCTGTAAGCCTGTGAAGGTGAGTTGAGAAGCTTGCTGGAGGTATCAGAAGTGCGAATGCTGACATGAGTAACGACAATGGGTGTGAAAAACACCCACGCCGAAAGACCAAGGTTTCCTGCGCAACGTTAATCGACGCAGGGTTAGTCGGTCCCTAAGGCGAGGCTGAAAAGCGTAGTCGATGGAAAACAGGTTAATATTCCTGTACTTCTGGTTATTGCGATGGAGGGACGGAGAAGGCTAGGCCAGCTTGGCGTTGGTTGTCCAAGTTTAAGGTGGTAGGCTGGAATCTTAGGTAAATCCGGGATTCTAAGGCCGAGAGCTGATGACGAGTTACCCTTTGGGTGACGAAGTGGTTGATGCCATGCTTCCAAGAAAAGCTTCTAAGCTTCAGGTAACCAGGAACCGTACCCCAAACCGACACAGGTGGTTGGGTAGAGAATACCAAGGCGCTTGAGAGAACTCGGGTGAAGGAACTAGGCAAAATGGCACCGTAACTTCGGGAGAAGGTGCGCCGGTGAGGGTGAAGCATTTACTGCGTAAGCCCATGCCGGTCGAAGATACCAGGCCGCTGCGACTGTTTATTAAAAACACAGCACTCTGCAAACACGAAAGTGGACGTATAGGGTGTGACGCCTGCCCGGTGCCGGAAGGTTAATTGATGGGGTTAGCTAACGCGAAGCTCTTGATCGAAGCCCCGGTAAACGGCGGCCGTAACTATAACGGTCCTAAGGTAGCGAAATTCCTTGTCGGGTAAGTTCCGACCTGCACGAATGGCGTAACGATGGCGGCGCTGTCTCCACCCGAGACTCAGTGAAATTGAAATCGCTGTGAAGATGCAGTGTATCCGCGGCTAGACGGAAAGACCCCGTGAACCTTTACTATAGCTTTGCACTGGACTTTGAATTTGCTTGTGTAGGATAGGTGGGAGGCTTTGAAGCGTGGACGCCAGTTCGCGTGGAGCCAACCTTGAAATACCACCCTGGCAACTTTGAGGTTCTAACTCAGGTCCGTTATCCGGATCGAGGACAGTGTATGGTGGGTAGTTTGACTGGGGCGGTCTCCTCCTAAAGAGTAACGGAGGAGTACGAAGGTGCGCTCAGACCGGTCGGAAATCGGTCGTAGAGTATAAAGGCAAAAGCGCGCTTGACTGCGAGACAGACACGTCGAGCAGGTACGAAAGTAGGTCTTAGTGATCCGGTGGTTCTGTATGGAAGGGCCATCGCTCAACGGATAAAAGGTACTCCGGGGATAACAGGCTGATACCGCCCAAGAGTTCATATCGACGGCGGTGTTTGGCACCTCGATGTCGGCTCATCACATCCTGGGGCTGAAGCCGGTCCCAAGGGTATGGCTGTTCGCCATTTAAAGTGGTACGCGAGCTGGGTTTAGAACGTCGTGAGACAGTTCGGTCCCTATCTGCCGTGGACGTTTGAGATTTGAGAGGGGCTGCTCCTAGTACGAGAGGACCGGAGTGGACGAACCTCTGGTGTTCCGGTTGTCACGCCAGTGGCATTGCCGGGTAGCTATGTTCGGGAAAGATAACCGCTGAAAGCATCTAAGCGGGAAACTTGCCTCAAGATGAGATCTCACTGGGACCTTGAGTCCCCTGAAGGGCCGTCGAAGACTACGACGTTGATAGGCAGGGTGTGTAAGCGCTGTGAGGCGTTGAGCTAACCTGTACTAATTGCCCGTGAGGCTTGACCATATAACACCCAAGCAATTTGAGTCGGCTCTTTAATACGGAGCATCAGATTGCGGTGTGTGAAGACGACACGAACCGAAAGTTCGACGCTGCTCACAAAGCAACACACAAACTATCGCATACCCATTCGCTGGAACGTGCCCGCAAGGCACGCGCTGGCTACCGAATTTCTTGACGACCATAGAGCATTGGAACCACCTGATCCCATCCCGAACTCAGCAGTGAAACGATGCATCGCCGATGGTAGTGTGGGGTTTCCCCATGTGAGAGTAGGTCATCGTCAAGATTAAATTCCGAAACCCCTATCTGCTGACGCAGGTAGGGGTTTTGTTTTGCCCGCAGGAAAGGCACTTTGTGTTTCTATGCAACTGTCTTGCGCATAGCTATCATGCGGGCCTCATTATCAGGGCGCAGTTCGCATGCTCACGTTGCTAAAACTTCTGAAGGATGGCCGCTTCCATTCGGGTCAAGCGCTGGGCGTTGCGCTGGGTATCAGTCGCAGTGCTGTATGGAAGCAACTGCAGCACCTGGAGGCAGAGTTGGGGTTGTCTGTTCACAAGGTTCGAGGCAAAGGGTACCAGCTGGCCAAGCCTCTGCTGCTTTTGGAGGCGGCTGAGATCGGCGCACAAGGGCTATGTGAATGGCCTATTCACATATTTGACTCCATCGATTCCACTAACGCAGAGGCGCTGCGCTCTATAGAGCGCGGAGTGGCGGCTCCCTTCATGGTGTTGGCTGAGCGACAGGTGGCTGGTCGTGGTCGTCGCGGTCGTAAATGGGTCAGTCCTTTTGCCGATAACCTCTATTTCAGTCTGGTATTGCGCATTGATGGCGGCATGAGGCAGATCGAAGGGCTCAGTCTTGTTGTGGGGCTTGCTGTCATGCACGCTTTGCGTGATATGGGGATTGTGGAGGCAGGACTTAAGTGGCCTAACGATGTCCTGATTGGTGAGAAAAAAATTGCAGGTATTTTGCTTGAGTTGGTAGGGGATCCTGCGGACGTCTGCCACGTTGTCCTCGGTGTAGGAATCAATGTGAATATGCAATCGACCGACGAAGTCGATCAGCAGTGGACGTCCATGTGTCTAGAGGCGGGTAGGGATTTCGACCGGAATGAACTGGTGGCCCGCTTGGGGGCCCAGCTTCAGCAATATCTGAGGCTTCATCATGCATCGGGGTTTGCTGCGATCCAGTCGGAATGGGAGAGATACCATCTGTGGCAGGGGCGAGCTGTATCATTGATTGCCGGCATTAATCAAATCGACGGCGTTGTGATGGGTATTGACCGCCAGGGTGCGCTGCGTTTGAAGGTGGATGGCGTGGAAAAGATCTTTAGCGGTGGTGAGCTCAGTTTGAGGTTGCGTGATGATTCTTGAGCTCGACTGCGGCAATAGCTTTATCAAATGGCGTGTCCTTCAGTCCGATGGTCTTACTCCGGTTGACGGGGGGGTGGTCAGTTCTGACGGCGATCTGTTGGCAAGCCTGAGTTGCGCTGACAAATTCCAGCTCAAAAAATGTCGCCTGGTTAGTGTGAGAACTCCAGAAGAGACTGACTCGTTAGTCGCCTCGCTGGTGGATGTATTTGGAGTGTCCGTGGCTCGTGCCGTACCTGCTCGGGAGATGGCGGGCGTGAGTAATGGCTATGAGGATTACGAGCGGTTGGGGCTTGACCGCTGGCTAGCGCTACTCGGTGGGTTTCATCTTGCTTCGGGGGCCTGCCTGGTACTCGATTTTGGTACGGCTATCACGGCGGATTTCGTGGCTGCTGATGGTGAGCATCTTGGGGGGTTCATTTGTCCAGGTATGCCTTTGATGCGTAATCAATTGCGTACTCATACACGACGAATTCGTTATGACGATACGGCCGCCGAGCGAGCTCATGAAAGTCTGGTCCCGGGTCGCACGACTGTTGAAGCGGTCGAGCGTGGTTGCATGCTGATGCTCAGGGGGTTTGTCCTGACTCAGCTTGAGTTGGCTCGGGAATATTGGGGGAGCAATTTCGTGGTGTTTCTCACGGGAGGAGATGCCAATTTGGTTTCTGGGGTCGTTCCTGATGCCAAGGTGGTGCCTGACCTGGTTTTTGTTGGATTGGCAATGGCCTGTCCTTTGTCCTGAGGTATCTATGCGGTGGCTGTTCCTGTTATTGCTGGTTTTGAATGTCTTCTACTACGTCTGGCATCAACAGGAGGCCCCGCTTCGCGCAAAGGATGTTACGCCGCTGAGTTTGTACCGTGGCTCGCAGCAGGATATTCATCTATTGAGCGAAACAGCTGATGCGCTGGTGAGGCGTGATTCAGGAAAATCCGCTGAGGCGCAAAAGACGTGTGTTTACTTGGGTGGTTTTGCTCGCCTGGAAATAGCGAAGCAGCTGGAGCAGCGACTGACGGTATTGGGGGTTGGAGCTCGTCCTGCTGCGTTGGGCTCGCCTGAGGGTGCAGGGTTTTGGGTTCAGGTTCCCCCTGATAGCGCGGGGAAAGTGAATGAAGCGCTGCTTCAAAACCTTTCTAAAGAATTCAATGAGTTAAAACATAAAATAATGCCTTGCGAAGGGGTTGCACCGGCAGGATAGTTTGCATAGAATGGCGCCCGCTTCGCAGTGAAGACCTTTAACGGTTAACGATGCGAAGCATGGTCAACGCAGCTAACCTCAGGTTTTTAATGAGAAAATGCTTGACAGAAGGTCGGCATAATATAGAATGCCGGCTCGCTTAGGAGGGGTTCCCGAGCGGCCAAAGGGATCAGACTGTAAATCTGACGTCTACGACTTCGAAGGTTCGAATCCTTCCCCCTCCACCATTTTTAGCGTGAGCTGCAAGCTCCGCGGGTATAGTTTAGTGGTAGAACCTCAGCCTTCCAAGCTGATGATGCGGGTTCGATTCCCGCTACCCGCTCCAAGTTTGCAGGTTGTGCATAGTGTTTTGCTCTTGTAGCTCAGTTGGTAGAGCACACCCTTGGTAAGGGTGAGGTCAGCGGTTCAAATCCGCTCAAGAGCTCCATATAACAAGGCAGATATGAAAATATCTGCCTTTGTTTTAATGGCTTGTGTGACTTGTTAAATTCTTCTCCTGAGGGTGATTTCGATGGCTAAGGAAAAGTTCGAACGTAATAAGCCGCACGTCAACGTTGGTACTATCGGTCACGTCGACCATGGTAAAACCACGCTGACCGCTGCTCTGACTCGGGTCTGCTCCGAAGTTTTCGGTTCGGCCAAGGTTGACTTCGACAAGATCGATAGCGCCCCGGAAGAGAAAGCTCGTGGTATTACCATCAATACCGCCCACGTTGAATACGATTCGGCCGTGCGTCACTATGCACACGTTGACTGCCCAGGTCACGCTGACTACGTAAAGAACATGATTACCGGTGCTGCCCAGATGGATGGTGCGATCCTGGTTTGCTCGGCCGCTGATGGTCCGATGCCGCAAACTCGTGAGCACATCCTGTTGTCCCGTCAGGTAGGTGTTCCGTACATCGTTGTCTTCCTGAACAAGGCCGACATGGTTGACGACGCTGAGCTGCTGGAGCTGGTTGAGATGGAAGTGCGCGATCTGCTGAGCACTTACGATTTCCCAGGTGACGACACTCCGATCATCATTGGTTCGGCTCTGATGGCTCTGAACGGCCAAGACGACAATGAAATGGGCACCACTGCTGTCAAGAAGCTGGTGGAGACTCTGGATAGCTACATCCCAGAGCCTGAGCGTGCTATCGACAAGCCGTTCCTGATGCCAATCGAAGACGTATTCTCGATCTCGGGTCGCGGTACTGTTGTGACTGGTCGTGTTGAGCGTGGCATCGTCCGCATCCAGGAAGAAGTTGAGATCGTCGGTCTGCGTGATACTCAGAAAACTACCTGCACCGGCGTTGAGATGTTTCGTAAGCTGCTCGACGAAGGTCGCGCTGGCGAAAACTGCGGTGTGTTGCTGCGTGGCACTAAGCGTGATGATGTTGAGCGTGGCCAGGTCCTGGTCAAGCCAGGCACCGTCAAGCCGCACACAAAGTTCACTGCAGAAGTTTACGTTCTGAGCAAGGAAGAGGGCGGTCGTCATACTCCGTTCTTCAAAGGCTACCGTCCACAGTTCTACTTCCGTACAACTGACGTGACTGGTAACTGCGAGCTGCCAGAAGGCGTTGAGATGGTAATGCCGGGTGACAACATTCAGATGACTGTTACCCTGATCAAAACCATCGCGATGGAAGATGGTCTGCGTTTCGCTATCCGTGAAGGCGGTCGTACCGTCGGCGCAGGTGTCGTAGCCAAAGTCATCGAGTAAACAGTTGTAATGTCTTTTTCGGGCCGGCATAATGGTCGGCCTGATTTTGTTTTAGGTCAGTAGCTCAATTGGCAGAGCGACGGTCTCCAAAACCGTAGGTTGGGGGTTCGATTCCCTCCTGACCTGCCAGATTCACTTGGTGTGTCTGGCTTTCTTTTCACAGGATCTTCATAGATGACTCCTAAAGCTGAAGCTCAAGGCTCTCGCTTCGATCTGCTCAAGTGGCTAGTAGTAGTCGCTTTGGTGGTTGTTGGCGTTGTTGGTAATCAGTATTACTCTGCTTCGCCGATCCTGTACCGCGTACTCGCATTGCTTGCCATTGCTGCCGTTGCTGCCTTCGTTGGTCTGCAAACAGCCAAGGGTAAGTCGTTCTTTGTACTCGCGAAGGAAGCTCGCACCGAGATTCGTAAAGTCGTATGGCCGACTCGCCAAGAAACCACGCAGACCACGTTGATCGTTGTGGCTGTTGTTCTGGTAATGGCGTTGCTGTTGTGGGGGCTTGATTCCCTGCTCGGCTGGCTTGTTTCCTTGATTGTTGGCTAAGGGTGTCCCGTGGCTAAGCGTTGGTACGTTGTGCATGCTTACTCGGGTTACGAGAAGCATGTTATGCGCTCGCTGGTAGAGCGCGTCAAGCTGGCTGGCATGGAAGATGGCTTTGGCGAGATTCTGGTCCCCACTGAAGAAGTGGTTGAGATGCGTAATGGCCAGAAGCGCAAAAGTGAACGCAAGTTCTTTCCGGGCTACGTGCTGGTACAAATGGATATGAACGAAGGGACTTGGCACTTGGTCAAGGATACCCCTCGGGTGATGGGCTTCATTGGCGGTACCGCCGATAAGCCTGCACCGATTACCGATAAAGAGGCAGAAGCGATTCTGCGTCGCGTCGCTGATGGTAGCGACAAGCCGAAGCCGAAAACGTTGTTTGAACCAGGTGAGGTTGTACGCGTCACCGATGGTCCATTCGCCGATTTTAACGGCACGGTTGAAGAAGTTAACTACGAAAAGAGCCGGATCCAAGTGGCAGTGCTCATTTTCGGTCGCTCTACCCCGGTAGAGCTAGAGTTCAGTCAGGTCGAAAAGGTCTGATTGAGCAGGCATCCCAACCCCGCAGCCCTAGGCTGTGGGGTTTTGTCGTCACTGGGATAAACGCGCAAGTAACCGGGGAGCCTTTCGAGGCGTTCGAACCCGTAATTGGAGTGCCTCATGGCCAAGAAAATTACCGCTTACATCAAGCTGCAAGTGAAGGCCGCTCAGGCTAACCCAAGCCCACCTGTTGGTCCTGCTCTGGGTCAGCACGGCGTGAACATCATGGAATTCTGCAAGGCCTTCAACGCCCGTACTCAGGGTCTTGAGCCAGGTCTGCCGACTCCAGTGATCATCACTGTCTACAGCGACCGTAGCTTCACCTTCGAAACAAAAAGCACCCCTGCTTCGGTTCTGCTGAAGAAGGCTGCAGGTTTGACCAGCGGTTCCGCTCGTCCAAACACCGTTAAGGTTGGCACCGTTACCCGTGCTCAGCTGGAAGAAA
Organism: Pseudomonas brassicacearum; assembly: GCF_000585995.1. Taxonomy (NCBI): domain Bacteria; kingdom Pseudomonadati; phylum Pseudomonadota; class Gammaproteobacteria; order Pseudomonadales; family Pseudomonadaceae; genus Pseudomonas; species Pseudomonas brassicacearum. Next base: position 5,979,677 of record NZ_CP007410.1, on the reverse strand, counting down.
TCGCGAAAACCAAAAACGCGGATCTGACTGCAGCTGATATGGATGCAGCCGTGCGTACTATCGCCGGTTCTGCTCGTAGCATGGGCCTTAACGTGGAGGGTGTGTAATGGCTAAGCTGACCAAGCGCCAAAAGGCTATCGCCGGCAAAATCGAAGCAGGCAAGGCCTACAACTTTGTAGACGCCGCAGCTCTGCTGGCCGAGCTGTCGACTGTCAAGTTCAGCGAGTCGTTCGACGTTGCTGTAAACCTGGGCGTTGACCCACGTAAATCCGACCAGGTCGTTCGTAGCGCTACTGTGCTGCCACACGGTACTGGCAAGACTGTTCGTGTTGCCGTTTTCACCCAGGGCCCAGCAGCTGAAGCTGCTCTGGCTGCTGGCGCTGATCGCGTAGGCATGGACGATCTGGCTGCTGAAATGAAAGGCGGCGACCTGAACTATGACGTGGTTATCGCATCCCCGGATGCCATGCGCGTTGTAGGTCAGTTGGGTCAGATCCTCGGTCCACGTGGTCTGATGCCTAACCCTAAAGTCGGCACCGTAACGCCAGACGTAGCCACCGCGGTTAAAAACGCCAAGGCTGGTCAGGTTCGTTATCGCACCGACAAAAACGGCATCATTCACACCTCCGTTGGCAAGATTGGCTTCGATGCCGTCAAGCTGAAAGAAAACGTTGAAGCCCTGATCGCTGATCTGAAGCGTATCAAGCCAGCTTCTTCGAAAGGTATCTACGTCAAGCGCGTTACCCTGAGCACCACCATGGGCCCAGGTCTGGTCATCGATCAGAGCTCGCTCGACGCGTAAGACTCAGGTTGGCGCAAGCGATTGCGCCAATCGAAAAATTGGGGTCCCTGCCTGGCGGGGGCTGTCCAAGACCGTAGGCGACGCAAGTCTTAAACCACAAGCCTACGCAGATGGTGCTCCCGGTTCCTTACCGAATCAGACACCAAAACGACATTCGGTTTCGACCGGATGAAACGGTAACAAGCAGGAGTTAAACCCGTGGCAATTAATCTCGAAGACAAGAAGGCCATCGTCGCTGAAGTCAACGAGGCTGCCAAAGTCGCTCTTTCCGCTGTTGTGGCTGATGCCCGCGGTGTGACAGTAGGCGCTATGACCGGACTCCGTAAAGAGGCTCGTGAAGCTGGCGTATACGTACGTGTTGTACGTAATACCCTGCTCAAGCGCGCTGTTGCTGACACTGAATACAGTGTCCTCAACGACGTGTTCACTGGCCCGACTCTGATCGCGTTCTCCAAGGATCATCCGGGCGCTGCTGCCCGTCTGTTCAAGGAATTCGCCAAGAGTCAGGATAAGTTCGAGATCAAGGCAGCTGCGTTCGAGGGCAAGTTCCTCGCAGCTAACCAAATCGACGTACTGGCAACACTGCCGACCCGTAACGAAGCCATTTCGCAGCTGATGAGCGTGATTCAAGGCGCTACCAGCAAGCTGGCTCGTACTCTGGCTGCAGTTCGCGAGCAAAAAGAAGCTGCCGCAGCCTAAGGCTGAGCATTTTCTCTCGCGCTTTTTTGTTTATTTCGATGGCCGCGTAGGCCGTCCCCCAATTTAGGAATTAGAGTCATGTCTATCTCTCAAGACGATATCCTCAACGCCGTAGCTGAAATGTCCGTTCTGCAGGTTGTTGAGCTGATCAAAGCTTTCGAAGAAAAATTCGGCGTTTCCGCTGCCGCTGCTTCTGCCGGTCCAGCTGCTGCTGCCGCCGTTGTTGAAGAGCAAACCGAATTCAACGTCATGCTGACCGAAGCTGGCGAGAAGAAAGTTAACGTGATCAAGGCAGTACGTGAACTGACCGGTCTGGGCCTGAAAGAAGCCAAGGCTGTAGTTGACGGCGCTCCTGCCATGGTTCTGGAAGCTGTTTCGAAAGACGCAGCTGACAAAGCCAAAGCAACTCTGGAAGAAGCAGGCGCTAAAGTCGAGCTGAAGTAAGCATCGACTTTGCGTCTCCAGCCCGAGCGTTAAGCGACAGGCTGATGGCTGGTGGCTCTTGCCACCGGCCTTTTTCCGTTATTGGCAGCCGACTGGGTCGGTGCCGATAGCGAGCTGTAACCACCCGATGTGGTGGCGCAAACCATGGGGTTTGCACGATTTTCTGGCTGCTCCCGTCGGGAGGGGCCAAACAAGCAGGTGACCAAGCTGGGGAACGCTGATGGCTTACTCATATACTGAGAAAAAACGTATCCGCAAGGACTTTAGCAAGTTGCCGGACGTCATGGATGTGCCGTACCTCCTGGCCATCCAGCTGGATTCGTATCGTGAATTCTTGCAAGCGGGAGCGACTAAAGATCAGTTCCGCGACGTGGGCCTGCATGCGGCCTTCAAATCCGTTTTCCCGATCATCAGCTACTCCGGCAATGCTGCGCTGGAGTACGTCGGTTATCGCCTGGGCGAACCGGCATTTGATGTCAAAGAATGCGTATTGCGCGGTGTAACTTACGCCGTACCTTTGCGGGTAAAAGTGCGCCTGATCATTTTCGACAAAGAATCGTCGAACAAAGCGATCAAGGACATCAAAGAGCAAGAAGTCTACATGGGTGAAATCCCCCTGATGACTGAGAACGGTACCTTCGTAATCAACGGTACCGAGCGTGTAATCGTTTCCCAGCTGCACCGTTCTCCGGGCGTGTTCTTCGACCACGACCGTGGCAAGACGCACAGCTCCGGCAAACTGCTTTACTCCGCGCGCATCATTCCTTACCGCGGCTCGTGGCTGGATTTCGAGTTCGACCCGAAAGACTGCGTATTCGTGCGTATCGACCGTCGTCGCAAGCTGCCTGCATCGGTACTGCTGCGTGCGCTCGGCTACACCACCGAAGAAGTACTGGACGCGTTCTACACCACCAACGTCTTCCACGTGCAGGGTGAAAACCTTAGCCTGGAGCTGGTGCCTCAGCGTCTGCGCGGTGAAATCGCTGTCCTCGATATCCAGGACGACAAGGGCAAGGTTATTGTCGAGCAGGGTCGTCGTATTACCGCTCGTCACATCAACCAGCTGGAAAAAGCCGGGATCAAAGAGCTGCAGGTGCCTCTGGACTACGTCCTGGGTCGTACCACCGCCAAGGTCATCGTGCATCCGGCTACCGGCGAAATCCTGGCAGAGTGCAACACCGAGCTGAACACTGAGATCCTGGCGAAAATCGCCAAGGCCCAGGTCGTTCGTATCGAAACTCTGTACACCAACGATATCGACTGTGGTCCGTTCATCTCCGACACGCTGAAGATCGACTCCACCGGCAACCAACTGGAAGCCCTGGTCGAGATCTATCGCATGATGCGTCCTGGCGAGCCGCCAACCAAGGATGCAGCCGAGACCTTGTTCAACAACCTGTTCTTCAGCCCTGAGCGCTATGACCTGTCTGCGGTCGGCCGGATGAAGTTCAACCGTCGTATCGGTCGTACCGAGATCGAAGGTTCGGGCGTGTTGAATAAAGACGACATCGTTGCGGTGCTCAAGACTCTGGTCGACATCCGTAACGGCAAAGGCATCGTCGATGACATCGACCACCTGGGTAACCGTCGTGTTCGCTGCGTAGGCGAAATGGCTGAGAACCAGTTCCGTGTTGGCCTGGTGCGTGTAGAGCGCGCGGTCAAGGAACGTCTGTCGATGGCTGAAAGCGAAGGCCTGATGCCGCAAGACCTGATCAACGCCAAGCCAGTGGCTGCGGCGGTGAAGGAGTTCTTCGGTTCGAGCCAGCTGTCTCAGTTCATGGACCAGAACAACCCGCTGTCCGAGATCACCCGCAAGCGTCGTGTCTCTGCACTCGGCCCGGGCGGTCTGACCCGTGAGCGCGCTGGCTTCGAAGTTCGTGACGTACACCCGACTCACTACGGTCGTGTATGCCCGATCGAAACGCCGGAAGGTCCGAACATCGGTCTGATCAACTCCCTGGCTGCCTATGCGCGCACCAACCAGTATGGCTTCCTCGAGAGCCCATACCGTGTGGTGAAAGACGCTCTGGTCACCGATGAGATCGTCTTCCTGTCCGCCATCGAAGAAGCCGATCACGTGATCGCTCAGGCTTCGGCCACGATGAACGACAAGAAAGTCCTGATCGACGAGCTGGTAGCTGTTCGTCACCTGAACGAGTTCACCGTCAAGGCGCCGGAAGACGTCACCTTGATGGACGTCTCGCCGAAGCAGGTAGTTTCGGTCGCAGCGTCGCTGATCCCGTTCCTCGAGCACGACGACGCCAACCGTGCGTTGATGGGTTCGAACATGCAGCGTCAGGCTGTACCGACCCTGCGTGCCGACAAGCCGCTGGTGGGTACCGGCATGGAGCGTAACGTTGCCCGTGACTCCGGCGTTTGCGTCGTGGCTCGTCGTGGCGGTGTGATCGACTCCGTCGATGCCAGCCGTATCGTGGTCCGTGTTGCCGATGACGAAGTTGAAACTGGCGAAGCCGGTGTCGACATCTACAACCTGACCAAGTACACCCGCTCCAACCAGAATACCTGCATCAACCAGCGTCCGCTGGTGAGCAAGGGTGATCGGGTGCAGCGCAGCGATATCATGGCCGACGGCCCGTCCACCGATATGGGTGAGTTGGCACTGGGTCAGAACATGCGCATCGCGTTCATGGCATGGAACGGCTTCAACTTCGAAGACTCCATCTGCCTGTCCGAGCGTGTTGTTCAGGAAGACCGCTTCACCACGATCCACATCCAGGAACTGACCTGTGTGGCCCGTGACACCAAGCTTGGCCCAGAGGAAATCACTGCAGACATCCCGAACGTGGGTGAAGCTGCACTGAACAAGCTGGACGAAGCCGGTATCGTTTATGTAGGTGCTGAAGTAGGCGCAGGCGACATCCTGGTGGGCAAGGTCACTCCGAAAGGCGAGACCCAGCTGACGCCGGAAGAAAAACTGCTGCGTGCCATCTTCGGTGAAAAAGCCAGCGACGTTAAAGACACCTCCCTGCGCGTGCCTACCGGCACCAAGGGTACCGTCATCGACGTACAAGTCTTCACCCGTGACGGCGTTGAGCGTGATGCTCGTGCACTGTCCATTGAGAAGACTCAACTCGACGAGATCCGCAAGGACCTGAACGAAGAGTTCCGTATTGTTGAAGGCGCAACTTTCGAGCGTCTGCGCTCCGCTTTGGTTGGCCATAAGGCCGAAGGCGGCGCAGGCCTGAAGAAAGGTCAGGAAATCACCGACGAAGTTCTCGACGGTCTTGAGCATGGTCAGTGGTTCAAGCTGCGCATGGCTGAAGATGCTCTGAACGAGCAGCTCGAGAAGGCCCAGGCCTATATCGTTGATCGCCGCCGTCTGCTGGACGACAAGTTCGAAGACAAGAAGCGCAAACTGCAGCAGGGCGATGACCTGGCTCCGGGCGTGCTGAAAATCGTCAAGGTTTACCTGGCAATCCGTCGCCGCATCCAGCCGGGCGACAAGATGGCCGGTCGTCACGGTAACAAGGGTGTGGTCTCCGTGATCATGCCGGTTGAAGACATGCCGCACGATGCCAATGGTACCCCGGTCGATGTGGTCCTCAACCCGTTGGGCGTACCTTCGCGTATGAACGTTGG